>JBPBQN010000267.1:0-11688 GCA_050954865.1 Janthinobacterium lividum | reverse complement strand
CTGGAAAAGAAAAATCCGAATGCCGCCATGAGCGAGCCGGTAGAACCAATTGTGTATTACATCGATCGGGGTGCGCCGCCACTGATTAAAAAAGCATTGATAGAAGGTGGTTCCTGGTGGAACCAGGCATTTGAAGCAGCCGGTTATAAAAACGCTTTCCAGGTAAAAGAACTGCCGGAAGGTGCTGACCCGATGGATATGCGTTACAACGTGGTTAATTGGGTAAACCGTTCGGGCAGCCCGGAGCGTGCGTTTTCTTACGGATCTTCTTACACCGATCCGCGGACGGGCGAAATTTTGAAAGGCGTGGTTACATTAGGTTCTGATCGGCATCGTCAGGATTATTTAATTGCCGAAGGTTTATTACAGCCTTATGAAGATGGCAAACCGGTTTCGGGCAAAATGGAACAAATGGCACTGGCACGCATCCGCCAGTTATCTGCCCACGAAATTGGCCACACGCTAGGTTTATACCATAATTTTACGTCGAGCACGCATGGCCGCGCTTCGGTAATGGATTATCCTTTTCCAAGATTTTCTATGAAAAAAGATGGTTCGATAGATGTTTCTGATGCTTATGCTACGGGAATTGGCAGCTGGGATAAACGCGCTATCATGTGGGGTTATTCTGATTTCCCGAAAGGAAAAAATGAAGATGCCGAACTGGACAAGATCATGAAGGAAACGCTGGCGCAAGGCCATATTTTTATTCCGGATATTGGCGGCGGCGTGCATCCTTTATCGCACCAGTGGGATGACGGCGCAAATGCGGTAGATCAGCTAAATAAACTGATGCTGATCCGCAGGCATATTTTAGATAATTTCTCTGAAAAAGCCATTAAACAAAACGCTCCCATGGCTACGCTGGAAGAAGTTTTAGTGCCAATGTACCTGCTGCATCGTTACCAGATTGAGGCTGTTGCCAATTCTTTAGGCGGATTATATTTTACACATGCTTTAAAAAATGATGGTGAAACCGTAACCAAAATTGTAGAACCAGCCGAGCAATGGCGTGCTTTTGACGGTTTAATGAGTACAATTACGCCTGATGCTTTGGCTTTGCCCGAAGGTTTGATTGCAAAAATTCCGCCGCGGCCGGTTGGCTATCCTTCTTCGGTAGAAACTTTTGGTGGCCATACCGGTGTTACTTTTGATCCGATCGGTGCGGCGGAAACGGCTGCCAATGCTACTTTATCTTATTTAATGGATACCAATCGTGCGGCCCGTTTGATTGAATATAATTCGCGCGACAGCAAGCAGCCGGGTTTGTTGGAGGTTTTGGATAAACTGATCGCCCAAACCTGGAAAGCTCCGGTTGTGCCCGGCTACAAAGGCGAATTGCAGATTTTGGTGGATAACCTCACCCTAAAATATTTGCTTGGAATGGCTGCGGATAACCGTGCCGGTGAAAATGTGCGGGGAGAAGCTTTGCTAAAAATCAATGAGTTGCAGCAATGGATGAACAGCAATCTAGCTGCTTCCTCACCTAAACAAAAAGCGGCCATGTATTTTGCTTTATCGCAAATTGAGGATTTCCATAAAAATCCGGACCGTTATCAGCCAGCTCCGGCTTTAGAAATGCCGCCGGGCGCACCAATTGGTATGCCGGATAATGAGTTTGAATTTTAGGCGATAAAAGAAGCAGTAGCGTAAAGACTACTGCTTCTAAATAACTTTAAACAATGCACCTAAATTAGCTTTATGAAATTTTACTTATAAGTTTCTCCCAATTGGCATGCGCAAATTTGTTTTTTTCATCTTCGCTTAATGGTGCTTCTTCTAAAAACCGACGTGCATCTTTGCCAGGACGATATTGGTACGGATAATCCTGAGAAAAAAGAATTCGGTCAGTTCCTATAATTTCAACAGAACGTTGCAGATACGAATTGCTGAACATTCCGCTTGACGTTACATACAAGTTTTGGCGTGCATAATCAATAAAAGGTCTGTCAAGCTTTCCTGCTCTGTTTAAGGAAGCCAATCGCTCTAAATAAAAAAGAATCACTTCGCCCCAATGTCCAAGAATGATTTGAAGATTTGGGAAACGGTCAAAAACTTTGGCTAAAACCAACCGGACAAACTGTATTCCGGCTTCATAATGCCATCCAAGCCCGAAGGTAGAAAAGGCAAGATCAACCTGATCATCAAAGCCCGAATAGTAAATGTCTCGTACTGCTTTCTGCGGAATTTGCGGATGAATAAATAAAGGTACATTCAGTCCTTCGGCGCATTCAAATATTGGCCAGAAATCTTTGTGATCTAAATTTTTTTCACGCGTTCGTCCGCATAACATGGCTCCTTTTAATCCAAGATTTTTTACTGCCCGTTCTAACTCTTTCGCTGCTTCTTTCGGAGCCGGAGTAGCAAGTGCTGCAAAACCCTGAAATCTGTCGGGTTTATTTTGGACTATAGATGCTACAAAATCGTTGGTTTGTTTGGCAAGATTTATACTTTCGGTGCCTAAATTGTGAAGCCCCGGAGTTGTTAAAGAAAGAACCTGTACATCAATCCCGGATTCATCCATAAGATTAAGCCTTGTACGGCCAATTTCATCCAGCCGATTTTCTATTTCACCAAAATGCAGATTTTGTGTAGGATCATCTTCTGCCGTATTTTTCCACGCATTTCTGATTTCGCTTGTAAGAAAATGCTCTTCTATGGCTATTAATTTCATTTATGTTTTTTAAAAATTGGTCAATCTAATTCAATATTTGCCATGCTTCTTTTATCACCCAAAAATCATTGTCTTATATATCTTCTATTTCTTTTTTCTACAACAAATTTACATACCTAAAAGAAGCATTTTTATACCGATAAAAACAGCATTGCGAAAAACTTAATACAAGTTACATTCTGGTGGCAATTGTTTTTGATAGCAGCGAAACGGTATTTTTAAGCTGCATTAGCCATACTTCTTTTATAGGTAAAATTTAGGGAGAAATTTACAAGCAGCAAATTTATCATACTAAAAACAGCATCAGCAGCGTTTATATTATCATCCAAAGCCAAGTTTCTTGTTGTTTCATTTCTTTTCTCAACAAAAGTTAAAAGCCTGTTTACCAGTAATTGGTGCTGTTTTTAACCTGTTTTTTTTGTCGTTCGTGGTTCCGGTGGAACCAATTGTGTTGCATCCGCAATTGCTGCCGTTTGTGCCGAAGGAATTTTTTGTAGCCGAAGTTTTGGATAACCGAAATGATAAATCTGCTGTTGGCTGGGTTTATTCTCCAGCTGCGATCAAACTAAAACCGACACTGCAAATTATAAATTTTAAAGGCGGCGGCACGGCTGCCATGCAAGATTTTATATTGCAAAGTTTGCTGCGGAACAAAACTTTACGGCCAATAGTTATCCGCATTAAAGAATGCAAAATAACCGAAACAATTGCCGCTGCGAGCAGGGTAGAAGGCAACGTTGCACTGTCGGTTACGTTTGAATTGCAGAACGAAACCGGAAATATTTATTTAACCGATTATAGTTTAGATACCAAATACAATCGACCCGAAAACCAGTTGAATATTTGGGCGCCGGCTTTGCAGGAATCATTCATTTCAGCATTAAAATATTTTAATACTTGGATGGATCAGCAGGCAGATCATAATCCAAAGTTAGCTAAAGTTGTAAAAGTGCAATTCAAAAATCACCACGAAAAATTGGAAGGTGATACAATTTATTATTCGCCAAACCGACTGCTAACTTGGGCAGATTTTCAAGATAAACCACAAGGCGGAAAATATGCGGCAATGGTATTTCCAAGTTTTGGTTTTGAAGAAAAAAGAGAAATTGCAAATGGCGAAATCCACTTAAACTTGGATCTGAAAGTTTATCTGCCAAAAAGTGCAAGTTGGGTAAAAGCAGGCAATCAAAATGATTACAGTTTAAACCACGAGCAGCGGCACTTTGATTTGGTAGCTATTGTTGGCAAACATTTTGAACAAAAAATTAAAGCTGCAAAGTTGCCGGTCAATAATTTTGATGGTTGGATTAATGTGGAATATTACGAATCTTTTAGGGAAATGAACCGCTTGCAAAAACAATACGATGATGAAACGGAGCACGGCATTAACCAAAGCAAACAAGAGGAATGGAATATTTATATTGACAAAGAATTATCAAAGCTTAATATTGTAAAAGCCGCACTTTAATTGTACATTTCCGCAACCAATTTTATTCCTGAAATGATGTACAACAGAAGAAAGTTCTTGCAAAACGCTGGCTCTTTAGTAATTGGCCAGGCTTTATTATCCAACAAATTACTGGCAAATTCTTTAAATCCTGCCGGGCAACCTATTGGTTTGCAATTATATACGTTATCAAGCATTATTGATGACGACCTTGATGGCGCATTAAAAAAAGTTGCCGCAATTGGTTACAAGGAAATAGAATCTGCCTACAGCAAAAAAGGTGGTTTTTATGGGATGAAAGCGCCGCAGTTTGCCGCACATCTTAAATCGATGGGCTTGTCTTGGAAATCACATCATGTTATCGGCGCGCCAATTGCAGAGTTGATGAAAGGAAGGCAGCTAAAAGATGCAAACGGCAAGCCAATGGTTTTTCCGGCACTGCTAAACCTGAAAGAAAACATGCAGCAAGTGGTAGATGAAGCAGCGGCCGGTGGATTACCTTATCTGGTTTGTGCCAGCATTCCGGTGGATACAGCGGCGGATTTAAAAGTTTCTGTAAAAACACTTAACAAAACGGCCGAAGCCTGCCACAAAGCAGGAATTACGTTTGCTTACCACAACCATGATAAAGAATTTGAAAAGGTTGACGGCTTGATTCCTTATGATATTTTATTGAAAGAAACGGATCCGAACAAACTAAAAATGGAACTTGATTTGTGTTGGGTAACCAAAGCCGGCGTTGATCCAGTAATGTTGTTCAAGCAAAATCCCGGTCGTTTTCCGTTGCTGCATGTAAAAGATATTGATCAGGGCAAAGAAAAACCGCTTCCGGTTGGAACAGGCGTGGTTGATTTTAAGCATGTGTTTGCCAATGCCAAAATTGGCGGCGTAAAACATTATTTTGTAGAACATGATATGCCTGCAGATCCGTTTGCCAGCATTACAACCAGTTATCAAAATCTTAAAAAATTACTGGCCGCAACGGTTTGATGAATTTATACTGGTAAAAACAGTATCAGCGTAAATACACAGCATCTTCTTCGCCGTTTTCATCCAACACTACATCTACGTGTTCTTTTAAAACGGTGGAGAGCGCCAATCCGGTAAAATCAGTTGCAATCGGGAAACTTTTGTGGTTACGATCAACCAAAACCACCGTTCTGATTTTTTTAAGCGGAATATCGATAAATATGCCAAAAGCATAAGCCATTGCTTTGCCCGAATTCAATACATCATCCACCAAAACCACGGCTTTGTTGCTGCAATCTTCTACCGGAATACTCAAAGAACCGTTTAAGTTAGAACTGTATTTATCCAGATCAATGCTGATCAGCATAATTTTAAATGGCGCAATTTCATCCAAAATAACTTTCAATCTTGTGGCTAACCTGAATCCGCGCGATAACAATCCGGCCAGTACAATTTCGGTTTCATCCAAATTGTCTTCCAAAATCTGATAAGCAATCCGGTCAATTTTTTGCTGAATCTGGCGACTATTTAAAACCAATATTTTTTTCTCTGCTAGCATAATTTTTGGTCGATAAAAGAAGCATTAAATTGGATGAATAAATTTTACAAGTTAACAAGTAAAATCAATCTTTGGCATACGGAAAAAACACAAAGTTGGCACCTTCAGGCACAATTACAAACACGCACATGTACTTGTTTGGATTTTTATAAGTTTCGATAAAACGCGGTTCCAGTTCTTTTTTGATTACTTTTTTCTCCATAAATTCTTCCAAAGTTGAAGCTTGGATACTCCAATCCAAGTTCATTTCGTGGCGATCAAAAATCATTTCACCTAAAGCAACTTCATGCTGATGGGCGATAAAAATCGGATACTTAGATAAACCTTCCACCATAATTTCTATGGCAATTTCTTTCATAGATTCACTTAGAAATTTCAAATCGATTTCTAAACTTTCCAGCGGACTTGCTTTCTTCTTTTTTTCTTCTTCGCTGCCTTCTTGCAATAAATCTTCCGGGTTCATTTTGTTATTTTTTGAGTTGTAAAAGAAGCACATTCTCAACATGCTGCGTATGCGGAAACATATCAACCGGCTGTATTTTTGTTACTTCGTATTTTTCTTTTAACACCAGCAAATCGCGTGCTTGCGTGGCAACATTGCAACTAACGTATACAATTTTTTCGGCCTCAATTTCCATCAAACGTGCAACTACATCGGGGTGCATGCCGGCGCGCGGCGGATCAGTAATGATCACATCCGGCTTGCCATTTTGTGCGGTAAAAGAAGCATCCAGAACGTCACGCATATCGCCTGCAAAAAATTTGGTATTGGTAATGTTGTTAATTTGCGAATTTACTTTTGCATCTTCAATCGCGCTTTCTACATATTCAATTCCAATTACCTGCTTCACTTTTCCGGCAATGAAATTAGCAATTGTTCCGGCTCCGGTATATAAATCGTAAACCAGTTCATCACCTTTAAAACCGGCAAAATCACGCGCTATTTCATACAATCTGGTGGCTTGGTGCGAATTAGTTTGATAAAAAGATTTCGGCCCGATTTGGAAACGTACTTTGTTTATGCCACTAAAATCAGTTTGCATTTCTTCATAAATAAAATCGCGGCCGTGATAAGTTAAAACTTCCTGATCAAAAATCGTATCGTTTTTCTTCTGGTTGAGGATGTATAAAAGTGAAGTAATTTGCGGAAAGCTGATCTTCAAAAATTCCATCAAGCCTGATACCTGTTCCTGTTCAGCATAAGCAAAAACCACGATCACCATCAGTTCTCCGGTTGAAGAACTTCGGATAATCAAGTTGCGCAACGCACCTTCGTGATTGCGCAGATTGTAAAAACTAATGCCGTTTTGCATTGCAAAATCGCGCACTGAATTTCGGATTTCGTTGGAAGAATCAGACTGCAAATGGCATTTCTGAATGTCCAGAATCCGGTCAAAATACAACGGGACGTGGAAACCCAGCGCATCGGTGGTAAACGTTTCGCCACTGCTGATTTCCTGGTTCGTCAGCCATCTTCTGTCCGAAAATGTAAACTCCAGTTTGTTGCGGTAAAAACGGGTTTCAGGCGAAGGCAAAATGGGCGTTAAGCAATTGGTATCGATTTTGGCAATGCGTTCCAACGCATCGGTAACGGCTTTTTGCTTGTAATGCAGCTGCGCTTCGTACGTCATGTGTTGCCATTTACAACCGCCGCAATCGCCAAAATGCTGACAAAAAGGTTCCGTCCGCAAATCCGATGCTGTTTTTAGCGTAGTAATTTTGGCTTCGGCAAAGTTCTTTTTCTGGCGGTAAATTTCTACGTCAGCAACATCTCCCGGAACGGCTTTATCTACAAAAACCACTAGCTCGCCGGCGCGGCCAACGCCTTTTCCTTCTTCTGCAATGTCAAAAATGGCAACGTTTGGTGCTATGGTTTTTGCGCGGGGCGATGATCTTCTCATGAGCCGCAAATTTAGGGCAATTTTTAGGTTTTGGGAAATATGAAGGGCAGGAAGATTTTTAGGCGGTAAAAGGAGTATATTATGCGATGAAATTATAATTATGAAAATTTAAAAAAGTTAAACTTTCTTCTTTTTAAGCGTTATTTAGCTGGTCAATTGTTCGTTAAACAAAAAACCAATTCCAAGTAATAATGGATTTTATAGAATCAAAATTTATAAGTCAAGTTCAATAAACAAAACTATTATTTCAGGAAAATTTTATGATTACGATACTAAATCAACATTATTTTCTCCTGTTGTAACAGTTAATGACTACTTTTAATATAAAGGTGAATGACAGGCAGGTATGAATTTTCTTTTTTGCCAGATATTTGGGTACTTACCGGTAAAGCGTATCCGTATACATTTGTTAAAACTATGCCTGTTGACGTCAAAAAAGGTGATTCTATAAGGATTGACCTTTATATCAAACAAGTTTAAAGCGTATTTACAATTAAATAAGGTAACTAAATGTAAGAAAGCATTACTTCAAAGCCGCCTTCACCAGATAAGGCAAAATCTCTTTCTGAAAACTCACAAAATTTTTCCGCACGTCCGAATCACTCACTGAAGTAAAAGCAAAACTGAAAACGATGCTTTTGCTGGATTTTATGAGAAAGCGTAACCTGGCCGGAAAGGTATCATTGATATGCAACTCGCTAACGCCGGTGAATGATTTGTATAGCAATTCTTCCAGTTCGTTGGATAACTTCTTGAGAAAATCCTGTGCGTTAGCAGATTCTCTGATAAAATCCCAACCAATAAATTCGTTGCAAACGGTGTATGAAAGCCGGCTGGTTTTCATGATGAGGTTAGTTAAATGCTTTTCCTCATCAATATCTGTCGCACTGTTCTGGATCAGATCATCAACACTTTGGCGAATGTAATCCATCAGCAAAACCTGTAAAATGGCTTCCTTGCTGTCAAAATATTTGTAAATGGTAGCCTTGGCAACTTTGGCGCGCTTGGCAATTTCGTTTACGCTGGTTTTGTGGTAACCAAACTTACGATACAGCTCGCGCGCGGCCTGTTTGATGCTTTCGGTAGTTGAATCAGGTACCATTAATTGGTTACAAAAATTTGGTTTAAACTAACGTTTACCGAATAGATACGCAAATAACGCGTGGCCGGAGCTTTTACCGGAGAGCCATCATCCAGCGAAAACTTGGAACCGCTGCATGGATCAGTTGCCGTTAAAGTTGGGTTATCTAAAGTGATGGCACAGTGGTTTTCGGGCAGATAACTGCTGCAACGATCATAAGCTACGTAACCATTTGTCGGACTTCGATAAATAATTATCCCGCTTACACCGTAACCATCAATGGTAACTGCGCCGCCGTAGGCCGAAAGCCGGCTCAATCGCGGATCAGACAATGGTGCACTAAAATTTACCTGAACGTAGGGAATGGAACTGGAGTTATTTTTTCCGCACGACAAAAAAAACAGGCATAAAAACAGTATTGGTATAAATTTTTTGATCAACTGATTTCGGTTTGAAACTGTTTTAAAAAGCGCACATCATTTTCGGAAAATAAACGCAAATCACGAATTACATATTTTAAGTTGGTGATGCGTTCGATACCCATTCCGAAGGCAAAACCAGTGTATTTTTCAGAATCAATTCCGCAGTTTTCCAATACGTTCGGATCAACCATGCCACAACCTAAAATTTCTACCCAGCCGCTATATTTACACATTTGGCAACCGGCGCCTTTGCAAATGCTGCACGATACGTCCATTTCTGCAGAAGGTTCTGTAAAAGGAAAATAGGATGGTCGAAAACGCACTTTTGTTCCTTCGCCATATAATTCCTGTACAAAATGGTATAGCGTTTGTTTTAAATCTGCGAAAGAAACGTTTTCATCCACATAAAGCCCTTCCACCTGATGGAAGAAGCAATGCGCACGGGCAGAAATCGCTTCGTTGCGGTAAACGCGGCCCGGCATAATCGCACGAAACGGTGGTTTGCCCATTTCCATCATCCGAACCTGAACGGAAGATGTATGTGTGCGAAGCGCAATATCGCCACCAGCTTCACCAGAATCTGTTGGGCTTTTTTTGCTGATAAAAAAAGTATCCTGCATATCTCTGGCCGGATGTTCTTCAGGAAAGTTTAAGGCGGAAAAATTATGCCAGTCATCCTCAATTTCCGGCCCTTCGGCTACCACAAACCCCAATCTTTTAAAAATATCGATGATTTCATTCCGCACCAAAGAAAGCGGATGGCGCGAACCCAACTGAAAACCAGTTCCGGGAAGTGTTAAATCTTCTTTTGAAACGGATTTTTCGGGTTGTTTTTCCAGCTGTTCCTTTAAATTTTGGTATTTGGCTTCGGCAAGTCGTTTTAATTCGTTAAGCCCTTTGCCCATGTTGCGTTTTTCTTCCGCAGAAACCGTTTTAAACTGATCAAAAAGATCTTTAATTAAGCCTTTTGTCCCCAGAAAACGAATGCGGAAAGTTTCCAGTTCAGCCGCATTTGCCAGCTGAAAGTTGTTAATTTCAGCAGTATATTGATTGATTTGTTCTTGCATAATAATAAACAGAATCTTACGCTCTATTACTGTGTAAAAATACACGTTAAAAAATGATTTGCGGTTCTTTTTAACTATAATCCGTGCTTTTCGTGGATATTACGCGCCTGCATCAGCATTATTTCAGGCAACATACTGTTTTTATCGTATAAAAATTAAAATTTATTTTTTGTTACCGAAAGGATGATTTTCATCAGCTTCAGAACTTGTTAAAAAATATTTATTTATAACTTTGAAATTTGTGGTTTGATCAAACTATTTTCTGTGAAAAACCTATCACTACTTTTGTAAGCTCAATGCTGAAAACTTTATGCTGTATTTTGGTGATGCTTTTTCCGGTTTGTGCATTTGCGCAGCAGCCGGATGTTAGCGGCACAATTACAGATCAAAGTGGTAAGCACTTGCCATTTACAGCAGTTTTTGCAGAAAATACAACTTTGGGCACGCTTGCCAATGAGCGCGGCGTTTATCATTTTTCTTTAAATCCCGGAATTTATACGCTTAATTTCAGGCTGATCGGGCAGAAGCAAAGTTCCGTAAAAATAAATCTGCAAAAAGATACCGTGTTAAACGTGGTGCTGCATCCCGAAAATTACCAGGTAAAAGAAGCATCTGTTTCTAAGATTGATCCTGCGTATGCCATGATCCGGAAAGCGATGGCAAAACGCAGGTTTTACAAAAACCAGGTAGCAGATTATTCCTGCAATGTGTATTTAAAAGGCATGCAAAAATTGGTTAGCGGCCCAAAACGTTATTTAAACGACAGTGTAATTAAAGTATTAAGTTTAAACAAAAACGGAAGCAGCATTATCTACGAAACGGAAGCCAATTCGCAGTTTAATTATAGCGGGCCGAGGCAGATCAAAGAAATATTGCGGTCTTCGCGGGCAGCCGGAGATCACCCTTCACTCAACTTTAACCGTGCAATTGATATCCAAACCAATTTTTATAAAAACCTGGTTTATTGGGATGCGTTGAGCAACCGTTCTTTTGTTTCGCCCATTGCATCCAATGCAATGGGTTTTTACCGCTATAAACTTCGGGGTGATTTTACGGAAAACGGACATTTGATCCATAAAATCGAAGTGTTTGCCAAACGAAAAAGCGACCCTTCTTTTAACGGCTTTATTTATCTGGAAGATGGTAATTGGCGCATTCACAGCCTTAACCTAAAACTTTTTAAGCTATCTAACATCAGCTTTGTGGATTCTTTACAAATTACGCAGCAGTTTATCCCGGTTAACAAAAACGTTTGGATGCCGGCTTCAACCCGTTTTAATTACCGCGGCAAAGTGCTTGGCTTTGTTTTTAGTGGTTATTACGAAGGAATTTATGCAGAATACAACCTTCATCCAAACTTTGCGCCAAATTTTTTCAACAATCAAGTGATGGAAATCCCGAAACAGGCTTTTAAAAAAGATACTGTTTACTGGAATGCAAACCGGCCGATTCCGCTAACACAGCAGGAAGAAATTTATTATTTTAACAAAGATAGTTTGGGGCGAAAACGGCAATCGAACCAATACCTGGATTCGGCCAAAAAAATCAACAATCACTTTTTAATTGTT
>JBPBQN010000266.1:0-11975 GCA_050954865.1 Janthinobacterium lividum | reverse complement strand
CTTTGATGAAGATCTCTCCTATCTTCGGATGACAAAAAGCAAAACATAATCCCAATTTTATGCTGATAAAAGAAGCATCATTAAGAGATTTCACCCAAAACATTTTTTTGAAAATGGGTTGCAGTTTAGAACATGCAACTTTAGCTGCTGATGTTTTGTTACGGGCAGATTTACGCGGAATTGATTCGCACGGCGTTGCAAGATTAAGCGGTTATGTGCGTTTATGGGAGAAAAACCGCATCAACCCAAAACCAAATCTTCAAATTGTACACGAAACGCCAACAACTGCAACGGTGGATGGCGATGCCGGATTAGGTTTGGTTGTGGCTCCTTTTGCTATGCAAATTGCGATGGAAAAGGCAGAGAAATACGGTTCCGGCTGGATTTCGGTGCGCAATTCCAATCACTTCGGTATTGCCGGTTATCATGCTTTAATGGCGGTTGAAAAAGATATGATTGGTTTTGCCATGACCAATGCAAGCCCGCTGGTTGCGCCAACTTTTTCTAACGAAAGAATGCTGGGCACCAACCCAATGTGTTATGCTTTTCCCGCGGGAAAATATCCGCCGCTGATTGTAGATATGGCAACTTCCGCAGCAGCAAACGGCAAGCTGGAAATTGCACAACGCGCCGGAAAACCTGTTCCGGAAGGCTGGATTCAGGATGAAAAAGGAGATTTTACAACTGATCCCCATGCTTTAAAATCAGGTGGTTCTTTGTTGCCGCTGGGCAGCGACCGCGAACATGGCAGCCATAAAGGTTTTGGTTTAAGTGCTACGGTTGATATACTTTCTGGCGTGCTTTCGGGAGCTAATTATGGGCCTTGGGTTCCGCCTTTTGTGGCTTATTTAGATCCGGCGCCAAATCCTGTTGGAACCGGAATCGGTCATTTTTTGGGAGCGATGCGCGTGGATGGTTTCCGTCCGGTTGAAGAATTTAAACATCATTTGGATAACTGGATTGAACGTTTTAAATCTGCCAATCCTATTCATCCAGATCAAAAAGTAATTATTCCGGGCGAACCTGAGTTAGCAGCTGAACTGGATCGTAAAGTAAATGGTATTCCTTTGGTGGATGCTGTGGCGAAGGATTTGAATGAGTTGGCGAAGAAGTTGGGTGTGGAAGGGTTGAGTAGGATTTAATATATTGGTATTATGAGATTAGAAATTTAACAAGCGCGGCATAAAATAGTATTAACAATTTAAGTATTTACTTTAAGTAAAATATTGATAAATTATTTACTTTTATTTTGTGAGTTATAGAAATAGAATTTGGTTTTGTGGGACTATCTCGATAATCCTATTCTTGATTTTTTATTCTCTACTTCCAACTAAAGATAAAACTTTTATAAATGTCCTTTCTATAATTGGCTTTCTGCTTTCTTTGTTAGGTATTGTGATAGCTTATCTCCAAATACTATCAATTAAACAAATTGCGGTAGATACTCAAAATGAAATTAAAGAGAACATACGATTAAGTAATAATCTTTTTATGTTGTCAGATATTTCTAGAAAAGTAGCAATGGTTAATGAGATACAAGGATATTTTTTAAGAGATGAAAACGTTGAATTGTGTATACTTAGAATGACTGATTTAAAAGTTATTTTGAATAGTATAAAAAATCAAGAACATTACCGCACGCTTATTACAAAAAGAAACTTTCTTGATATTTTTCAAAATTTCAATCTTGATCTTAACAATCTTAATAAACATATAATTAACAATCCTAGAAATAAGATTGATAAGATTGTTATTAGTGAACACTTAGAGGAAATGTCAACTTTGTTTTTAAGTGTTGAAACAAAATTAAAAAACCCACAATTATGATTCCTGAGAAACTTAAAATATTAATTAAACTATTAATAGAAAAAACACTTGCTAAGAAAGCTATTTGGGAGAAAGGAAGTGGGAGTAATCAATTTAAATTATCTATTTCAGAAGGAATAGCTATAACAATTAGTGAATGGGAAAATCACTATAATCATGATGATGGTTATGAGGTAATAATTTTTAATTCCAATGCAAATCCAATAGAAAGATATCTTACTGATGATAACTCTTCTTCAGAGGATATAGGATTAGTACAATCATTTTATAAAGTAGCAAGTGACCAATATTACAAAGTTGAAGAAACAATGGATGCATTACTCAAATCAATAAAAAGTGCAGATGTTATTGGAAAGAGAGAAGAATCAATAGACGAGGAAGACGACTTACCATTTTAACCTCTATAGAATGTGTACCTTAATCATTTTTTTGGAGATTGAAAATTAAGCAAATGAACCCTATTTAATATAAAATATGGAAGGTGCAATCAAATCTGATTACACCTTTTGTATTTTATACCGATAAAAACAGCATTCCGCTTTATTTAATGCTCATAAATAAACGACTCCACCTAATTTTATGCAGAAAAGAAGCTTGCTCATCCCAGCTCATCCACACAAATAAAGCTTTGCCTACAATGTGATCTTCGGGCACAAAACCCCAGAAACGGCTATCTAATGAGTTGTGGCGGTTATCGCCCATCATCCAGTAATAATCCATTTTAAAAGTGTACTGGTTGGTTTTCTGGCCATTGATGTAAATATCGTTACCGCGTTTTTCCAGCTTGTTGTTTTCGTACAGCTTGATGGCGCGTTCGTAAATCAGGTAATTGGTAGAATCCAGTTTAACTGTCCAGCCTTTTTTAGGGATGATGATTGGTCCATAATTATCTACATTCCATTTCAGCTTTGGATCATGCGGAAACACCTGTAAATCAGCTTGGCCGGCCGGCTGAATATAAGGCGCGATATACGTAATATTGGAATAACTTTTTAAAGTAGGCACACTTTCGCGCGGCATAATCCACTCCAAATCTGTGGCGTTAACTTGTCCGTGCGAAGGATCAATGTGCAGATCATACAAAACCTCCGGATTCAGTTCCTGTCCATTGGTGCGAACTAAATACGACGTTTGACTTTCCGGTGGATTTACGGCTGGTTTATTGTTGATGTAAACCTGCGTATTGATTAGTTTCAACGTATCTCCGGGCGTTCCCTGACAGCGTTTAATGTAATTTTCGCGTTTATCAACTGGACGATACAAAGGCGAATCAGCATCCATCGGGTAATTAAAAACAACAACATCACCTTTTTTAACAGAACTCAATCCCGGCAAACGGTAATACGGCAGTTTGATACCATCCCAGTAAGATTTAATATCAAAAATTGGCATAGTATGATGCGCAAACGGAAAAGAAACCGGCGTCATCGGTGTGCGTGCGCCATAATTTACCTTGCTCACAAACAAAAAATCTCCTACCAAAAGCGACCGCTCCATGGAAGGCGTTGGGATGGTAAAAGCTTCGATAAACAAACCGCGGATCAGCGTGGCGGCAACAACTGCAAAAATGATGGCATCAAACCATTCCCGTGTGGCACTTTTCTTTTTTTTCTTCGGATCAGCAGCAGTTTTATTCCAGAATTTCCAGCTCATTGTTTCGTTTTTGAAGGCGTGAAAGTAGTGTTTTTAACCGTTAAAATTAAACAGATCAGCCGCTGTAAAGAAACCTTTACGATCTTTAATCCATTCGGCAGCCAGTACCGCGCCCAAAGCAAAACCAGAGCGGTTGTGTGCCGTGTGTTTAAACTCAATCGTATCCACTTCAGAATCGTAAACAACTGTGTGCGTGCCGGGAACATTTTCAATGCGGTGCGATTCGATCAGCAGTTGATTTGGTGTAATTGCAACCGGTGAATCATCATTAACCTGACCCGAAACTACATTTACCCATGCTTCTTTTACCGGCATATTTTCCATGATTCCTTCCGCAATCGTGATGGCTGTTCCGCTTGGCGCATCCAGTTTTTGAGTGTGATGGATTTCTTCTACCTGAACCTCGTAATCCGGAAAACGGTTCATAATCCGGGCCAGCATTTTGTTGATGTGGAAAAAAATATTCACCCCGACACTAAAATTGGAAGCGTAAATAACGGCTGCATTTCTTTCCACACAAGCATTTTTTACTTCCTGAATTTTCTCGTACCAACCCGTAGCGCCAACAACTACCGGAATACCGGCATCCATACAAAGTTTGATGTTGCTTAAAACCGTGTGCGGCGTACTGAATTCGATAGCAACATCCGCTTGCTGCAGGTTTGCCAAAGTGAGATCATACAGGTTTTCGCGTGTGATTTTTAAAACGATTTCATGGTTCCGTTCGAGGGCGATCTGCTCGATCATTTTACCCATTTTGCCGTATCCGAGTAAAGCTATTTTCATGTGGGAGCTATTGGCTGTCAGCGATTAGCTTTCAGCGGTATTTCTAAATTATTTCTAAATGTGATAGCTGTATCTAACGCTTTGCAAAGCTGATGATTGATGGCTAAAAGCTGACAGCCTTCACTTCATCTTCAAAGTAACCTTCAACCCAGGCGTAAAACTGCCGTAAGCAAACATGGAAGAATTAATCATAGTTGGTGTAATTTTAAATCCCAGATTGTTATCCATCGTGTAAGAATGTTTAAACTTAGCCGCGATGTAAGCATCAATCGCCTGAATTCCCCAGAAAGCAACCACGCCAATGATAGTTAAATCCCGGTTTCGGTGATAAAAATCGCTGTAAGCGGTAATAGTTGAAAGTGATGCGGTTCCAAATTTTTGTGTATCGCCCAATCCGCCGTGCTCAAGTATAACGGCCTGGTTTAAATAATCTTTGTAATTGGTTTGTGCCACATAAAAAGAGTAAGCCAATCCTGCAAAACCACCATAAACAATCGGCAGTTTCCAGTATTGCCTGTTGTAAATCTGGCCAGTTCCCGGTAACATCAGCGATTTGATGATTGCTTTATGCGGACTATGTGTACTATCCGGATGATAAACTTTTTGCACGCCCTGCTCTGATTTTGGTTTGAAAGGAACCAGCACCGATGTGGTATCGCCGCGCGTATTTACCGTGTCGCGCTGCTTTTTGACCGGTTTTTTTTGGGCGAAAATTGTTCCAGCACAAAAAAACAGCAGTAAAAACAGTATTGCAAAGGGTTTCTGCATTTTACCAGACAGCTGATTTTTCCTTAATATCGACTTAATCTTAAAAAATAAGTAAGTACCTTTTTCCTTCATTTCATTTCCATTGTTACTTTTAAACCTGGTACAAATCCTACACAAGCGTAAGTTGATTCACTAAGAATTGAAGTGGAAATTTTAAATGCCAGATTATTATCCATCGTGTAAGAATGCTGAAACTTGGCAGCGATGTAAGCATCAATCGCTTGTATTCCCCAAAAAGCAACTGTGCCGATGATAGTTAAATCGCGATTGCGGTGATAAAAATCTTTGTAAACAGTAAGATAAGCATCAGTATATACATTTTTTGGATATTTAATAGCATCTGTAGTTGAGCCTTTTTCACGAGCTTTCAATTCATTTAGTAGCGGTTTGTAATTGGTTTGTGCCACATAAAAAGAGTAAACCAATCCTGCAAAGCCACCATAAACTATTGACAGTTTCCAATATTGCTTGTTGTAAATTTGTCCCAATCCGGGTACTTCAAGTGATTTGATAATTGCTTTATGCGGAAGATGCATACTATCCGGATGATAAACTTTTTGTACGCCCTGCTCTGATTTTGGTTTAAAAGGAACCAACACCGATGTGGTATCGCCGCGCGTATTTACCGTGTCGCGCTGTTTTTTAACCGGTTTTTTTTGGGCGAAAATTATTCCGGCACAAAAAAACAGCATTAAAAACAGTATCAGCGGTTTGTGCATCATCACCAGTCGAGCATTTCTAAAATCCGGCCCAAATCATCTTCAGACAAAAACGAAATTTCGATGCTTCCTTTTCCGTTCTGTCCAACTTTTAGTTTTACGGGCGAATTGAATTTGGAAGTTAAATCCGTTTGTATTTTTTGCATCTGAAACGATGGCGAACTTTCCTTTTTAGCAATGCTGTTTTTAGCAGGTGTTTTTTGGAGTTCGCGCACCATATCTTCCACTTTCCGCACCGATAAACCTTTTTCGATAATCTGGTGATGGATGTACAGCAATTTCGCCGCATCTTCCACAGCAATCAAAGCGCGGGCATGGCCCATCGTAATTTCGCCATCACGGATGGAAGATTGCACCACCGGCGGCAATTTTAGCAAACGCAGATAATTGGTTACGGTTGATCGGTTTTTGCTCACGCGATCGCCCAGTTCTTCCTGCTTTAAATTGCATTCGTCAATCATCCGCTGAAAACTCAAAGCCATTTCTATCGCGTTCAGGTTTTCCCGCTGGATGTTCTCGATCAAAGCCATTTCCAGCATTTGCTGATCATTGGCCGTGCGCACATAAGCCGGAATTTCTGTTAAACCCGCCAGCTTGGAAGCGCGCAAACGCCGCTCGCCGGAAATTAACTGATAGCTGTTTTTACCGATTTTTCGTACGGTAACCGGCTGGATCAAACCTTGCACCGAAATAGAATCAGCCAATTCTTTTAAAGCAACTTCATCAAATTCGGTACGCGGCTGAAATGGATTTACTTCAATCTCACTTATTTTTACCGCATTTACGCCTTTAAAATTTTCTGTTTCCGGTTGATCTTTTGCAGACGGTTCAGTTTTTTTAGCCGAAGCATTTACATGCACAGAATCATTCAGCAAAGCACCTAAACCACGGCCTAAAGCATTTCTTTTATCTGCACTCATCTTTTTATGCTTACTTTCTGCTGATTGTCGTCCTCTTTTACCAAACCATTATTGCGCAAAATTTCGCGGGCCAGGTTAAGGTAATTGATGGCGCCTTTGCAAGTTGCATCGTGCATAATTACCGACATGCCGAAACTTGGTGCTTCGCTTAAACGTGTATTCCGCTGGATGATCGTGTTAAAAACCAGGTTTTCAAAATGCGTACGCACTTCTTCCACTACTTGGTTTGATAAACGCAACCGCACATCATACATCGTTAGCAAAATACCTTCAATATCCAACGCCGGATTTAAACGGTTTTGTACGATTTTGATCGTGTTCAGCAATTTCCCCAAACCTTCCAACGCAAAATACTCACATTGAACCGGAATGATGACCGAATTTGCAGCCGTTAAAGCGTTGATCGTAATTAAACCCAGCGAAGGCGAGCAATCCACAATAATAAAATCATACTGATCTTTGATCTTTTCCAGCACGGCTTTCATCTTGTATTCGCGGTTGGTAAGGTTAATCATCTCAATCTCCGCTCCTACCAAATCAATGTGCGCCGGCAGCAAATCCAAGTTTGGTGTTTCTGTGTGCTGGATGGCATCTGCCGGTTCGATATCATTGATGATGCACTCATAAATGCTGTTTTTGATCGTTCTCGGATCAAAACCAATGCCCGATGTTGCGTTCGCCTGCGGATCTGCATCTACCAGCAAGGTTTTATATTCTAACACCGCTAAACTTGCCGCCAGGTTTATGGAAGAAGTGGTTTTGCCCACACCACCTTTCTGGTTAGCCAACGCGATTATTTTACTCATTATTAGTCCTCAGTATAAATTAAAAAGCAAATTTTCAGGTGATAAAAACAGCATGGATGATTTGTTAAATACTGTTTTTACCGACTAAATTTTCACTTCAATTAAAGGTGCAAGATACCTACATTTTTACAATTAGCATCCAACCAGATTTCCACATATTCATCGCAATATCCACAATTAAAACAGCATATTTTTGAGGCTAAATGTTAAATATTGTTATAACGCTTTTTTGATTAAATCGTATTTATGAAATGCTTTTTTATGCGGATTTTTTCAAATCAAATCAGCCAGAATAATGTTAAGCTTGCAAACAACTAAATTTTACAATTATGACAAAGGGCGTTTACGAAAAAGGCGACAAAGTAATTACCAAAGATGGCGAAGGCGTGGTTAATAAAGATCAGCTTACAAAAGAAGACCAGATTGAAGTGAAACTCAATACTGGCGAAGTAAAAACTTATCCTTCTGCAGATGTTTCCGATGATTCTGACGCAGGATAACTGCTGAAATTTATCGCATTATTTTCAGCAACGTGCTGCTATCCGATCATTTCTAAATAAAACTTTATGCTTACCTTAATTGCCGGCACCAACAGGCCTGGTAGCAGTACGCTGAAATTAACCCGATATTATCAACAGAAATTAACTGAAAAAGGTGTAGAAACCGCCTTGATTTCTTTAGAAGATTTGCCGGACAACTTTTTAAAAACAGATTTATACGGCAAAAGAAGCACTGATTTTGAGCCGATTTTGAACCTGGTTAATGCTTCTGATAAATATATTTTTATCATTCCGGAATACAACGGAAGTTTCCCGGGCGCGTTAAAAGTTTTTGTGGATGCCTGCGATTTCCCGGAAAGTTTTTATGATAAAAAAGCCGCTTTAGTTGGCATTTCTTCTGGAAAATATGGCAACATTCGCGGTGTAGATCATTTTACCGGCGTTTGCAATTATATGAACATGCATGTTTTTTCGTTAAAACTCCATATTCCTTTCATCCGCAAAGAGTTGAATGCTGATGGAAATTTAACCGAAGCAGACACAATTAAATTTACCGATGAACAGATCAGCCGGTTTATTAATTTCTAAATCAATCCGAAACTTAACATGAAATACTTCTTTTACTGCCTGTTTTTTGGTGTGCTGCTGATCCAGGTTTCTTGCAACAATAAGCCGCAAAGCAACTCTTCTGCAACAACTTCAACCAAAAAACAACTGGATACGGCTGATACCCGTTTGGCAACTGATTTGTCGATATTTTTTAACAGCCAGATTCAGTCGGCAAAACTGCTGGAAATTAAAAGCACCAACAAAAAAGTAATTGAGTTAGCCAGGCAAAACGAACAGCTTTATACACAAATGAGCAATCGTTTAAATGGATTATCTGATGAATATGAGATCAGTTTACCAGCAAAACCTTCTGTGATAGCCGAAAAAAACCTGGTTGTTTTAAGAGTAACCAAATTAGGTTTGCTGGATCATGCATATTTGCTGCAAATGTTAAAAGATCATAACATCACAATCCGCGAAACCAATGTTGCTAAAAATATTCAATGCGTTCCGCTTAAAACTTTTGTGTTAAGCAATCAGGCAGCAATTATTAAGCAGGCTTATGCGCTTTCTGCGTTGAAAGACGAAACGCCATAAAGCTTTCAGAATTACATTTTTTTGCTGTTGGCGATGTAAAATTCCAACGCTAGTTCTTTTACGCGCTGGTTTTTTTCGCCTAAAACTTCTTCGGTATTTTTATCTTGAAGCAAAGCCAGAATTTCTACCTGCATTCGGAAAATCATCTCTACTTTGGCACTGTTGATGCCTAATTCTTTAATTAAAATGGTATTGATATCAAACTCGCTGCTGGCACTGGTTTGATGCGTATTTTCTGGTGTTACTTCGTTCATGATAATGCTGTTTTTATCGGTATAAATTTAGGTTTTCTGCGGAAATTATTTTCGGTACAAACCGTTTAAAGTTTGCTTCAAAGTTTTAACCGAAGGATCTGCAGAAGGTTTTTTGTTAGCAAATAAGGTTGCAGCATCATCTGTATCTTCATAAAAAGTATCGTTGGCATTCTGATCGATATTCAATGAAGAACCGCTTAAACTGATTCCGGCAAACAATCCTTTGCTGCGCGAATACGAGTAAACTTCTGATTCTAGTTTGTAATCCGTGCCAGCAGTAGAAGTTCGGCCAACCGGACCTGCAGCAACGGAAATATCTCCACCCAGCGTAAAACTGCTTTTGCCGATTTCTAACAATGAAGTTTTATTGAGAAAAACCAGCACCAGATCAACCGATTGAATGCCAGCCTGAAAACCAAAACTGCCGCCGGTCATGGTTAAAAAAACCGGATTGCTCCAGGTTCCATCTGCATTTTTAATCATCGCAATACCTTTGCCACGTTTGCCACCAATCACAAATCCGGCATTAATCAAACCCGGAATAATAATGATGCCTTCCGTTTTTTGCAGCAATTGTTTAGGAATACTTTCGCGCAACTTGCCAAATTCCTGAATCACTCTAACCGAAGCATCCAGTTTTTGCGTTTGTTTGTTTTGTGCCTGAAGGGAATCAGTAAGTAAAAAAATTACCGATAAAAGAAGTATGCTCTTTTGAATAGCAGCCGAAAATTTCATGTATTGAATTTTGTTTAAATTGATAACCAAAGCAAGCCTTTTTTATTGTGCTGCTGTGTACCAGTTGCGCAAACGTACATCAATTTTCGGGTTTTGATCGTTTACTAACTTTTTAAACTGCTCCACATCGCTAAATTTATTGCCTGGCTGGCGATAATGATACGGATAAACTACCGCCGGTTTAAAAGCCAAAACTGCATCGGCAGCGGGCGCAACATCCATGGTATACGGCGGATTCATGCAAACAAAAGCCACATCTATATTTTTGAGTGCGCGCATATCCGGCGTGCCATCGGTATCACCGGAAAGGTAAACGCGCTTTCCGCCAAAAGTTAAAACATATCCATCGCCAACGCCTTTTTTGTGGCGAGCGGTTTCTTCCGGAATATTATACGCACCAACTGCTTCAATTTTGATGTTTTTATAAGTCGCATTTTGTCCGTTTGCCAAAACGGTAATTTTGGCAAAAGTTTTATTTTTAAGCTGATCAACCACTTTTTGCGGCGCAAATAATTCAGTTTTTGATAAATCCAATCCGCCCAAAGTTGCTTCATCTAAATGATCGCCGTGTTCGTGCGTAATCACAATTACATCTGGCGCTTTCATACTTTTATATCTTTCGGCACCGCCATAAGGATCAGCATAAACCGTAACGCCGTTCCATTGCATCACCAAAGCAGCATGAAAAACCGGTGTAATTTCAAGGTTTCCTTTTTTGGTTGAGAAAACTTCCGGCTGCGCTAAAGCACAAAAAACAGGTAGTAAAAACAGTATCGTCAATAATTTTTTCATGGTTTGGATTTTGGGTTGATAACAGCTTGTATCACTTTTGGTTTAGCACATTTCGAACGGATTTCAACTTAAAACAAAAAGCCGGAAA
Source organism: Janthinobacterium lividum (assembly GCA_050954865.1). Classification (GTDB taxonomy): domain Bacteria; phylum Bacteroidota; class Bacteroidia; order Sphingobacteriales; family Sphingobacteriaceae; genus Mucilaginibacter_A. The sequence continues at coordinate 981 of JBPBQN010000266.1, read as the reverse complement.
TGTACTTTCCGGCTTTCAGTTTAATAGCTTTACTTACATTTTCGGCGAAGCTGTTTTGTTAGCTTTGTAGCGTTTATCTGGCGTACCGTCTTTTTTCATCGGGCCGGCAGTTGCAGTTTTTTCTGCTTTATTCATTTTGTAACGCTTATCCGGCGTACCGTCTTTTTTCATGCCAATTCCACTTTTTGAAGTTGATGAAGTGGCTGGTGTTGTACCAGTTGTACGTGGTGTAGTTGTTTGTGCAAATGTTGCTGTGCTAAAGAAAGCAACCAGCATCAATAAACTTAGTAATTTTTTCATGTTGTTTAGTTTGATTTGTAGGTGAATGTACAACTGTTTCCGGATATTCAAAATTTTGATACTGTTTTTAGCAGGTAATTTGTCTTCATTTCTTCAAACTTGAAAAGAAACAAAATAGAAACACTAATATTGCATACTTAAACGACTTCGTAGCTCAGCTGGTAGAGCAAGTGACTCTTAATCACTGGGTCCAGGGTTCGAATCCCTGCGGGGTCACAATAAACCGCAAATCAGGTAAAATTCTGGTTTGCGGTTTTTTTTACGCTAAAAAACATTTACACAGGTAAATAAATCTTTTGAAGAAAGACATTAATTTTACTTGATTTACCGACGAAGATTTTTTCCTGCCATAATGCAGTTAACAGATAACTTTTTTTAACGCATTTGATTAGTAATGAATATGTTGAATTTGTTGACATTTCTACCAGGCAGGTATTAAGGAACCAGGCGCAGGCACAGGCCAAACAGCTGGAAGAAACACTGTCTATAGAACAGCGTTTGAACGCAGAACTAAGTACGGCCAATGAAGAACTGCACGCACTTAACGAAGAGTTGCATGAATCCCAGCAACAGCTTGCACAGCTTAACTTTGAACTGGAAGAGCGGGTAACTATCCGGACCAATGCACTAAATGACAGTGAAACCATGATGTGCGCCGCCATCATTTCGGCTAACCTGGGC
>JBPBQN010000265.1:0-12238 GCA_050954865.1 Janthinobacterium lividum | reverse complement strand
CATTCAGGGCATTAATCTGGTCAAACGTACAGCCACTGGCACCAAAAGCGGCAAAGTATTTCTTTGCCGTATTGCGGGAAACCCCGGCTTGTGCAGCAATGGAAAGTTTGCTGCTGCCTTGGCTGTACATTCTTAAGATATGTCTAATCTTACTCATGCTGATCGTAGTACCAGACATAAGTGGTAGGTGTTAAACCTCCAAAAATATGGTTGCCGCTACATTAGAAAGTAGAAAAGTATACTTTTGATCGGCTCAAATTAATACGAAGCTTAAAAGCTGGTTAAATTTAGCTTACAACAAGTTTATTATGCTTCTTTTATCACTCAATTTCTCTTTTTGTGATCTTGTACTCACTCCAAAAACAGTTAAACGTTACCCATTTTTAGTTGATAAAAGAAGCATCGTAAATTATCCAGACAAAATTTAAACAGCTTCTTCCAAAAGCATTATTCTATCTTTAATGAAACTTATATTATTATAAAGAGCTGGTAGAAACAAAAGTGGCTTTTAAGACCATAAGAAATAATAAATAGCAGAAACAGCATGCATACTAAAATAAGTATGCTATTTTTATGTTGTTAATTTAATCATAGAATTTTTTGCGCAAACACAAGTTTTGCCTACGCATTTATTTTGCTGCCATGCATCCAGACTGGATATGGTTTTTGCAGCAATTTGTTTTAAAGCTTCTTGTGTTAAAAAGCCCTGATGTGGTGTGATAATGACGTTTGGCAAAGCCAGCAGTTCTTTTAACAAGAGATTTTGAAACGTATCTGTTTGGTGATCTTTAAAAAATAGTCTGTTTTCATCTTCAAAAACATCGATTCCCAGATAACCGATATGGTCCTTTTTAAGTGCTTCGAGTACATCGGTTGTGTTAATTAGTGCGCCGCGTGCCGTATTGATCAGCATCACGCCTTTTTTCATCAAAGCAATGCTTCTTTTATCGACTAAATATTTGGTTTGCGGCGTAAGCGGCGCGTGCAGGGAAATAATATCGGCCTGCTTAAAAAGCGTTTCCAAATCAACTTGCCGGATACCACTTACCGTTTGATCAGCAACATCATATCCTAAAACCTCACAACCCAATCCTTTATAAATAGCTGCTGTTGCACGGCCAATCATTCCTAAACCTATAATGCCAACCGTTTTTCCATGGAAGTTAAAGCCAACGTGGTTATCACTCTTGAAATCAAAATTTCGGCTCTGGTTTACCGTTTCTACCAGTTTTCTGTTTAATGCCATGGCCAGCGCAACGCTTTGTTCTGCTATGGCATAAGGCGAATAAGATGGAATATTGGCTACTTTAATACCAAAGCGGGCGGCGGCATTCAAATCGATCTGGTCTGTTCCGGTTGATCGTGTTAACAGAAATTTAATGCCAAAATCAGCCAGTTTTTTTAACACTGGTTCAGAGGCATCGTCATTTGTAAAAACCAGTACGGCATCTTTGCCATCCGCATAAATAGCCGTTTGCAGGTTGAGCGGATTGGATATTAAAGTGATATCGTGCTTTTTTTGGTTGGCCAGTGCCAAAGGTTCTTTTTCAAAAGACCGGATGCTGTATGCTACTGCTTTCATTTACGCTGGATTAATCAATCCAAAAGTATCAGGATGCGTTTTTAACCCCAATGAGCACGATCAAACAAAAAAATAATCTTCGTCAGTTTTTCATCTGCTGAAGTTTGTGCAAATCAAGAATAATAATAAGACTGCCTTTTTTTTCGATCAAACCTTCTTCTTTAAAATCACTTAAAGTGCGGCTCACCGTTTCGGACGCCATGCCTGCCATAGCGGCCAGATCTTCCCGCGAAGCTTTCATGTTGATTTCCGAGCCGGGACTTTTTGCCGATAAACGAAGCAACACTTCCGCCATTCTTTTCCGTACCGAATGATAAGCCAGCTGCAATAATTGTTCTTCTTTTTCGCGCAGATTATTGGAAAGTATTTTGATAAACTGGCGGCCAACATCCGGATATTTATTCAGCAGATCCTCCACCAAATTTTTAGGCAGTAAACAAAGCGCCGTGTCATCCAAAGCTTCGGCAGTTTCATGGTTCGTGGTGTTAAGCAGCAGCGAGTGGATGCCGAAATATTCATCTGGGCCATAAATTTCAGTTAGCAGTTCCCGGCCATCTCCGCTGATTACAAATGTTTTTATTTTGCCCGAAAGCACCAGGTAAATCCCGGAAACAGCGTCGCCGTTGTAATAAATAACCTGTTTCTTTTTTACCTGTCGGATTTTTCGCTCGGCGATCAGTTTTTTTAGTTCTGATAAACCATCAGCATGATAAACCAGACTGCTTAAATTTTCTAATGATTTGCTGTAAAAAGCCTGCTGTTTTTCCTTCTTTTTCAACCGGCTTTCAATCGCGTTCATCAGCTCCACATCGTCAAAAGGCTTGGTCAGGTAATCATCGGCACCCATTTCCATCCCTTTTCGCATATCTGGCCGTTCGGCTTTTGCGGTGAGAAAAATGAACGGAATAGCGGCCGTTTCCGGGTTTTTATTCAGCATAAACAACACGCCGTAACCATCCAGTTCCGGCATCATGATATCGCACAGAATCAGATCCGGATGGTGTTGCTGCGCCAGTTCTACGCCTGTTTTGCCATTTTCTGCTGTTAAAACTTTATATTCAGCCAGTTCCAAAATCTCGGCTGTGCTTTCCCTGATGTCTTCATTATCTTCAATCAGCAGTATGCTTGTTTTTTTCATCAGGATAAATTTTTATTTTCAGAAGCTATTTGTTCTGCCGGTATACTGTTTTTATCACCTAAAAATGAGAGCATAAACCGGGTGCCTTTATGCTGCGTGCTTTCAAAATCGATTTTCCCTTTCATCAAACTGGCATACCGTTGCACAATGTTCAGCCCCAAACCCGTGCCTGAAATGGTACCGGTATTGTGCGCCCTGAAAAATGGCTGAAACAAATGTTTTTGATCCGCTTCCGGTATGCCAATGCCGTTATCTTTGATCGTGATGCGATATTCATCTTCTCTAATTTCGGTACTAAATTCAATCAGCGTGTTTTCCCCGGAATATTTGATGGCATTGGATATGAGGTTGATAATGCAGTTTTTAAGCAAATTTTGGTCTGATGTTACTTCGCTTTTATCGCCCGTATGCTGATAGATGATGTTCTGGTTTTGCTTGGCAATCAGCTGCATTTCTTCCGTAATTTCTTCGGAGAATTTAACCAGGTCAAAAGAAGTAGTGTTCAGTTCTACTTTGCCGGCCTCCAGCCTTTCCAATGATAAAAAATCATTCAGGATATTAGTTAAATTACCAACTGCATTTTTAATTTTATTAACGTGCTTGGTAATGTTGACGTTTTCCATCGGCTGCGCATACTTTTCAATCAGCGAAGCCGAAAGCTGTACCGAACTCAGCGGCGTTCTAAACTCATGCGATGCCATCGATACAAACCTCGTTTTCAGCTGGTTAAGCTCTTTTTCTTTTTTTAATGATATACTTACGTCTTCTTTGGCCAGTTCCAGTTCAGCTACCGTTTTAACCAAATCGAGTGTACGTTCTTTAATTTTTTCTTCCAGTGATCCGGCATAGGTTTTCAGTTTTTCTTCAGCTTGTTTTTGTCCGGATAAATCATGTATAAAACCAGTATAAATTTTCCGGTCTTCGTACTGCACCTCGCTCACGGCCAGCCGGAAAGGAAAAGTTGTACCATCTTTCCGCAAGCCTAAAACTTCTCTGCCAATACCAATAATGTGCTGTTCTCCCGTTTGTTGATACCGCTGGATGTAATGATCGTGCTGGCTTTTGTCTGGTTGCGGCATCAGCGTGGCAATGTTTTTTCCGGCCACTTCTTCTGTTTCGTAACCAAAAAGCCTGAGTGCCGCCGGGTTTATGGTTTCTATAATTCCCCTGCTATCAATTGTAATAATACCATCAATGGCATTTTCAATGATGGCATTTAACAGCCTGGCGTTTTCCATGTGAGAAATTAAAATGCAAACTTAAAATATTGGGGTAAAAACAGCATTGCGATAATCATACAAAAGCGGCCTCTGTTAAGAAGCCGCTTTTAGTCTATCCACAATATTGGAAACCTGATTAAAAAAGCATAATGGCAGCCATGGTAAAGTGTATAACGGCACTAATTGCAAAGCATAATATGGTTGTGCGAATGCCGGAACCGCCCATATTGGCGATCAAGCTGGTAAAGAAACAGATCAGGCTGGTTGCTAAAAAAAACGGACCAGCCACGCCGTTATAAAAGTAAGTGAGTACGCCAATCATCGGTACCAAAAAAATACTATGGATGATAAGGGAAAGTAAAAATAAGAAGACGTGATCACTTTTATGACTGTCAGCAAAAGCATCATATCTGTTCAGAATAACAGTATGGAAAGAGGTGTGTTCAGCAGTGTTCCAGGTTGCAGGTACGGTTGTTTTTAAAGTTGTCATAATTGAAATGTTTTTTATTGATGTTGTTTTTGTTTTCTGATACAAATTTGCAGCAGTTTTTGCAGTATCGTTATGATAGGCATCAGTCTTAAAAATGATTGAAATCACTTTTTTTAAATTTATGGGAAAAGTGAAAATCCTGCTATTTTTTCCTGGCTGAAAAAGTAACCGGAGTCATATATTTCGGTATCTCACATCATTTTAAACTACTTTTTCCCGGCGCATCTTTGCCATCCCAGAGATCGCAAATGAAACAGACTGCTATTTTAACCGCTACCAATTGCTACCACTGCGGAGATGATTTGCCCGCAACTACTTATAATTTAGATGACAAGCAGTTTTGCTGCCTGGGTTGTAAAGGCGTTTTTCAGATTTTATCATCAAATAATCTTTGCAGTTATTATCAATATAATGACACGCCAGGCGAAACCCAAAACGGACCGGCCAAACATTTTGAATATTTAGACGAGCCGCAAATTGCAGGCGAACTGGTTGATTATACCGACGAAAAAGTTACCGTAGTTACTTTTTATGTTCCTGCTATTCATTGCAGTTCCTGCATCTGGTTGCTGGAGCAGTTGCATAAAATTAATCCGGCAATTATCAGTTCGCGGATAGATTTCCTTAAAAAACAGGTTGCGATTACCTTTCATCAGGCTGATTTATCCTTGCGCCAATTGGTGGAAATGCTTTCTTCAATTGGTTATGAACCGCTGATTAGTTTACAAGATGTGGTTAAAAAGCAGAAGTCGGATCAATCTGAAGGAAATTTAGTCCGAAAAATTGCCGTTGCAGGTTTTTGTTTTGGTAATGTGATGTTACTTAGCTTTCCGGAATATTTCGGAATGTCTTCTTTTGAACAGCAATTCAAATCTTTTTTCGGCTGGTTAAACCTGGCTTTTGCGTTGCCGGTTGTATTTTTTAGCGGGAGAGATTATTTCATTTCCGCCTGGAAAAATCTGAAAAACGGCAATTTAAACCTGGATTTTCCGCTTGCTTTAGGTATTGCCGTGATGTTTTTACGTTCGATTGCAGAAATCAGCACAAATTCTGGTGCTGGTTTTACCGATACTTTATGCGGACTGGTATTTTTTCTGCTGATCGGGAAATGGATGCAGCAACGCACGTATCATCATCTTTCTTTCGAACGCGATTATCAATCCTATTTTCCGGTTGCCGTAACTTTAATCACCGAAGGAAAAGAAAAACCGCTGCCTTTAAAAGATTTGCAGGTTGGCGATCGTATCCTGATCCGAAATAACGAAATTATTCCAGCCGATGCCGTTTTGTTAAAAGGCGAAGCGGCGCTTGATTTCAGCTTTGTAACCGGCGAATCTGTTCCGGTACAAAAAGTTCTGGGTGAAATTGTTTATGCCGGCGGCAGGCAGTTATCCGAAGCCATCGAACTGGAAGTAATAAAACCTGTCTCGCAAAGTTACCTTACACGTTTATGGAACAATGAAACATTTTTGGGTGATAAAAGAAGCATCAAAACTTTCAGCGATACGGTAAGCAAATATTTCAGCATTGTGCTTTTGCTGGTGGCCATATTCTCTGCAGTTTACTGGCTGTTTTACGACCCTGCTAAAGCACTTTCTTCTTTTACGGCCGTGCTCATTATTGCTTGTCCGTGTGCGCTCGCACTAAGTTCTCCGTTTACGCTGGCGGCTGTTTTAAGCATTTTCGACAGAAATAAATTCTACCTCAAAAACACGGCTGTGGTAGAAGAACTGGCGCGCATCAACACGTTTGTTTTTGATAAAACCGGAACGATTACTTCTCCCGAAAATTCAGCCATCCAGTTTCATGGTGTTATTACAGAAGAAGAAAAACGCTGGGTTTATTCGTTGGCAAGAAATTCCGGCCATCCGCTTAGTCGTGAATTGGTTAAATGGTTAAATGTCTTACAAGCTTATCCCGTTAGCAATTATGCGGAGAAAGCTGGAAAAGGTGTAAGCGGACAAGTTGAAGGGCACGATGTAAAGCTGGGCAGTGCTTCTTTTATCGGCATAAATTTGAGTAGCCAGCAAACCAGTACCGTTCATGTGATAATTGATGGAAGATACATCGGGTACTTTGCATCAGAACTGAAATGGCGCGACGGACTAAAATCACTATTTTCTCAATTAGGGGGAAAAGCAGATATGCACCTTTTATCCGGAGATAAAGATCAGGATAAACACGCCTTATTACCGGTTTTTCCGTGGCCGCAGCAGATGTCTTTTGAGCAATCGCCCCAAAACAAACTCGATTATATCCAAAATTTGCAGGTAAAAGGAGCAAAAGTTTTGATGCTGGGTGATGGATTAAACGATGCCGGCGCATTAAAACAAAGTAATCTTGGCGTTGCCGTAACGGATAATATCAATAATTTTTCGCCCGGCTGCGATGCAATTCTGGATAGTGCGGCTTTCACTAAAATTCCGCAGTTTATCAAGCAAGCTTCGGATGCGGTAAAAGTAATTCACATGAGTTTTTGCATTTCACTTACTTATAATGTTTTAGGTTTATTTTTCGCTGTTCAGGGCTTACTTTCTCCGCTGATGGCAGCTGTGCTGATGCCTTTAAGTACCGTGACCATCATCACGTTTACCAGCGTGGCCGTTCGGCTTTACGCTTATAAAAACCGCTTGTTATGAACATTCTTTATTTTCTGATCGGTTGCAGTGTACTAATCGCACTGATTTTTCTGGGCGCTTTTGTATGGGCCAGCAAAACTGGTCAGCACAATGATACTTACACGCCTTCGGTACGCATTCTTTTTGATGACGAACCAACTACCAAAAAAAGTGACAAAGATCAGGTTTAGCCGGAACAGCCGTCATTCCGCAGCTTTTGGCTTCGTACTACTTTTATCCCTATAAAAAATACATCTTAATTAATTATGCTCGAAAAATTCAACTACGATAACAAGATCGTCAGGAACTTCGCGATAGCCACCATAGTATGGGGAATTATCGGAATGACTGTCGGACTTATAATAGCCATGCAGCTGTTTAAACCCGGTATGAACATGGGCAATCAGTACACTACATTCGGCCGTATCCGTCCACTGCATACCAACGCCGTGATATTTGCCTTTGTGGGCAATGCTATTTTTATGGGTGTTTATTACTCGCTGCAGCGGTTGCTTAAAGCGCGTATGTTTAGCGATGCGTTGAGTTATATCCATTTCTGGGGGTGGCAACTGATTATCATTTCCGCAGTAATTACCTTGCCGCTTGGTTTAACCACTTCACACGAATACGCAGAATTGGAATGGCCAATTGATATTGCCATTACTGTGATTTGGGTAGTTTTCGGTATCAATATGTTTGGTACGATCATTAAACGCCGGGAGCGGCACATGTATGTAGCCATCTGGTTTTACATTGCCACGTTGGTTACTATCGCGGTATTACATATTGTAAATTCTTTTGAGCTGCCAATCTCTGCTTTCAAAAGCTATTATGTATATGCAGGCGTACAGGATGCGCTGGTGCAATGGTGGTACGGGCACAATGCCGTTGCCTTCTTTTTAACCACGCCTTATTTAGGGATGATGTATTATTTCCTGCCCAAAATGGCCAACCGGCCGGTTTATTCTTACCGGTTAAGTATCCTGCATTTCTGGTCGCTGATTTTTATTTACATCTGGGCCGGCCCCCACCATTTATTATACACTTCTCTGCCAGGCTGGGCGCAATCATTGGGCGTTGTTTTTTCTGTGATGCTAATTGCACCAAGCTGGGGCGGTATGATCAACGGTTTATTAACCTTACGTGGTGCCTGGGATAAAGTACGCGAAGATCCAACCCTTAAATTTATGGTGGTTGGGATAACTGCTTACGGTATGGCCACTTTTGAAGGCCCGATGCTGGCTTTAAAGCAGATTAATGCCATTGCGCATTATACCGACTGGATTATTGCACACGTGCATGTTGGTGCTTTGGGCTGGAACGGCTTCCTTTCCTTCGCCATCCTGTATTGGCTGATTCCGCGCATTTATAACACACCGCTTTACTCTAAAAAGCTGGCCTCTTTTCACTTCTGGATCGGCACACTGGGAATTATATTTTATGCGGTGCCGATGTATTTCTCCGGCTTTACACAAGGTTTGATGTGGAAAGAGTTTACGCCGGAAGGTATGCTGAAATATCCAAACTTTTTGGAAACCACTTTGCAGATTATCCCGATGCACGTACTCAGGGCAATTGGCGGTACATTATATTTAACCGGTGTAATCGTGATGGCCTTCAACTTGTTCAAAACAATGCTTGTTGGAAAACTGATAGCCAACGAACCTGCCGAAGCCATGGCTTTAGAACCTGTTTTCAATCCTGATCCGAGAGAAAGCACAAGGCACGCCAGACTGGAACGCCGTCCAATCCAATTCATGATTCTTTCATTAGTAGTGATTTTAATTGGCGGGATGATTGAAATGATGCCAACGTTTACCATTAAATCCAATATTCCAACCATTGCAAGTGTAAAACCTTATACACCGCTGGAATTGCAGGGACGTGATATTTACATCCGCGAAGGTTGCGTAAACTGTCACTCTCAAATGATCCGTCCGTTCCGTTCAGAAACTGAACGTTATGGCGAGTATAGCAAAGCAGGCGAATTTGTTTACGACCATCCATTTTTATGGGGATCAAAACGTACCGGTCCGGATTTGCAGCGTGAAGGCGGTAAATATTCCAACGCCTGGCATTATAATCACTTGTTTGATCCGCGCAGCATGTCGCCCGGAAGTATTATGCCAAATTATGATTGGTTGATTACCCAGGATCTTGACACCACCACAACTGCTTCTAAAATTAATGCGATGCGCACATTAGGTGTTCCTTATCCTGATGGCTTTGAAGAAATAGCAAACAAAAAGCTCGACCGCCAGGCTAAAAAAATCGCAGAAAATCTGGCAACCGATAATATCAAGGTTAAAAGCAGTAAAGAAATTGTGGCTGTGATTGCTTATCTGCAAAGGCTGGGTACAGATATTAAAGCGAAGTAATGGTATCAGTTTTTAGCGATCAGCAATCAGCTTTAACCATTAGCGATGAACTATCAACATCCAAAAAACCAGAATCATGTTTAAACAATTTTTAGATAACGCAACCGGGTACAATGCATACCTGCTTACTTCATTTGGGATATTCCTGCTTTTTTTTATTCTGGTAGCGGTACTGCTTTTAAGGATGAAAAAAGAGGATGTCAACTACATGAGTGATCTTCCCCTAAACGACGAAAAAAGCCCTCTATGAAACGCTTCTTTTACCTCATTTTTTTATTGTTACTAACTCAGCCGGTTTGGGCGGCTGATAAAGCAAGCAGCTGGTCTACCGGAAATACCTACATGGATATCCTGATGATCGTGTTCGTTTTATTTGCCCTGCTGGTGCTTGGCGTTGCGCTGGTTTTGCTGTATACGGTAAACCTCCTGGCCAAACAGGCACTCCACCCAAATCAGGAAACGGTTGCAGAAGAAGTTGCACCTGTTGCCCCAATGGAGTATCACGAATGGAAAGCATACAAAAAACTGCAGCCAACTTTTTTTGCAAAAGTGATGGGTTTGCGCCCGATTTCTGAAGAAAAAGACATCGAGCTGGAACACCAGTTTGACGGCATTACCGAATTGGATAATCCTGTACCCGGCTGGTTTATGTTTCTGTTTTATGGAACGATCATTTTTGGGGTGATTTATCTGCTCAATTACCACGTTTTCCATTGGGGAATGTTGCAGGATCAAGAATATGTGGTAGAGATAAAACAAGCAGACATCGCCAAAAAAGCTTTTCTATCCAAAGCCGCCAATGCGGTTGATGAAAATAACGTAAAACTGGTTACAGACGGCGCAACTTTGGCCGCCGGCGCAGTAACTTTTAAAGCAAATTGTGTGGCTTGCCACGGCGATCATGCGCAAGGCGTGGTTGGCCCGAATTTAACAGATGAATTTTGGCTGCACGGCGGTAAAATTAACCAGGTTTTTAAAACGATTAAATATGGTGTGCTGGATAAAGGTATGCCAACCTGGGAGAAAACCCTCAGCCCAAAACAAATTTCGGAAGTGGCCAACTATGTGATTTCTTTAAAAGGAAGTAAACCCGCCAACCCAAAAGCACCACAGGGCGAAAAAGAATAATTTTTACCCGATAAAAGAAGCATCAGGAAGGAATACGTACGATGGCAGAAGTAATTAAACAAGGCGAAAAAAAACCGGAAGATAAAGGGCGCAAATGGATTTATCCGCGCCTGGTGAAGGGGCAACTGTATAAATATCGTTCCTATGTAAGCTACTTTTTGCTGGCACTGCTTTTTGCTGCTCCTTTTATCCGTGTAAATGGCGAGCAATTGATTTTGCTGAACGTACTTGAACGTAAGTTTGTATTTTTTGGCGTAATTTTTTGGCCGCAGGATTTTTATCTTTTCGTGCTGGCACTGCTTACTTTTATCGTATTTATCGTACTGTTTACGGTTGTTTTCGGACGGGTTTTCTGCGGATGGGCCTGTCCGCAAACCATTTTTATGGAGATGGTTTTCCGCAAGATAGAAAACTGGATCGAAGGCGATTTCAATCAACAAAAAAAACTGAACGAAAGCCCGTGGACAAACGAAAAAGTTTTTAAGAAAATTGCTAAGCATACTGTTTTTATCGCCATTTCTTTTTTCATCGCCAATATTTTTCTCGCTTATATTATCGGTACAAAAACGCTGCTGCAAATCATCAGCGAACCGCCTGCACAACATATTTCCGGCTTTATTTCCATCTGGATTTTTACAGGCGTTTTCTACTTTGTATTTTCCTATCTGCGCGAAATCGTTTGTACCGTAGTTTGTCCGTACGGAAGGTTGCAAGGTGTTTTGCTGGATAACCAAAGCATGATTGTTGCGTACGATTATGAGCGCGGCGAACCTCGTGGCAAACGTGTTAAAAATGAAGTACAAGCTATTGGTGATTGTATTGACTGTAAAATGTGCGTTCAGGTTTGTCCAACAGGAATTGATATCCGCGAAGGCACGCAAATGGAATGTGTAAATTGTACGGCTTGTATTGATGCCTGCGATGCAGTGATGAAAAAAATAAACCGTCCGCTAAAACTGATTGGTTTTAAATCCGAAGAAGAAATCAAAACCCGTAAACCTTTTAAATTTGGTAAACGCGTTTACGGTTATGCAGCGATTTTGCTGGTGATGATGACTGTATTAGCAACTTTGTTATTAAGACGAAGTGATGTGGAAACCACCATTTTACGCGCCGCCGGAACTTTGTATCAGTTACGCGATGACAAAACCGTAAGCAATTTATACAGCGCAGAGCTGGTTAATAAAACCAATAAATCCGTTAATTTCCGGATCAAACCAGATGATCCGAAAGTAAAAATTCAATACATTCAAAATGTAACCAAAGTTGCAGGCGGAGAAAGTGTAAAAGTTACGTTCTTCATCATCGTTCCGCAAAATGCAGTGAAAGAATATAAATCTGAATTAGGTTTTAAACTGGTATCTGGCAGCAAAGTGATCGACCAGTTTACAACCACTTTTATGGCGCCGCCAAATAGTTAAGCAAATGAACTGGGGAACGAAATTAGTGATCGGAATGGCTGTTTTTATGGCCTTTATTATCGGTTTGGGGTTGATGATGGTCACCAGCAAATCCGATGATTTAGTGGATGCCAACTATTATGAAAATGGTTTGAAATACGATCGTGATTATAATCGGAAAGAACAGGTTTTAAAAGATCATGCGCAACCGGAAATCAACATTAATCCGGAAAGTTTAATCCTGAAATTTACACAACCAGCAACAGGAAAACTTCGGTTTGTAC
>JBPBQN010000264.1:0-12680 GCA_050954865.1 Janthinobacterium lividum | reverse complement strand
GCCTGGTTCGCCTTTTAACTGGTGCTTCCGGGTTTTGCAAGCCGAAAAAAGTATGGGTAAAAACAGTATCAAATAAAGTTTCCGGATTTGCATCAATACAATAATAAAGAGGTTGCCAATCTTACGAATTAATTAAAGGCAGGTTGAATAAATTAATTTAAAAAAACAGCAAAAAAATAAGGCTGCCCTGGTAAGAGCAGCCTTATTTTTTTAATTATGGTTGTTTATTGAATTGTAAATAATTTTGTTACGCTGATAGATGATTTTATACCGTCGGAACTCGTAGCCGTTGCCGTAACATTATAAGATTTACCACTTACCAGCGGAGCACCTTTTGTACCGCCATATTTTAATAATATACCACCTTGATAAATGGTTGTGTTTGGATAGGTGGATGGAACGTTATTATAAGCGATGGCACCCAAAGATGTGGCATTGAAAGAATCAGCAGCTGTCCAAGAGGCAAAGTGTAAAGTTGTAACAACTACTGTTGGTGTTGCCGAATCATAAACATATACATCAAATACGCCTGTTTTTTTATTAGTAGTGGTGGCACCAAACAAAATTTGAATTGCGTTTGGGGTAGTGCTTGTTGCAAGTGGCAATACATACGGGCCAGGCGTATTCATGCCTACACTTGATAACTGGATACCTGGCAATGTTGCTGATATTGCGTTTACATCTGCCTTTTTCTCACACGATACCATTGTTATTGCTGTAAATGCAATCAGCATGGCACTTATATATTTTTTCATTTTTATTTTTTTCATTTCTATATAGATTAAGATAGTTAATTAATTAAAATTTATATTTTAATCCTAATAATAAACTCCAAGTTGTATTGTTAGCGGCGTTTAAAAATGGCGTAGTTACCAATTGGCCATTTAACTGACGCATATTGTAATATGGCGTATTGACAGTGGCAACGGTACCTGCAGCAGTAGCACCAGTTGCAGTTGCAGGCAAATTATAACCAGCCCAGGTTAACGGACTCGTCATTGAGGCTAATTGTTGTATTCCCCAGTAACGGTTTAGCAGGTTAGGCAAGTTTTGTACAACAGCACTAAACTCCAATGTATGTCTGGTTTTACCTGATTGAATATAGAAGTCCTGCAAGAAATTAAAATCAACCCGGTTATACCAAGGTAAAAACGCAGCGTTTCTTTGTGCAAACTCGCCTCTATGTTTTCTTAAGTATGGAGAATTATTGATAAATTGTTGTAAAGCTGCTGCCTGTTGTGCTGGTGTATAAGTATACGTAACGCCATTAACTACAGCAGTATATTGTGAGAATACAATATCATTAATATTTTTCGGAATGTACATCAAATCGGTGTTGTTGTTACTATCGCCATTTAAATCGCCATTAACCGTATAGCTTAATGTACCGTTGTACGAACCCTGATAAAACAAACCGAATGTAGTTGCACCATGATGTAAATAATTAATGGTATAAGCAGCACTTGCTATTACACGATGCGGTGTAAAGAAGCTTGAATTAGCCAGTTCTGCTTCATTTGAAGTACCAACATTTGCATTACCGGAATAAGTTGATGCAGCAGTAGAACCTAAGTTTGCGTTAACATCTTTTGCAACAGTATAAGTATAAGCTACTGATCCATAGAAACCATTAGCAAAGCTTTTGCTGATTTGTGCACTGTAAGCTTCAGAGTATCCTTTTGAAGTATTGGTTAGCAAATAAACGTTACCCAAAGTTGGATAGATCAATCTGTCGGTTGCTGCTGCTGCAGCTGTTCCAACGCCTACATAACGTTCTCTGGAAAGATCACCTTCGGATGTTAATCCTGTAGGAGCTTTTAAGTTTGCGTTGATATAACGGGTTGCATTGATATCTTTAGTAATTAAACCTTCTAAAGTTAAATTAAAACCATTTCCTAAAGATTTTTCTAAAGCTAAATTAACTCTGAAAACCTGCGGAAACTTATAGTTAGGATCGATAACTACGGTTCCGGAAGAAACACCAGTACCTGCAGTAGAAGAAAAGTTTGTAGGATATTGGCTTGCAATGGTTGATGGATCACGAACTAACTTCACATTGGCCAATTGCGCTGAATTAGTTAAATTTCCGCTAAACTGGTACATACCACTATTAGTTGGCATGTTAGTCAAGTAAACATAAGGTATTCTACCAGTAAATATGCCTGCACCTCCACGTAATACTAAGGAGTTATCTGATTTTAAATTCCAACGGAAACCTGCACGCGGTGAAAATAAAAATGGACTTTTCGGCCATTTACCAGTATTATAGCTGCTTACGTTACCATTCTGATCTAACAATTGCAAAGCTGCAACTTGTGGATTTTCTTCCGGAGCCTCCAGATAAATTGGTTTATCTGCACGGATACCGTAAGTAAGCTTAAAATTATCATTAACACTATACTCATCCTGAGCATAAAAACTTAATGTACCTATTTTTAATGCCGCAGAATATGGAGCTGATACACCTGGAGTTAAAGAGTAGGTATAAGCAAAGTAAGCAGGAGCAGAATTAGTCAAAAAATCGTTTAAGCTGTTATAAGCATAATAACCGGCTGCGCCTTGCATAAACTGATTACCTACATATTGGTATTCATAGTTACCACCTGCTGTAATTGTATGTTTACCTGCATAATAAGTAAGGTTATCAGTAATTGTAGTAGTATTATTAATTACATCATTATTTAAAGTATAAGGATCGTTACCAGCAGTAATATAATTATTTCCAGAGCCGTTAAATATATCCACAGTTGGGAAAGAATCTCCTCCAGGCAGTGTACGCTTACTATCGTTTCTGGTAACAGCAAACAATAATTGATTAGATAATTTATTGCTGATAGAACTGTTTAATTCTGCTGTGTAAGTGCTAACCTTATTTTTGAAACCATAGTTTGAGTTTTGAAAAGCTATGGATTGTAAACTGTAACGTGCATTAGGCAATGAACTAATTGTTCCGGTTTTGCCGGTAACAGAAAAACTTGCACTGTTCGGAATAGATGTACCATTAACTTGATTGTCAGTTGTAGCTGTTAGATTACTGTATTTTAATGTTAACTTATTTTTATCATTGATATTCCAGTCAATCTTACCTAAAAAGTTATTACTTGTTGGAGCGAAAGCCTGAAAATTATCATACCTGCCTGTACTATAACCATACTTCGATTGTAAGTAGGTAGAAACGGCTTGAAGATCAGTAACATTGGCTGCAGAAACAGTACCTATACCAGAACCGCCTGTTGGTGAATAAGAGATGCCCGGAGTAGTAGCTTTGTTATTTTCATAGTTTACGAAAAAGAAAACTTTGTTTTTGATAATTGGTCCACCTAAAGTAAAACCATAAGTTTTGGTAGATGATTTAGCAACAGCATTAGAAATATCGTTATCGCCAATATGTGTTCCGTTAAAAGATTGGTTTTTATAATAGGTATACGCAGAGCCATGGAAGGTATTTGTACCACTCTTGGTTACTGCAAATATGCCGGCACCTGTAAAGCCAGACTGCTTAACATCAACCGGTGCCACGTTTACAGAAATTTCATCAAATGCTTCAATAGAAATTGGTTGTGCAATACCACCACCGCCAGGGAGCGGATCAGTTGATAAACCAAAACTGTTGTTTACACTAGCACCGTCAATCTGTGTATTATTAAACCTGCTATCACGGCCACCAAAGCTATTACCGTTTGCCAGAGGACTTAAACGCGTAAAATCCGTAATATTTCGGTTGATAGTAGGTAACGTAGTCAACATACGGCTATTGATATTGGTGCTTTCTCCTGACCTGGCTACATTAATTTCTTTTTTGCCTGTTACAACAATTTCCTTCAATGCTGTTCCGGCTTCGGATAAAGTAGAGTTCAAGATAAATGGCTCACCTAACCTCAAAGTGATGTTAACATACGTTTGAGATTCAAAACCAATAAAACTAACAACAACAGTGTATGGACCACCAACACGTACGTTTGGCAGTGTAAAACGGCCATCATTATTACTGGTTGTAAAATAGTTTGTTCCGCTGGGTAAATGTGTTGCTTTAATGGTAGCTCCTGGAAGAGTTACGCCCTTTGCATCTTTAATGATACCCGAAAAACTACTGGTTGTTACTTGCGCTAATGCAATTGTGCTACAGACTTGCATTAGACAAAAAATGAAGAGCATTAAAAGTAAATTCTTCCGCATAAATGATTTTTTAAGTAAATTAATCTGTGTAAAATGGCTACTGTTTTTTCTTTGCAAAGATAGGGCTTGAAAAAATTATTATATTAAGATAATGTTAACTTTGGTAATATATTTCTTAACATTTAATGTTTGTTTTTAAACAAAACAATCCTTTTAAGAAGAAAATTTTTATAAAAGCGGGCATTTTTTACAATTTCTTCTAATACAGCTTTTTTTAATCGAGTTTTTCTTTACTACCACAATTCATTTTTTTTTAGCTTTGGCATCAGCATAAAAGTTAAAAAAGCATAAATATGAATTACGATGTCCTAGTTATTGGCACTGGTCCAGGCGGTTATGTAGCTGCTATCCGTGCAGCGCAGCTGGGTTTAAAAACCGCAGTCATTGAAAAAGAATCTCTGGGTGGCATCTGCTTAAACTGGGGTTGCATTCCTACAAAAGCATTGCTAAAAAGTGCTCAGGTTTTTGAATATATCAACCACGCCGAAGAATACGGTTTGAAGGTTAACGGCAGCGAAGTTGATTTCGGCAGCATTATCAAGCGTAGCCGTGGCGTGGCCGATGGCATGAGCAAAGGCATCCAGTTTTTGATGAAAAAAAACAAGATCGACGTGATCATGGGAATCGGAAAATTAAAAGGAAAAGGTGCTGTTGAGGTAAAATCCGCCGACGGTTCTGCCAAAGAATATACCGCTAAAAACATCATCCTGGCAACCGGCAGCCGTTCCCGCGAATTGCCGAATCTGAAACAGGATGGCGTAAAAGTAATTGGCTATCGCCAGGCCATGAATTTGCCAAAGCAACCGCAAAGTATGGTTGTGGTTGGTTCTGGCGCCATTGGTGTTGAGTTTGCCTATTTTTACAATTCCATCGGCACAAAAGTTACCGTGGTTGAGTATCTGGATAATATCGTTCCGGTAGAAGATGAAGATGTTTCCAAGCAACTGGCGCGTTCATTCAAAAAAATAGGTATTAATATCATGACGGGCTGCACGGTTGAATCTGTTGACAGCTCTGCCGAGAAATGTAAAGTAAATATCAAAACGCCAAAAGGCAACGAGGTAATTGAAGCTGATATTGTGCTTTCTGCCGTTGGTGTTCAAACAAACCTGGAAAATTTAGGTCTGGAAGAATTAGGCATAAAAACCGAAAAAGGCAAAGTTTTGGTGGATAATTTTTACAAAACCAACGTTGATGGCGTTTTTGCCATCGGTGATATTGTTATGGGCCAGGCTTTGGCGCACGTTGCTTCTGCGGAAGGAATTATCTGCGTAGAGAAAATTGCCGGCAAAAATCCGGAACCATTAAATTACAACAACATTCCGGGTTGTACGTATTGTTCGCCGGAAATTGCTTCGGTTGGTTATACCGAAAAAGCTGCGCGTGAAGCTGGTTTCGACATTAAAGTTGGCAAGTTTCCTTTCTCCGCTTCCGGAAAAGCAAGTGCAGCTGGAACCAAAGATGGCTTTGTAAAAGTGATTTTTGATGCCAAATACGGTGAGTTTTTAGGCGCGCACATGATCGGAAACAATGTTACTGAAATGATTGCCGAAGTAGTAACTGCACGCAAATTGGAAGCCACCGGACACGAAATTATCACTTCCGTGCATCCGCATCCAACCATGAGCGAAGCCGTGATGGAAGCTGCTGCCGATGCTTATGGCGAAGTAATCCACTTATAAATAAAATCAATACTTCTTTTATCATACAAAAACCTGTGACAGCGCAGGTTTTTGCATTTACAGAAATTACGATTAGTGATACTTCTTTTACCGGCATAAATTTATCACGAAAATAAACTTTAGTATGGCCTGGTTCTATCTCCTTCTTGGTGGTTTGTTTGAAGTTGGGTTTACCACCTGCCTCAAATTTTCCAACAACTTTAACAACCTGAAATGGAGCATCGGCTTTTTCATTTGTATTACATTAAGTTTTCTACTGATGAACAAAGCCATCCAAACGCTGCCCATCGGTACCGCTTATGCCGTTTGGACTGGAATTGGTGCGGCCGGATCAGTTTTAATTGGCATTTTCATCTTTAAAGAACCTGCAGATTTCTGGCGCTTGTTTTTTATTTTCATGCTAATCAGTTCTATTTTAGGGTTGAAGCTGGTATCAAAATAGTTTACTCTAAATATTTATTCCCTCCTACTAAATGCAACTTCACACCATTAACACCGGATTATTTAGGCTGGATGGCGGCGCCCTGTTTGGCGTAGTACCCAAAACCATTTGGAACAAAACCAATCCGGCAGACGAAAATAACTTGTGCACGCTGGCCATGCGTTGTTTACTGGTTGAAACCGGGAATCGTTTGATTTTAATCGATACTGGCATCGGCAACAAGCAAAGCGAAAAATTTTTAAGTCATTATTACCTGCATGGAGATGATTCTCTAAATAAATCATTACATCAAAAAGGTTTTTCTGCGGATGATATTACCGATGTTTTCCTCACACATTTACATTTGGATCATGTTGGCGGAGCGGTTGTTTTGGAAAATGAAAAGCCAGTTCCCACTTTTAAAAATGCCGTTTACTGGAGCAACGAAAAACATTGGAACTGGGCCATCTATCCAAACGAACGTGAAAAAGCTTCTTTTTTAAAGGAAAACATTTTACCGATAAAAGAAAGCGGACAACTTAAATTTATTGATCCAGGCAATGCTTCTTTTATCGATACTTTTTTAGTGCGTTTCGTTTCCGGCCACACCGAAGCCATGATGCTGCCGCAAATTTTCTACAAAAACCAAACGATTATTTATGTAGCCGATTTAATTCCAACAACGGCTCACATTCCGCTGCCGTACATTCCGGCTTATGATATGTTTCCGCTGCAAACACTGATCGAAAAAAAGGCTTTTTTGGAAGAAGCTACCGAAAAAAATTACATTCTGTACTTCGAACACGATCCGGAAAACGAATGTTGCACCGTAAAAAAAACAGAAAAAGGCATCCGTTTAAATCAAACTTTTAAGTTAGCTGAAATTTAGGTCGATAAAAGAAGTATTACTTCAACTTTTATTCTGAAATTTTGATTGAATACCAATAAATGCGATTTCTGTTTCAACTGATGTTAGTTTTTGCAGATATTTTTTATTTTTGAGTGCTTTTATTTAAATACATCAGATAAGGTACACTTTATAAATGAGACAACTCAAAATAACCCAATCCATAACTAACCGTGAGTCGCAATCATTAGATAAATACCTTCACGAGATTGGAAAAGTTGATTTAATCACTGCAGAAGAGGAAGTAATTTTAGCACAAAAAATTAGAGAAGGCGATCAGGCAGCTTTAGAAAGACTGACAAAAACCAATCTTCGTTTTGTTGTTTCGGTGGCTAAACAGTATCAAAATCAAGGACTTACACTAGGTGATTTGATTAATGAAGGAAATCTCGGCCTGATCAAAGCTGCCAAACGTTTTGATGAAACCAAAGGCTTTAAATTTATTTCGTATGCCGTTTGGTGGATTCGCCAGTCTATCTTGCAAGCCATCGCAGAGCAGTCCCGCATTGTGCGTTTGCCGTTAAATCAGGTTGGCTCACTAAGCAAAATCAGTAAAGCATTTTCTAAATTAGAACAGGAATTTGAGCGAGAACCTTCTCCGGAAGAACTGGCCGATACGCTGGAAACGACCGTTGATAAAATTTCTGATACGCTGAGCAATTCCGGCCGCCACGTGTCCATGGATGCGCCGTTTGTTAATGGCGAAGAAAATACGCTGCTGGACGTGCTGGGCAATAAAGAACCGAACACGGATTCGATGCTGATTGATGAATCATTGGCAGAAGAAATCAAACGTTCTTTATCATCTTTAACCGAACGCGAACGCGAAATTTTGATGTTGTTTTTTGGTTTGGGCGGAAGCAGTCCGTTCTCGCTGGAAGAAATTGGCGAAAAATTTAGTTTAACGCGCGAACGTGTCCGCCAGATAAAAGATAAAGCTTTACAACGTTTGCGCCACACTTCGCGAAGCAAAATATTGAAATCTTATTTAGGATAAATTTTTGTCATGCTGAACATGTTTCAGCATCTCATCATAAAGGTTCACGATTAGAATATTTCTTTTGTCATGTCGAATAATTTCGGCATGACAAAAGTCAGCTTTTCGTTTTAATCAGTCGCGCTACAAACATCGTGTCGGATTTTCGCTCATAGCCTTTCAGCAATTCTGATGATTCTAAAATCAGTCCTGCTTCTTTTACCAGGTAATTTATCACTTCTTCATTTTCTTCGCGAAAAGCAGAACAGGTAATATAAATCAACGATTTTCCAGGTTTCAAATATTTAACCACATTTAAGGCAATCGTTTTTTGCAGTTGCTGAAAAAACGCAATCCGCGAAACCGAAAACTGGTTGATCATTTCAGGCGTTCTTCCCCACGTGCCGGAACCGGTGCAGGGCGCATCCAAAATAATTCCGTCGAAAGCATAATCATGCAAAATCGAATCGAAGTTTTGAGTTAAGTCGATTACTTTTTTCTGGTATTTGCGGATTCCGGCCAGCTGAAAACGTTCATCCAGATTATCTAAAACCGATTCGCGAATATCCGAAACCACTAACTTTAAATCCGCTTCCTGTTCATGCAGCAACAGCGTTTTTCCACCGGAAGCCGCACAAGCATCCCACCAGTTTTCCCATTTTTTAGGTTGAAAATAGTTTCCCGTTAACTGCGAAGATTCATCTTGCACTTCAAAATATCGCTGTGCTGGAAATAATTGATCCAGCTTTGTACCGTTTGGCAAAGCCAGGCATTGTTCGCTTTTCATTTTAAAAACAATTCCAGCAGCTGTTAAAGTTCTTTTTACGGCAGATTCATGGCCTTTTTGGATTCGGATAAACAAATTAGGCTGCAAAAAAAAGGATGATAAAAACAGCATCGGATCAATTTCTGCCGATAAATGTTTTTCAAACGGAAAAACATCTTCCAACCGGAAATCAGGATACTGTTTTTGCAGGATCAAAATTTTATCAGCTATCGGCAAACTTAGCTGCTCCGCCAGATCAGGCTTAAAAAAACTTAAAAAAGAGTTTTCCTGATGATTGCATAAAAACTCCGCAGCAAACAAGCGCTCCTGCGCATAATGATCGTACAAAGCTTTTCCCAGCCGGAAATAATTGTAAATCAGTCTTGAAGCAATCCGCCGATCAGTTGAACCCATTTTTTTATTCAGCCTGAAATAGCCCGGCAAAAACTTGTACAATGGTGTTTCTGCCGGATAATCTTTCAGCAAACTTAAAAAAGTACGCAACTGATTTTCCGCTCTCATTGCACTGGTTTCAAGGTATAATTATTGTATTGCAGCACTTGCACGTTTGTATTGATCCAGCCGTAACCCTTTTTTTGCACAAATTCATAATGATTTAGCAGATCAGCCGGCGCGTTTTGCAATTGCTTGAAATCGAAGCTTGTATCTGCAGAAAGCCTGGCGAAATACATTCCGGTAGCAAAACCTTTCAGCGCATATTCGCTTGGTTCGGTGTGATAAACCTTGCGAAAATCACGGATCAGATTTATAATTTCTGCGGATTTATAATTAATTTGTGCTGCGGAAGTAATGCAAGTGTGCATTTTTTCCAACAATTCCGGCTGCAAAAATGTGTATTTGCTCCAGTTTGGATGACCGAAAAGCTGCACCGGATAAGTATCGGCCAAAACGCTCAATGCTTGCAACGTAACACTTAAAAACGAACGGTCTGTGGAAGGTATTACAAAAATGTTCTCCGAAGTTTTGGAAAGCTGTGGCAGTAAAGCCGTAAAATCACCTTTGGAAATGGTTACATCAACCACTTTAATCCGCTTGCGGCTCAAACTATCAATGCTTCTTTTAAAGGGTAAAATATATTTATTTTCCTCCGTAAAGCCCGAACGCAGAATGTAAACCACTTTTGGGCGAATATTTTCCTGAATAAATTTGGCCGTTCGCCAGGCATGAAACTCCAGCGGCGGCGTTAAAGTGATCAGGTTTGGATTATTATATGCTGCCGGAGAAGCCGCCGAAAGCGGCGAAACCAGCGGTTTGTGCAAGCTATTAATGCTGGCCGAAAACGCTTGTACACCGGCCGGAAAAACCGGACCAACAATCAGATCACTGTTGCGGATGGCTGGCATAGAAGCTAATCTTTGCGCTTGGCTCACCTCATCTTTTGTATCGAAAACGGTCAGTTTAAAATCTTGTCCGCCGTTGGATAATGAATCCAGCGCCAGTTTAAAACCTTCATAAAAATCAACCGCAATGTTGGTTTTCAGCAGGTTTTTGGTTGATGTGTTCTTGCTCAGATCAACATGATCCAGATCAAAAGGCAGCAATAAGGCGATAGAAGGCGTGCGGGTTGCTTTAATAACTTTCGGAGTTTCAGCAACTGGTTTTGCTGCTTCGGCTATCCGTTCAGCTTCCGCTTTTTCCTGATTGATCTGCTCCTGCGTTTTGGCTGGAGGCTGCTGCACAACCGGACGAATTTTGGGCGAACAGGCAGCTAAAAAAACAACCGATAAAAACAGTATTGCCTTACTCCCACTCAATGGTTGCCGGCGGTTTCGAGCTGATATCGTACACAACGCGGTTAATTCCTTTAACATTATTAATAATTTCGTTTGATATTTTTCCAAGCAACTGATGCGATAAATGGCACCAATCGGCAGTCATTCCGTCCAAAGATTCTACGGCGCGCAGACAAATCACATTTTCGTAAGTGCGCTCATCACCCATCACGCCAACCGATTGCACCGGCAAAAAGATGGCTCCGGCCTGCCAAACCTGATCGTAAACACCAGCTGCACGCAAATTGTTGATGTAAATGGCATCTGCTTCCTGCAAAATTGCTACTTTTTCGGGCGTAATTTCACCCAAAATCCGGATGGCCAAACCTGGTCCGGGGAACGGATGGCGGCCTAAAATATTCGGATCGATTTCCAAAGCTTTACCTACTTTTCTCACTTCATCTTTAAACAAAGTATTAAGTGGTTCTACTACTTTTAGCTTCATAAAATCTGGCAAACCACCAACATTATGGTGCGACTTGATGGTTGCCGATGGTCCTTTTACCGAAACAGATTCGATTACATCCGGATAAATCGTACCCTGCCCCAGCCATTTTACGTTTTCTATGCGATGCGCTTCATCATCAAAAACCTCGATAAAAACACGACCGATGGCTTTGCGTTTTTTCTCCGGATCGGATAATCCTTGCAACGCATCATAAAAACGTTGTTTAGCATCCACGCCTTTCACGTTTAAACCCATATGCTGGTATGAATCTAAAACGGATTGAAATTCATCTTTCCTGAGCAAACCGTTATCAACAAAAATGCAATGTAGGTTTTTGCCGATGGCGTGATGCAGCAAAACCGCCGCAACAGATGAATCTACGCCGCCGGAAAGACCCAAAACTACCTGATCATCGCCTAATTTTTCTTTCAATTCTGCAATGGTAGTTTCCACGAAAGAATCGGCTGTCCAGCTTTGTTCGCAGCCACAAATATCGACCAGAAAGTTTTGCAGCAACTGTTTTCCGTCTAAACTGTGCGTAACCTCCGGATGAAACTGGATGCCGTAAGTGTGCGTGCCTTTGATTTGATAGGCCGCAACTTTTACAGAATCTGTACTGGCGATTACTTCAAAATCATCAGCAATGGAAGCAATGGTATCGCCGTGCGACATCCAAACCTGTGAATTTGCCGGAATCAGCTTCAATAATGGATTTTCGGTGTTGATGTATTGCAGATGCGCGCGGCCATATTCGCGGGTGCTGGAAGCCAAAACTTCGCCACCGTTATGATGCGCCAGAAACTGCGCGCCGTAACAAACGCCCAAAACCGGCAATGTGCCATGAAAAAGTTTAAAATCGAAATTCGGCGCATCAATTTGCCTTACTGAATACGGACTTCCGGAAAGAATGATACCTTTTACAGATTCATCAAATTCAGGCAGATGGTTGAACGGATGGATTTCGCAGTAAATGCTGAGTTCGCGGACGCGGCGGGCAATGAGTTGGGTAAATTGCGAACCGAAATCAAGAATGATAATTTTTTCTTGCATCCGCGAAGATACAGAATCTGCGGAAACGGTAAAGTGGGATTTTGTGCGATAAAAGAAGCAAGCCTAATTTAGCAAACCTGTGGTTACTGGTATTAAGTTCTCTTGTCTTGATATAAAAGAACCAAAAAATTAAGAATGCCTGATCGCCTCCGGGAGGCATTCAACCCAGCGCGCCTGAGTGGAGACCTTTCTTGTTATCGTTCTGTTGTTGGACTTTGCAATATACACGCCCCGTCATCCTAAGCGTAGCGGAAAGATATGCTTCAAAGCTGTCTGATTTTATGCCGATAAAAACAGTATCTTTTTTCATCCTCAACTTGATTTCTGTGTATTTCTAATCGAAAAAATATCTTTTTAATCGAATGCCGAAAAATTAAACAATACTGTTTTGATCAACTTAAATTTGTGGAGAAGCTTCTTCTTTAGCAGCGTTTGCTTCTTCCATAAAAGTTTTGGTTTCC
>JBPBQN010000263.1:0-13126 GCA_050954865.1 Janthinobacterium lividum | reverse complement strand
GTTCCTAATAAAAATATTGACAACACCGATCATACTTATTTTTTGGTGGATACGCCGGAGAAGCGGAAAGAACTGATCGAGCTTTTATCAACCCAAAAATCTTTCTGCTTCGATACTGAAACTACTGGCACTGATGCAAATCAATGTGAGTTGGTTGGTTTGTCTTTCTCCATCAAAATCGGCGAAGGTTATTACGTTCCGGTTCCTGCAGATCAGATTGAAACACAGCAAATTGTGGATGAATTTAAACCGGTTTTGGAAGATCAGGAGATCATGAAAATCGGCCAAAACCTCAAATTTGATATTTTAATACTGAAATGGTATGGCCTGAATTTAGCTGGCGCATTGTTTGATACGATGATGGCGCATTATCTCATCGATCCAGATACGCGCCACAACATGGATTTGCTGGCCGAAAATTATTTGGGTTATACACCGGTTTCCATCACTTCACTGATTGGTTCCAAAGGGAAAAACCAAGGAACGATGCGCGATGTGGAAGTGGAGAAAGTGAAAGAATACGCTTCCGAAGATGCTGACATTACTTTGCAGTTAAAAGAAGCATTTGAGCCGATTTTAAAAGAAGTAAAAGCTGAAAAACTGGCCCACGATCTGGAATATCCTTTGATTCAGGTGCTAGCTGATATGGAATTTGAAGGCGTAAAAATCAACCAGGAAACGCTGAAAGAATCTTCCATTCATTTAGAAAACGATCTGATTCTGCTGGAAAAGACAGTGCATGAAAAAGCCGGTGTAACGTTCAATATTGCTTCGCCCAAACAACTTGGCGAGGTTTTGTTTGAGAAACTGATGCTGGATCCGAAGGCTAAAAAAACCAAAACCGGTCAGTACCAAACCGGCGAAGATGTGCTGCTGGCTTTGGCGCATAAAAGCGATATTGTGCGCGATATTCTGGATTTCCGTCAGCTGCAAAAATTAAAATCGACTTATGTAGATGCGCTTCCACTGATGATCAACCCAAAAACCGGACGCGTGCATACTTCTTATAATCAAGCAGTTGCGGCAACCGGAAGATTAAGTTCTAATAATCCAAACCTACAAAATATTCCGATTCGTACCGAACGCGGCCGCGAAGTTCGTAAAGCTTTTATTGCCAGAGATGAAGATCATATTTTACTTTCTGCGGATTATTCGCAGATTGAACTGCGTTTGATTGCCGAAATCAGCAAAGATGAAAACATGACGGATGCGTTTACCAAAGGCATTGATATCCATACCGCAACGGCTGCAAAAGTTTATGGAAGGACGATTGAAGAAGTAACTTCTACGGAAAGAAGAAACGCCAAAGCAGTTAATTTCGGCATTATTTACGGTCAATCAGCGTTTGGTTTGTCGCAGGGTTTGAGCATTTCCCGCAAGGAAGCTTCGGATATCATCGAACAATATTTTAATCAATATTCGGGCATTAAAAGTTACATGAGCGATACGCTTGATTTTGCGCGCCAGCACGGTTATGTAGAAACGCTTTTGGGGCGAAGAAGATATCTGCGCGACATCAATTCGGCTAACCCAACCGTGCGCGGTTATGCCGAGCGAAATGCGATCAATGCGCCGATTCAAGGTTCGGCGGCGGATATGATCAAGATTGCGATGATCAATATCCACAACGAAATTATCCGCCAGAAACTCAATACCAAAATGACGATGCAGGTGCATGACGAACTGGTGTTTGATGTGCCGAAAAACGAACTGGAAATTGTACAGCCGATGGTGAAAGAACTGATGCAAAACGCGCTGAAAACAACCATTCCGATTGTGGTGGAAACCGGCACCGGCAACAATTGGCTGGAAGCGCATTAAAGCGTAAAACATATTTTATACGACTATCGTTTTCTCTGCAATTAATATTACCTTGAGCAGCCGTTTATAAACCTTTAAAAAAACATGAAAGTAATCCATTTAAGTGCAGAATGTTATCCTGTTGCGAAGATTGGCGGCTTGGGCGATGTGGCCGGTGCGTTACCAAAATATTTAAATCAATTAGGCGTAGAGGCAAGTGTTGTAATGCCTTTTTACGAGCGGAAATTTGTGCAGGAAAACACGTTTGAAACCGTTTTTCAGGCCAATACTTTTTTGGGCGATCGGCCCTTCTTTTTTGAGGTGCTAAAAGAAGCATCCGGCAAACTGGGTTTTGATTTGTATCTGATTAAAATTCCGGGCTTGCTTGACCGAACAGAAGTTTATGGTTATGAGGATGATATCGAGCGTTTCGTTGCTTTTCAGCTGGCTTTTTTAGATTGGATGTTGTGGTCGAAAATGCCAGCCGACATTATTCATTGCCACGATCATCAAACCGGTTTGGTGCCTTTTTTACTGTATTATTCTTACCGCTACACGTCATTATCGCAAACTCGCACGGTTTTTACCATTCATAACGGACAATATCATGGCGCTTTTAACTGGCAGCGCGGCTATTATCTGCCGGAAATTGATCCCTGGAAAACTGGTTTGCTGGATTGGAAAAATGGCATCAATCCGCTAGCTTCGGCCGTGCGTTGTGCTGATGCTTTTACCACGGTTTCGCCAAGTTATCTGAAAGAATTATCTGTCAGTTCCAACGGTTTGGAGTTTTTGTTTGAACTGGAAAAGGCACATGGAATTGGCATCATCAACGGTATTGATACCGATGTTTGGGATCCGAAAACCGATCCGATGATCACCCAAAAATATACGGTAAAAACAGTATCTACCAAAAAAGCAAAAAATAAAGAGCTGTTGTGCAAACAGTTTGGCTTCTCCGCAGAAAAACCGCTTTTTACTTTTATAGGAAGACTGGTGGTTGAAAAAGGTGCAGATTTATTACCAGAAATTTTCAGGCTGATGCTGGCCGATCCGGAAAATCCGGTCAGTATTTTGGTTTTAGGTTCTGGCGATGAAGAAACCGAACTGGAATTAGCTGCCTTAAAAGAAGCATTTCCCGGACAGTACAACGCTTACATTGGTTATAACGAAGAACTGGCGCACCGCATTTACGCCGGCGCAGATTTTATACTGATGCCTTCGCGCGTTGAACCTTGCGGATTAAACCAATTATATGCGCTGCGTTACGGCACCATTCCGATTGTGAACACTGTTGGTGGTTTAAAAGACACCGTGATTGATATCAGCGAACCAAACGGCTACGGGATTCGTTGCGAAGCCGCTACGGTTGATGCTGTTTTTACCGGCATAAAAAGAGCAATCGAACTTTTTAAGAACACAGCTGGTTTACGTTTGTTATACCCGAAAGCAATGGCCCTGGATTTCTCCTGGAACCGTTCTGCTCAAGAATATATTCACCTTTACCAAAGCTTAAAACCTAAATTATGAGTTCCAAAGTCATCTGTATCGTACTGGGAGGCGGCCAAGGTTCCCGCCTGTTTCCACTCACCGCAACACGCTCTAAACCAGCGGTTCCTATTGCTGGTAAATATCGTTTGGTAGATATACCGATCTCCAATTGTATCAATTCGGGTATCGAGCGGATTTACGTTTTAACGCAGTTTAACTCCGCATCACTCAATAAACACATTAAAAACACGTATCATTTTAGTGTTTTCAGCGAGTCTTTTGTTGATATTCTGGCCGCCGAACAAACGCCCCACAACACCACCTGGTTTCAGGGAACGGCTGATGCAGTGCGCCAATCGTTGCATCATTTAACGCCCCATGAGTTTGAATATGTGCTGATTTTATCCGGTGATCAACTGTATCAGATGGATTTTGATCATATGATTGCAGATCACGAAGCAAAAGGTGCCGAAATTTCGATTGCAACAATTCCGGTTGATGAAGCCGATTCAGAAGGATTTGGTATTTTGAAAACCGATGAGGAACAGATGATTACATCCTTCATCGAAAAACCGAAAAAAGATATGCTGCCAGGCTGGGATTCCGAAGTGAGCGATGAAATGAAAACTCAAGGCCGGATTTATTTGGCTTCAATGGGAATTTACATGTTTAACCGGAAAACGTTGTATGAATTGCTGGAAGGCAATACGCGCACGGATTTTGGTAAAGAAATTATCCCGCAATCCATCGGCACACATAAAATTTCCAGTTATCAGTACGAAGGTTACTGGACAGATATTGGTAGTATTCCTTCATTTTTTGATGCGAACTTAGGCTTAACAGATGAAATTCCGCAGTTTAATTTGTTCGATAAAAGAAGCATCTTTTCGCGTGCGCGGATGTTGCCGCCTTCCAAATTATCCGGAACTTCTTTGCATAACGCCATGATTTCTGATGGTTGTATCATTCATGCGGCGCATGTTTCCCGTTCCGTAATTGGTATTCGTACCCGCATCGGCGTTGGAAGCACCATTTTAAACACGTATGTAATGGGTAACGATTATTACCAAACGCTGGAACAGATTGCCGAATACAAGCTGCAAAACAAACCGATTATGGGCGTAGGCGAACGTTGTTACATCAACAATGCCATTTTAGATAAAAATTGTTACATCGGTAATGATGTAAAAATTAACGGTGGAAGTCATCTGGAAGATGGCGATTTTGGAACCTATACCGTTACAGAAGGAATTATTGTGGTGAAGAAAAATGCAATTATTCCAAACGGAACAATTATTTAGCATACTGTTTTTATCAACAAAAAATCCCCGGAAAATTATTTTTCCGGGGATTTTTTGTTTTGAGGTTGATGAACTGATTGTCATGCTGAACTTGTTTCAGCATCTCTCGTGAAAAGCAACCTTACTTGCGGGATGCTGAAACAAGTTCAGTATGACAAACTCAATTACAATTCGATAACCTGTCCGATTTCCGGCAACATAAAATTCAAACCTGCTGCAGCAAACTTGGATTTTGCCGCTTCATGATCCAGTTTTATTGGTGGGAAAGTATCAAAATGCACACCGATAATATTTTTACAGTTGATAAAACCGGCTGCTTTTACGGCATCATCAACGCCCATCGTATAGTTATCGCCAATTGGTAAAAACGCTGCATCCAGATTTTCATCTTCCAGCAATTTCATATCATAAGTTAACGCCGTATCGCCTGCAATATAAACTTTCTTGCCATCTGCATAAATGACATAACCAGCAGGATTTCCACCGTAAGAACCATCGGGCATGGAACTGGAATGAATGGCGTTAACCATTTTCACCCGACCGAAATTGAAATTAAAACTGCCGCCAATGTTCATGCCGTGCGTTTTATCTACATCGTTATTGCCCAGCCAGCCTTGTACTTCGGCAATGCAAATCACGGTTGCATCACTGTTTTTCTGAATGGTAAAAACATCAGCCACATGATCTACGTGGCCGTGCGTTAACAAAATATAATCTGGTTTGATGGAATCGATATCAACCGCTTTGGCCAGTTCGTTTGGCGTAATAAACGGATCGAACAACAGTTTGGCTTTTTCCGTTTCCAGCAAAATAGTGGCGTGGCCGTAATAAGTAACTTTCATATAAATTTGGTTTTAAGCAGAACTATTATTGACCGAAAAGTTTGCCCAAATCACCTAAACCGCCAAGCATAATTTGCGATAGCGCAGCCATTTCGGTCTGGTTCAGGTTTTCTGCCTGTGCAATCGCTTTGTTAACGGCAACGGCCAAAAGCTCTTCCAATTCTTCACGGTCGGCCGTTTTAAAAAAATCTTCATCAATACTGATGGATTGAACAATTCGGTTGCCATTTGCAGTAACCGTAATTTTTCCGTTTTCTGCGTTTCCGGATACCATAATGCCATCCAGACGTTTTTTAACTTCTTCAGCTTTTTGCTGTGCTTCAAATATTTTATCAAACATAATGCTGTTTTTATAAGATAATTTTTATTGATCTTCTGTTTCTGTTCCGTTGCCCGAATAGGCACTTTTCCGCACAATTGGCATACCTGTTAGTCTGAACAATTCGTCCAGATGCAGCAAACTGCCATTCACCATATTTCCTAACAAAACAATGGTGATGTCGTTTTTCATATCACGTAAAAAAATATGTCGGAAACCATGCCACCAGCCGGTGTGATAAACCACTTTCTGGTTCGGACCTTCAAAAAGCCGCCAACCATAACCGTAATTAAAATGACCGCGCAGCATCGGATTTCTGTCAGTGTAAGCAGAATCCTGGGTTGAATGTTTGATCAAACGGCCGGAACGCAGCGCACGATCAAACAAAAACAAATCAGCTACGGTGCTGTAAATGCCTTTATCGCCAACCGGGCCATCCAGAAAGTTTTGCGCAACAGAATATCGCCAGCTATTGCGATCATGACCAACTACATCTGCTGGAATTTTTTCGTAAACCGCTTTGGAATACACGTTGGTATGCGCCATATCTGCCGGTTTAAAAATATTTTCCTTCATAAACTGGGCATATGGCATACCGCTTACTTTTTCTACAATCGCGCCAAGTACCATAAAATTAGAGTTGTTATACAAAAAACGGACGTTCGGTTTATTAAACGGAGCCGGTTTGTACTGTGCAATCAGCGCCATTTCCTGGGCGTTGTTTAAGCCTTTACGCTGATCGCGGTGTTCTTTCCGGTAGATGTCATCCGTAAAATAAACGTAGTTCATCATGCCGGAACGGTGCGTGAGCAGCAGCCGAATGGTGATGCCATCGTATGGAAAACTGGGAAAAAAATCTTTCACATTTTGATCCAGCTTTAATTTGCCTTGTTCCATCAGCATTAAAATGGCGGTGGAAGTCATGGTTTTGGAAACCGATGCCAGCTCGAACTGCGAGTTGAGTTTTAGACTGTCTTTTGTTAAATAATTGGCCCAGCCGAAGGCGTTTTCGTACAAAATTTTTCCGCCTTTGGCTACCAGCACATTGCCGTTAAAACCGCTGTGTTTGTGCAGGTTTTGCATAAAAGCATCAATGCGTTTATCGGCATTTTTTGGATTGTATTTTAAAAAAGACGTGGTATCGAAAGGAATTTCGGCAGCAGCTTCCTGCACGGTTTTTTTATGTTTTGAACAAGCTGCAAGTAAAAATAAAGTAGCCGCAATTGGTAGAAAGTAGTTCTGTAATCTCATTAACCTGTAAAAATCTGTTGCTTTAACGAAGGCGAAAATTAGATATTATCTTACGATTGTGCAGCGAAAAGTTTCAAATATCTGATGCTTCTTTTACCGGTAGTTTTTTTACTTGCTGAAATGGGACGATAAACTTTACCGATAGGCGCTTTGCTGCGTGAGGACTTGCAGCGGAAAGCCCGACCCGAAGGGACACGCCCAAATACTTCTTTTATCACCTCAAATTTTACCTGTTAAAAACAGCATTGTAATTTTATTGATTTGGATAGCGATGCTTGCAGATTTTGCCCTAAATTTGGCGGCAATTATCAAATTAAAAGGATGAGTTTCAGAACCGAATACGATACGATGGGAGCCGTTCAGGTTCCGTCCGACAAATACTGGGGCGCGCAAACCGAGCGTTCTCGCAACAACTTTAAAATTGGTCCGGCGGCAAGTATGCCGGTAGAAATTATTGAAGCTTTTGCTTACCTGAAAAAAGCTGCGGCTTTTACTAACACCGATTTAGGTGTTTTAACTGCCGAAAAACGCGATTTGATTGCGCAGGTCTGTGATGAGATTTTGGAAGGAAAACTGGCGAATGAATTTCCGCTGGTGATTTGGCAAACCGGTTCGGGCACGCAATCAAACATGAACGTGAATGAAGTTGTGGCCAATCGTGCACATGTTTTGCAGGGAAATTCTTTGGGTGAAGGCAAAACTTTTATCCACCCGAATGATGATGTAAATAAATCGCAATCATCTAACGATACTTACCCAACGGCGATGCACATTGCTGCTTATAAAGTAGTGATGGAAACGACGATTCCAGGCGTTGAGAAATTGAGAGATACGCTTCAGGCAAAAGGAGAAGAGTTTAAAAATGTGGTTAAAATTGGTCGTACACATTTGATGGATGCTACGCCGCTGACTTTGGGTCAGGAGTTTTCCGGTTATGTTTCTCAGTTAACACATGGTTTAAAAGCGTTGCGGAACACACTTGATCATCTTTCTGAACTGGCTTTAGGCGGAACTGCGGTTGGAACCGGCATCAACACGCCAAAAGGTTATGATGTAAAAGTGGCCGAGTACATTGCTCAATTTACCAATCTGCCTTTTATCACTGCCGAAAATAAATTTGAAGCTTTGGCTGCGCATGATGCGATTGTGGAAACGCACGGCGCGCTGAAACAAATTGCAGTTTCTTTGATGAAAATTGCAAATGATATTCGGATGCTGGCTTCTGGTCCGCGTTCCGGTATTGGCGAAATCCATATTCCGGATAACGAGCCGGGATCATCCATCATGCCGGGAAAAGTAAATCCAACCCAAAACGAAGCAGTAACGATGGTTGCGGCACAAGTGATGGGAAATGATGTTACGATTTCCATCGGCGGCAGTAACGGACATTATGAACTGAACGTTTTTAAACCGGTTATGGCTGCTGCATTTTTGCAATCAGCACGTTTAATTGGCGATGCTTGTGTTTCTTTTACCGATCATTGTGCGGTTGGTATTACCCCAAATTATGATGGCATTAAAAAGCACTTGGAAAATTCGCTGATGTTGGTTACAGCTTTAAACCCGCATATCGGTTATGAAAATGCGGCTAAAATTGCGAAAACGGCTTTGAAGGAAAATCAATCGCTGCGTGAAGCGGCAATTGGCTTAGGTTTAGTAACCAACGAGCAGTTTGACGAATGGGTTCGCCCGGAAAATATGATTGGTAGTTTGAAGTAATTTTCAAAAGCTTTAAAAGCCTCACCCTAAATCCCTCTCCAAAAGAGAGGGACTTAGCCTTTCTAAATGTTAAAAAAACAATACTTCTTTTACCTGCTATTTTTTGTTGTGGTGATGGTTTCGTGCAAGCGTAAAGCAGCTGTACAAGATTATGGAACCGACTTTTTGCAGGGCCAATGGCAGCAGGATTCGGTACGGATGCAAAGTAAATTGCTCAGTTATTCTTTGTATCATTTTAGCTTCCGTTGCGATTCGGTTTACATCACCACTAACAATTTCAGCAAAGTAAATTATGGCGAAGATACCTGCATGAACAAAGGAAACTGGAAAGAATACGTGCGCGGCAAATACGAATTGCACCATGATACGCTGCGCATTCGGGGTTTGTATTGCCACCCTGATTTTTCGTTAAAAAACGAAGGCTGTTTCCATATCGGCGTTTATGAAGATTTGTTTAAGCTGCAAAAAACTTCGGAATCGGGCTTTCACGTGATCAGTTTTTCCAGCACCATTCCGTTTAATCTTCGTCTCGTTAAAAAAACCATTTGTCATCCACAACCGCTTTAATTTTTTTCAAACATGAAAATCAACAAAATCACCATGCTGTTTTTAGGCATGTTTTTTATGTATCTGCCCACACAAACCATGGCTTGGGGAATGCTCGGCCACCGAGTTGTCGGGCAAATTGCAGATAATTATTTAACCAAAAAAGCACGCAAAAATATTGCCCTGATTTTAGGTGATGAATCTGTTGCGATGGCCAGCACTTGGGCAGATTTTATTAAATCCGACAAAAATTATAGTTACCTTTCGCCTTGGCATTATGTAGATTTCGACAAGCCTTATTCGTATCCCGAAATGCAGGTTTTTTTAAAGCAGGATACAGCGGTTGATGCTTACACTAAGCTAAACCTGATCATCACTCAGCTTAAAAACAAAAACCTGGAACAAGACAAAAAGCAAATGTATTTGCGTCTGCTGATTCACATTGTGGGCGATGTTCACCAGCCGATGCATACGGCGCATACGGAAGATAAAGGCGGCAACGACGTAAAACTGTTCTGGTTCAACAAGCCAACCAACTTGCATGCTTTGTGGGATTCTGAAATGATTGATGATGAGCAATTGAGCTATACCGAATATGCTGCCTGGATTAACCACAGCACCAAAGAACAGCGGGAAACGTTGCAACACGATGCAATCAGCAAATGGCTGTACGAATCAAGCCAGATTTCAGAAAAACTATACACTGAAACTAAACCGGAAGCGCATTTAAGTTTCCGCTATACGTTTGATCATATCGCAATTGCCAATCAGCAATTGCTGAAAGGTGGCATCCGCTTAGCCGGAATTTTGAACGAATTATTTGGTTAAACTTATTGCTGATAACTTGTAACTAAATAATGAA
Organism: Janthinobacterium lividum; assembly: GCA_050954865.1. Classification (GTDB taxonomy): domain Bacteria; phylum Bacteroidota; class Bacteroidia; order Sphingobacteriales; family Sphingobacteriaceae; genus Mucilaginibacter_A. The sequence continues at coordinate 2,995 of JBPBQN010000263.1, read as the reverse complement.
AATATTAATGGTTTGCCTCGGCAACATCTGCCGTTCTCCGCTGGCCGAAGGGTTGATGAAACATGCCGCAAAAGAAGCAGGTTTGGATTGGGAAATCGATTCTGCCGGAACCGGAAACTGGCACGTTGGCGAAGGTCCGGACCGGCGATCTGTTCGCGTGGCTAAAAAGCATGGCATCGATATCAGCAAACAAATCTGTCGGCAGTTTAAAATAACCGATTTTGATACGTTCGATCTGATTTTGGTGATGGACAAACACAACCTCGCCAACGTGCGCGCCATGGCCAGAAACGAGCACGAAGCAGACAAAGTAAAGCTATTTTTAGGCGATAAAGATGTGCCCGATCCTTATAGCGATGACGCGCAGTTTGAACCGGTTTTTGAGCTGATTGAAAACGGTTGTGCTGATTTGATCAAAACTTATCAAAATCAGTGAAACGCTGAAATTACGATATGTTTCTTTTATCCTGCAAAAAAGCATATCGTAGCAATTGAGCTGTTTTTTTACCTTTGCCGCATGGCATCTAACAAACCATCTGTACCGAAAGGCACCCGTGATTTCTCTCCCGCCGAAATGGCCAAACGCAATTACATTTTTGATACGATAAAAACAGTATTCCGCAAATACGGCTACCAGGAAATCCAGACACCTTCGATGGAAAACCTGGAAACTTTAACTGGCAAATACGGCGATGAAGGTGATAAACTGATTTTTAAGATTTTGAATAGTGGAGAAAAGCTTTGGGAAAGCTTTGATAACATAATCAAATTTACAGAGAAAGATGAAAAGGGTCAATACAAGTTGAAAGATCTCACAGAAAAAGCCCTTCGCTACGACCTAACCGTTCCATTTGCCCGTTACGTAGTTTCGCATCAAAGCGAAATCACTTTTCCGTTCAAACGTTTCCAAGTACAGCCGGTTTGGCGCGCCGATCGTCCGCAGAAAGGCCGTTACCGCGAGTTTTACCAGTGCGATGCGGATGTGGTTGGTTCTGATTCTTTGCTGAATGAAGCAGAATTTATCCTGATTTATGATGAAGCGTTAAGCAATTTCGGCTTGAAGGATTTCGCCATTAAAATCAATAACCGCAAAATTTTATCCGGCATTGCCGAAATCATCGGTAAACCGGAACTGATCGTGGATATGACGGTTGCCATCGATAAACTCGATAAAATCGGCATGACTGGCGTAAGCAAAGAATTGTTGGAACGCGGTTTTACCGAAGAAGATCTGTTGAAACTAACGCCAGTAATTTTATTAGGCGGCAGCAATGATGAAAAAATTTCTGCCTTAAAAGAAGTATTAAAAGATTCTGCAATCGCCATAAAAGGAATCGAAGAAATTGAAGCTGTGTTTGCTTACCTTAAAAATTGTACGATAAAAACAGCAAAACTGGAACTCGATATTACACTTGCCCGCGGTTTAAATTATTATACCGGCGCAATTTTCGAAGTAAAAACCAATGAAGTAGCCATGGGCAGCATTGGCGGCGGCGGCCGTTATGATGATTTAACTGGCATGTTCGGCTTAAAAGGCTTAACCGGAGCCGGAATTTCTTTTGGTGCTGACCGTATTTATGATGTTCTGGAAGAATTAAAACTTTTTCCGGAAGATACCACACAAGGCACACAGGTTTTAATCTGCTGTTTTGACAAGGAATTTGAAAACTACGGCTTCCAATTAGTGCAGCAATTGCGCAACCAGGAAATCCGTGCAGAATTGTATCCGCCAGGCGCAAAAATTAAAAAGCAACTGGATTATGCTAATAATAAAGCAATTCCTTTTGTGGTAATGATTGGCAGCGAAGAAATGCAGAGCGGACTTTTATCGCTTAAAAACATGGTTTCCGGCGAGCAGCAAAAGCTTTCTGTAAATGATATTTTGGAAAAATTGAAGTTGTAAAAAAAACAGTTAATCAGCTTTTAGGTTGATAAAAGAAGCATTGTTTTAGATAAGCAAACCTGTGGTTGCTTTGATCAATCTTCTTTTTGCTTGAACAAAAAGAACCAAAAATTCAGGCAATTCGGATCGCCTCCGGGCGAATTGCAACCCTACGCGCCTGGATGACGATCTTGCATACGTCTCTGCTTGGTTTTCTAACTTGTTTAATTATGCTTCTTTTATCAACCTTTTTTCAACTCTTTTTATTGAACTTTTCAAAGCCGTGTGCAAGGTTGTCACCCAGGTGCGTTGGGAAGAAAGGAAGCCCGGAGGCGATTCTCCCTTTCTGGATTTTTTGGTTCTTTTTAATCAAGCAAAAAGAACGAAAAGAAGAGCTAAAAATCCCGCTTAAATAATTTTAAAAATATAAAAATTAAAATTGATCACCCCAGCAACGCAATCTCTTCCGCAGCAATAAACATACTGTTTTTATCCACCAAAAAACTCATCGGCTGCTCCGGGTTTTTAATGATTTCTAAAAGCAAAAAACCCCAGGGTTTCCAAAAGTTTTCTAAAACCTGACCGTAAACTCTGGGTTTCCACTCATCGAAAAGCGGTTTCGCGCTCAAACCTTTCAGCGGCATGGCTTCTACATAAATTTTATTTTGCACAGGCAGCAAATTGTATTCCGGCAAACGGTTAAACAGGTAAGCCGAATAAAAAATTCGTCCGCAAAACTCTTCAAACTGAATGGGATGCAACGTTTTTTCAGTAATTTTTTGCAGGATTGATTGGTGATAAACGCCATTTGCGCCATTATCCTGCAAACAAAAAATAAAACCAAAATATTTCAACCGCAACGAAAAAGTAAGCGAATTGATCTCGTCGCGGTAATTAAACTGATCCGTTTCCGAACTAATTTTAAACAGAAAAAAGCTGTACGGTTTAAAATCCTCAAAAACAATCGGTAAAAGAAGCATCTGCAACATCAAATGCAGCGAACTGAATTTGTGCATCAGCGATTGTGAAATATTCAAGCCTTCGCCCTGCGCATATTGCTGGCGGATAGCGGATTGCAGTTCATTAAAAATAATGCCGTACATAATTTTGCCC
>JBPBQN010000262.1:0-13340 GCA_050954865.1 Janthinobacterium lividum | reverse complement strand
GTTCCGCAGAAAGCGTTTCGTATTGATCTTCCTGATAGTTTGTTTTGGTTTGAAACAGGATGCAATCCAGCTCCAGTTCCTTTACATTTTCCTCATCTACTTCATGCACATTTTCTCCGAAAGGAAACGTGGTTCCGCGGCCAACATAACCTGGTTTTGCTTCTTTACTTACCGGAATATAAATTTCGTAACTTCCTAAAGATAAGTAATATAAATATGTGCCATGAATGTGCCAGGTAAATATTTTCAAAGTTTTTTGGCTGGTAACATAAGGCAATTGCATAAAGCAGAACAGGTTTATTTGATGCGTTAACCAGCAATTAACAAAAAGTGTTTTACACGCAATTTTATTTTCGGGTTGATACTGTTTTTATCAGCTAAAATTTAGCCACTCAAATCCTGAAAAAACAGGCATAAAAAAAGCATCGCTTTGCGGGCGATGCTTTTTTTATCAGCTTAAATTAATTAAGCGTTTTGTGCTTTTAAAGCTTTCAGTTGTTGCAAATCTGATTGAATGCCATCGCGTTGTTTTTGCAACAAAGCCAAATGATCTGCATGATCTGTGTAATCAGCAATATAGCCATCATATTTTTCGATAGCAGCTTTTTCACCTGTTTCAATTGCTTCCAACAAAGCAGCATTATCGTTTCCGGTAACTGCTTGTTTTACATCTAACCAGCCGCGGTGGATTGCACCTAAAACGCCGCCATTATCGTTATCATCTTCATTACCACCATGTTGTTTAATGTGTGCTTTCAATTCAGCAGCATAAGCAGCACGTTCTAAAGCATATTTTCCAAATACAGCTTTTAACTCTAAAGAGTCGGTTGTTTCGGCTGCAGATTCGTATCCTTGTTTTCCATCATTCAAAATAGTTACTAAACTATTTAAGTCGCTGATGATTTCTTTGTTATTTTCCATGATCGTCTTTGTGATTTTTTTACTAAAGACAAAACAGGTATGTATTGTTTTAAAAATTCATTGTAAAAAGCAGTTTGTAATTTTAGGTTCAATAAAAGCCGGAGTTTGATGATGGATTGCAAAAAGCCAGAAGCCAGAATATTATTTTGAAGCTTTGCTGATCAAATCTAAAGATCAATTGTTTATACTTAATCTGAACCAGATGAAGTAACGATTTTGAGAGATTTGATAAATGTTGATCACTGCAATTTAAGCTGATTTTGCTGCAAACACCCAAATTTAGGTGCTAAAAACAGCATCCTTATTTAAATTGAAAAGCTTTTTGCACAACAAAGTTTTAAAGTGCTTGTTATCTGCTCAAACAAAGCTTAAGTGATGAATGCTTATCAGGAAAAATGGATTGAAATGTTCCAGGACGCGCGCATCCCGAACTGGCAGGTAAAAGCAAGTGGTGAAGATGTAGAAATTCGGGTGCCGGCAAATGTGGATCTGAAAATTTTGCGGGATGATTTTCCGGAAGCTGTTGCAGCCATGTCGCTGGATATTGCCATTCCGAAACAGCGTATACGGTTTGTGCTGCACAACGGCCAGGCCAATACCGAATATGTTTTAAATCCAACCGAAAATGATCTGAACAAAGCCTAATGCTGTTTTTATCGCCTAAAATTCCTTCAGCATAAAATTAAAACCATGAGTAGCATTTTCAAAATAAAAAAAACATTGCCTTTAAACCAGCAGGTTGTGGTTATTACCGGCGCTTCCAGTGGTGTTGGCCGTGCTACTGCTTTAGAGTTTGCGCGCTATCGTTGCACTATTATTCTGGCAGCCAGACAGCAAAATGAGCTGGAAGAAGTGGCTGCCATCTGCCAAAAACTGGGTGCAAAAGCTTTGGCAGTTCCTACGGATGTAACGGATGAATCAAGCGTAAATGCTTTAGCAAAAGCAGCTTTTGATTTTGGCGGACAAATTAACGCTTGGGTAAATATTGCCGGTGTTGCCATTATGGGTGAATTTAATGCTGTGCCGATTGCAGAACACGAAAAAGTAATCCGCACCAATTTGCTTGGTGCAATTTATGGTGCTTATGCCGTGTTGCCGTATTTAAAAAAGCAGGAATCAGGCACGATCATCAACATGAATTCTGTTGGAGGATGGGTGGCCACACCTTACAGTGTAGCTTATAGCGTGAGCAAATTTGGGTTGAGAGGTTACAGCGAAGCATTGCGTGCCGAGTTGTACCGTTTTCCGCAGATACATGTGTGCGATGTGTTTCCAGCATTTTTAGATACACCGGGAACCAGGCACGCCGGAAATTATCTGGGCAAGGTTTTAAAACCAGTTCCACCGGTAACTAACACCACAAAAATCGCTCAGGTTATTGTTGATTTAACTGTAAGCCCAAGAAACTCGGTTACCGTTGGTACAGTTGCTTATTTAATAAGATTAAGTAACGCTTTGCTGCCAGGTGTTGCCGAATTTTTTATGGCAAAAGGACTGGAAACTTATATGAAAATAGGTGAGGATGCGCCGGTAACTTCAGGTAATATTTTACATTCAACCGGAACGTATAATCAGATTTCGGGCGGTTATACTTCCAAAACCATTACAGAAAAGCGGGTAAATACCGTAGCTGGAATTGCTGCGGCGGCGGCAGGATTTTTGTTTTTGATCAGCAAAATCAGAAAGTAAATTTATGCTGATAAAAGAAGCATGGCTTCTGTGAAAATTAGTTAGCTAAAGTTCCAGAAAAAGCTTTTAACCAGTGTTGCATCCGTCATGTTAACCAGTTCCGGATGTTTAAAATGCGTAATCAGCAGTGTAACCAGCACATTTATTCCAACCAAACTAAAAGCAGAAACAGTCATTAAACGTCTGTTTTGCATGATTTTAGCATTTATCGTATCAATCAGTTCATCTTTCATCATTGTAATTTTAATTTGCAATACTTCTTTTACGTTAATAAAATATAGAAGTTATTATTTTATCAAAGATACAACAAACATTCTCTGTAGGTATGAAGTTGTTAATGTTTACAATGATTTGATATGAATTTAGAAATTTGATAAGGTTGTTTGTGTGAAAATGATTTCTTCTTTATAACCTTACGAAAAAACCTTTATAAAAGAAGCATCAGCAAAATTACCGATGCTTCTTTTATCAACCAAAATTTTACTTCAGCAAATACAGCTGATTAAACAGCAATTTAAATGTGCCGTGCGACTGGCCGCGAAAAGTAATATCCGGCCCGAAAGCATACAAATTGCCTGCACCAACTTTCGCACTGAAACCAGCCACGCCGTCTTTTAAATAAGCTTGCCCAAACGCCCAGCCGCTGCGCAAAGGATGATCATTCGGGAACCAGATCAACGGTTTTACATCTTTTCCGCCAGCATCGCTATCTAATTTAAACACCGGGCTGTTATCAAAATCCAAATCTGCTTCGCTGGCCATTCCCCAATCTGCCGGCTGTTCCGGATCAACCTGAACCTGCAACACGCTGCCCGGAATGTAATATTTAGTTCCAGGCAAAGGCCGGTCTGCACCGCTGCTGTTTTTTTCTACCAGATAATTATGTACCGGCAAACCCAAATGATAAGCCAGATTGGTGCTTGTGCCCAACGTAATAACCGAGCCGCCAGCTTCTAAAAAAGCTTTAATTTGAGGGATTGATTTTTCCGGTGTGATACTGCCCAGCATTTTGCTGAACTCTGCCGGCACTTCTTCCGGTTTCGGCGCGCGGTCTTCATATAAACTTCTGTTTCGGCCTTCACCACCAACCGGCGGAATGGCGCGCGTTACAAAAATCAGCACATCATATTTGTCTTTTAAATTTCCGGCATCAATTTCTTGTGGATAAACCTGTTGATAGGGAAAATGATATTGTTCCAGCAGCCAGCGCGTCCAGCCGGAAGGAATCGAGCCGCCGTAAGTATCCCACAAACCAATCCGCAGCGCATTAACTTTGATTGCATCCGCAGGTTTTTGGTTGATAACGGCCACTTTCAACCCTAAATCTGCAGCTGATTTATCCAGAACAGCTTTAACCTGATTTCCTGCCGAAACAAAAAACGTTCCCGTTTCTCCCGTTCCGGTAACGCCTTTTGGCAAACGATAAACTTCTGCGCCAGCTTTCAGCAGATCATTTACAGCGATAAAAGCATTGTTTTGCTGCGAACTGAGCAGAAAACCTGCACCGCTTGCAGCAGCCAAATTTTGTTTTGGAGGATATTGCAGCTGACCGTAAGGCAACAACTGAAAAGGACCATTAAAAGCATCCAGCTCACGATCAAATTGTACGCCCATTTGGTAAGCCAGCGTCCATCCGGCAGAATCATACGGCCGAATTGGCGGGCCGCCAGGATATAAAAAATCGTTCGGATGATCCTGCGGCTCAAACATATCCAAAACGTGCGGACGGAAAGCCTGATCCGTTTTAATCACGTAAGAACCGGCCGGATATTTTTTGCCCGCAACCGTAAAATCAGCCGAAGCTTTTTCTACGCGGATGCCGGCTTTAATCAACGCATTTAAAAATTTAATAGCCGTTGGAAAATCAGGTTGATCCGCAGAAATGATATAACCTCTGGCATCACGCAGTTCCGGATTTTTCAAAACCGCATCATAATATTTCATCGGGATTTCGCTTCCACGCGTCATCCAGCCCATTGGATCACCGGCCGCAGCGGTACTGTTTTTATCGGTGTTTTTTTGATCATTTTGATAAGCTTTTGTAATTGCATCTGCCCGTTTTGGCGAAAGTGTCCAGTAATCTTTGCTGCCGCGCTCAATGGAATTTTTGCCCATCCGGTAAATATTAAACAACACTTCATCACGCTGTCTCGCCGCATAATCCAGCACCGCATAATTCAGCGAAACCGAGTAATCAATAGATTGCCGAAAATGCCAAACATTCTGCGGCAAAACCGGATTTGGCGTAGCACCATTCGGAACTAAACGTGCCGGAACAACCGGAATTTTTTCCGGTGTCGGACCACCGATAATCTCCGTAAGCAAACCAATCATGTTGTGAAATTGTGTAGTTGTCCGTAAGCCGCCGTTGTACCAGGTAGAAAAACTGGAACCCGTTAAACGCGTGTAGCCAGGCTTGTTTTCCACGTTCATCCGGCTATACATGGCGGCGCCTAAAGCATCGATTCCGGTAATCATCAGCGGATCAAAAACGTAATTAAACGGATCGCGGTACGGCGGACCAGCCAGCACAGAACCTTCCGGCCCGCGTTGGTGATGGTTGTACATAATCTGCGGAAACCACTCCAAAAAAAGCTGCCGGTTCATGTTGGTGCTTTCTTTGGTATTCATCATGTAAAAATCGCGGTTGTTATCATGGCCGATGTATTTTTCCCAAAGTCGCGGCACATTGGTATTGCGTTTTTTTGGGTCTTTTTCCTGCATATACCAGTTGGAAACCAGCTCCATTCCGTCGGGATTGGCGTGCGTCATCAGCACAATCACATTATCTAAAATGCGCATCGTTTCCGGGTCTTTCCGGCTAATCAGCTGATACATCGTTTCAATCAATTGGTGCGGCCCAACCACTTCCGAAGCATGAATGCCGCCATCAATCCAAACCACCGCTTTACCTTTTGCGGCCAAAGCCAACGCCTGCTGATCAGTCAGACCTTCGGCATGAGCCAGCTTTTGGGCGATTTCTTTGTATTGATTGAGGTTTTTAATGTTCTCCGGAGAAGAAACGATCATCATGTATTGATGGCGGCCTTCTTCCGTTAAACCAATATCAACCAGTTTGGTACGGTTGGAAGTGGCGGCCAGCTTTTTAAAATAAGCTTCCGTTTGCGTGTAATTGGCCAGCTGATAATCATCGCCGATATCAAAACCGAATTGTTGTTTGGGCGAAGGTATTTGTGCTTTTGCAGCAATACCGCACAGCAATAATGCCATGGCGGCCAAGGTCAATTTTATCCTCATAAAAACAGTATTAGGTGGATCAAAAAATAGGCGATAAAAGAAGCATCAGCCAAAACCAATGCTTCTTTTATCACCCCAAATTACTTGCTTATATACAACTGGTTAAACAGCAACCGGAACGTATTTTGCGCCTGCCCGCGGAACGTAATTTCCGGACCAAAAGCATACATTTTACCTTTGCCAACCGAAGCCACAAAAGCAGCCGTACCATCTTTTAAATATTTTTGTCCCCAGGCCCAGCCGCTGTCTAATGGTTTATCCGTAGCAAACCAGGCCAGGCGTTTTACACCTTTTGCTTCGGCATCCGCATCTAATTTAAAAACCGGACTACGGTCGAAATTAACGTCTGTTTCCGCCGTCATTCCATAATTTGCCGGTTCCGAAGTATCAAAACTGGCTTTTAGCAAACTTCCCGGAATGTAATATTTAGTTCCCGGCAGCGGGCGTTCTTTGCCGTTCGGGCCAACTTCCGTGAGGTAATTATGCACAGGCAAACCAAGTTGATAAGCCAGATTGGTGCTTGTTCCAACGGTTACGATTGTGCCGCCGGCTTCCATAAATTTTTTAAGCTGAGGAATGGATTTTTCTGCCGTAATTTTTCCTAACCACGAGCGATATTCGGTAGGAATTGAATCTGCTTTTGGCTGCCTTCCTGGCCCGCCTTCACCTGCCGGAGCTTCTCCTCGGCCCAAAGCCGGAATGGCACCGCTAACAAAAATAAGCACATCAAATTTTTGATTTAAGTTGCCGGCATCAATTTCCTGCGGATAAATTTGCTGATAATTATAATGATATTGCTCCATCAGCCAGCGCGTCCAGCCGGAAGGAATGGAGCCGCTGTAGTTGTTCCAAATTCCAATCCGCATTGGCGAAACCTGCACCAAATCCGAAGGTTTTTGCGCAGCATCCATCACTTTCAACCCAAAATCAGATGCTTCTTTTACCAGTATATTTTGGGCTTGCGCCGAAGCAGGAACAAAGAAAGTTCCGGCCGCCATTTGTGCCGAAGCTTTTGGCAAACGATAAACCGGAACGCCGGCTTTCAGCAAATCATTCACTGCCACAAAAGAATTGTTGACGGAAGGACTCAATAAATAACCCGCTTTTGCGGCAATTAAATTTTGTTTTGGAGGAGATTGAATTACGCCATAAGCAACTTTTTGAAACGGTCCGGAAAACGCATCCATCACACGGTCAAATTTTACGCCCATTTGGAAAGCCAACGTCCAGCCGGCCGAATCATACGGACGAATTGGCGGCCCACCTTCGTACTGAAAATCATTTGGATGATCCTGTGGTTCAAACATATCCATTACATGCGGACGAAAAGCCTGATCATTTTTTATGATATAAGAACCGGCCGGATACTTTTTCGAGCCAATCATAAAATCAGCTGTTGCTTTTTGTACCTGAATGCCCGAATAAATCAGCGCATTAATAAATTTTACGGCTGTGGGGAAATCGGTTTGATCAGCAGAAATGATATAACCGCGTGCGTCCCGGTTTAATGGATTTTTTAAAACTTGCGTGTAATATTTGGAAGGAATACTTTCTTCGCGCCCAAAAGAAAACTCAGCAGAACGGCTGTTGCTGTCTTTTTTTGCGGCATTTTTATCGCGGTTATAAGCTGTTTTGATGGAATCGATGTACTTCGGATAAAACGTCCAATGATCTTCATTGCCACGATTAATGGCGTTTTTGCCCATTTTGTAAATATTGTACAATAACTCCGTGCGCTGGCGGGCAGCATAATCCAGTACCGCATAATTTAGCGAAACCGAATAATCAATCGACTGCCTGAAATGCCATACCTGCGGCACAACTGGATTTGGCGTAGCACCGTTAGGAATTAAACGATCTGGCACCAAAGCAACCGTTTCCGGCGTTGGACTGCCGATAATTTCCGTAAGCAAACCAACCATATTGTGAAAATAAGGTGTGGTGCGCAAACCACCATTCCACCAGGTAGAAAACTGAGAACCAGCACGTTGCGTGTAACCAGGTTTTCCTTCCACATTCAAACGATTGTTCATCGCGGCACCAACGGCATCAATACTGGTTACAATCAGCGGATCAAAAACATAATTAAACGGATCACGATACGGCGGGCCAGCCAGCACAGAACCTGCAGGGCCGCGCTGATGATGATTGTACATAATCTGTGGAATCCATTCGACGAACAATTGCTTGCTAATGTTCTGGCTTTCCTTCATGTTCATCATGTAAAAATCGCGGTTGTTATCATGGCCAACATATTTCTGCCATAAACGAGGCACATCCATTTTGCGCATTTTCGGGTCTTTTTCCCGCATATACCAATTGGAAACCAGTTCTTGTCCGTCGGGATTAACATGTGCTAAAAGGATGACATCATTTTTCAGAATATTCATCGTTTCCTCATCAGTTCGGGTTACTAATTGATACATCGTTTCGATTAACTGATGTGCGCCAACAACTTCTGTTGCATGTAATCCGCCATCAATCCAAATCACAGATTTTCCTTCGGAAGCTAAAGTTTTGGCTTGTAAATCATTCAGTTCATCCGCATGAGCCAATTTCTGGGAAATTTCTTTATAACGGCTTAATTTTTTGATGTTTTCAGGAGAAGAAACGATCAGCATATATTGATGCCGGCCTTCTTCCGTTAACCCAATATCCACTAATTTGGTGCGCGGCGAAGCAGCCAATTTTTTAAAATAAGCTTCCGTTTGCGTATAGTTGGCCAGTTTGTAATCATCGCCAATATTAAACCCGAAAAATTCTTTGGGCGAAGGGATTTTTTGTGCCCGCGTAATCGATGCGCAAAAAAACAAGGGTAAAAACAGTATTAGGTAAAGTTTCAAATTCATATCCCGGCTTTTAGATAATTAATTTTTTCCAAGATAATTATTTGCCTGCCTTGCTTCAAAAAGTAACAATAATAATGCAATTACGAATTTATGCTGATTCCAAAAGTTGAAGCATAAAAAAAGCACCTGTAAACCAAATTACAGATGCTTCTTTTATCGACCTAAAATTAGGCTATCGCCAGTTTTTATACTGATTAATTAAACCGTTGGTAGATGAATCATGTGCAGAAATCGGCTCATCGCCTTTTAATTCTTTTTGAATTTTTACAGCCAATTGTTTGCCCAACTCAACGCCCCACTGATCAAAGCTGAAAATGTTCCAGACAATGCCTTGCACAAAAATTTTGTGTTCGTAAAAAGCAATCAGACTGCCCAAAGAGCGCGGCGTTACTTCTTTTAGCAGGATAGAATTGGTTGGCCGGTTGCCTTCAAAAACTTTAAACGGAACCAGTTTTTCAATTTCTTCTACGGATTTTCCGGATGATTGTAATTCTTCTTTTACTTCTTCTTCCGTTTTTCCGTTCATTAATGCTTCGGTTTGCGCGAAGAAGTTGGAAAGCAAAATCGGATGATGATCGCCGGTTGGATTATGGCTGATAGCTGGCGCAATAAAATCACACGGAATCAATTTTGTTCCCTGATGAATTAACTGGTAAAAAGCGTGCTGACCGTTAGTTCCAGGTTCGCCCCAAATAATTGGCCCGGTTGAGTAATCTACGATATTGCCATTCCTGTCCACATGTTTGCCATTGCTTTCCATATCGCCCTGCTGAAAATAGGCAGCAAAACGGTGCATATATTGATCGTAAGGCAAAATCGCTTCGGTTTGCGCACCAAAAAAGTTGTTGTATAAAATGCCCAGCATTCCCAGCATCACCGGAATATTCTGCTCAAATTCTGTGGTTTTAAAATGTTCATCCGCAGCATTTGCGCCAGTTAACAATTCCTTGAAATTATCAAAGCCGATACTCAACGCGATAGATAAACCGATTGCGCTCCACAAAGAATATCTTCCGCCAACCCAATCCCAAAACACAAACATATTTTTGGTATCGATGCCGAAAGCTGCAACCGCTTTAGAGTTGGTTGATAAAGCAGCAAAATGCTTGGCCACATCTTCATCTTTTCCGCCGCCTTTGATAAACCAATCGCGTGCAGTATGTGCGTTCGTCATGGTTTCCTGCGTGGTAAATGTTTTGGAAGCCACTAAAAACAGCGTTGTTGCCGGGTTTAAACTTTTTACCGTTTCTTCAATATGCGTTCCGTCAACGTTGGAAACAAAATGCAGGTTTAAACGAGTTTTGTACGATTTCAATGCTTCGGTAACCATCACCGGACCTAAATCCGATCCGCCGATTCCAATATTTACCACATCTGTAATTTCATCGCCTTTGTATCCTTTCCACTCACCGGAAATAACAGAATTGGTAAAAGTTTCCATCTGCTTTAAAACCGCGTTTACTTCTTCGGTTACGTTTTCGCCATCAACAGTTAACGGTTTATTGGTTACGTTTCGAAGAGCGGTGTGTAAAACAGCACGACCTTCGGTTTCATTGATTTTCTCGCCCGAAAACATCGCTTCAATAGCTTCTTTTAGCTTGCATTCTTTGGCCAATTGGATCAATAAAGCAAGCGTTTTATCATCTACACGGTTTTTGGAAAAATCAAAAAGCGTGTCTTCAAACATAATCGACATTTTTTTAAACCGATCGGGATCGTTTTTAAACAAATCCTTCATTTCTAACTGAGAAACTTCTGGAAAATAATCTTGGAGATAGCGATACGCTTCGGTTTCGGTAAAATTTATTTTTGGTAACATGATTTGGGTTTTAATTTCAAAACTAATATTAAAAGAATGCAGAAGTGGAAATTGTTCTGTTAAGTTTCAAGGTAAATTTTTTATCGATAAAAGAAGCATTGATTGATTTTAACTTTTAAATTCATCCGCAGAAAACCAACTTATGATCAACCTGAAAATTAAACTGTTTGCAGCAACTGTGTTATGCTGTTTTTATGCACCAATTTTTGCCCAGCAGGTAATTCCGCTTTGGAAAAATGGTGCGCCCGGTTTTGAAAATCTGCGCAACGAACCGGAGCAAGCCAAGGATTACTGGGTAAAACATATCAATAATCCGTCGCTCACGGTTTATCTTCCTGCAAAAGAAAAAGCAACCGGCGCGGCTGTGGTAATTTGCCCTGGCGGCGGCCATAGTTTGCTGGTAATTGATGCGGAAGGAACAGAACCGGCCAAATTTTTAAACAGCTTGGGCATTACTGCTTTTGTGCTGAAATACCGGTTGGCGCGGGAAGAAGGTTCGCCCTATCAACTGGATAAAGTAATTAAAGAAGACGGTTACCGCGCGATGCGTTTGGTACGAAGCCGTGCAGCAGAATTTCACATCGACCCAAAACGAATTGGTATGATGGGATTTTCGGCTGGCGGCGAAGTGGTGGATGCAATTGCTTATCAGCCAGGAACCGGAAATTTACAGTCGAAAGATCCGGTAGAACGTGCCAGTGGCAAGCCTGATTTTGATATTTTGATTTATCCTGGTCCGCTTGGCGTTCCTGATGTTATTCCTGCGGATGCGCCGCCTGCATTTTTAATGGCTGCGGATAATGATCCTTGCTGCGCGGTGCCTGTGGTGCAATTGCTGGAACGTTATCGCACGGCAAAAGTACCTGTGGAAGCGCATATTTATGCGCAGGGAAGTCATGGTTTTAACATGGGCAATCGGTCAAAATTAGCTTCGATCCAAACCTGGCGGCAGCGACTGGCAGATTGGCTGGAAGATACGAATTTGCTGCATCCGGGCGCGCATAAAGCGGAATAGTTCAATTTTTAGGCGATAAAAACAGCATTCGGTTTTTGATGGTGTAAAGGTTTATGGTGATTAATACGAACGCAATCCGCCAAACGCTGTAGATTGTTTGATACTGTTTTTACCAACTAAATTTTGGTTTTCTGCGGATGGCTTCCGCCTAAATCAAATTTCTATCTTTGCGGCATGACAAAAGAACAAGTTCAAGACTTGAGGGATCGAGTAACTTCCCTGAGGAGGCATCTTTGACGTCGATACGAAATTATATCGCTTAAAAGAAGAAGAAGATTTGACGATGGCGCCCGATTTTTGGGACGATTCTAAAAAAGCCGAAAAAGTACTGGCTTCGATGAAAGGTAAAAAAACCTGGACCGATGCGTTTAAAGCTGTAGAAACTTCGGTGGATGATACGGTGGTGATGCAGGAGATGAACCAATCCGGCGATGCAACGGATGAGGAAGCGAAAGAGCAATACGATACTACCTTAAAACAACTGGAAGACCTGGAATTTAAAAATATGCTTTCTGCGGATGAAGATCAGCTGAATGCAGTTTTGCAAATTACAGCAGGCGCAGGCGGAACCGAAAGCTGTGATTGGGCCAGTATGCTGATGCGGATGTATACGATGTGGGCGCAAAAGCACGGTTACAAAGTGAGCGAGCAGGATTTTCAGGAAGGTGAAGTTGCGGGCGTAAAAACCGTAACGCTGCAAATTGAAGGCGATTTTGCTTACGGTTATTTAAAAGGCGAAAACGGCGTGCATCGTTTGGTGCGCATTTCTCCGTTTGATAGCAATGCCAAACGCCATACTTCTTTTGCATCGGTTTATGTGTATCCGCTGGTGGATGATACGATTGAAATTGAGGTCAATCCGGCGGATATCGAGTTTGAAACTTTCCGTTCTGGCGGTGCCGGCGGTCAGAATGTAAACAAGGTGGAAACTGCTGTTCGATTATACCACAAACCTTCGGGTATCATTATTAAAAACCAGGAGTCGCGCTCGCAGTTGCAAAATAAAGAAAACGCGATTCGATTGTTGAAATCGCAATTGTATGAAGCGGAACTGCGCAAACGCATGGAAATTACTAACGCGATTGAAGGTGCAAAAATGAAAATTGAATGGGGTTCGCAAATCCGCAACTACGTTTTGCATCCGTATAAATTAATAAAAGATGTGCGCACAGGCCATGAAACTTCCAATGCGCAAGCTGTTTTGGATGGCGATCTGGATGAATTTCTGAAAGCTTTTTTGATGGAGTTTGGCGGAAATAATTAAAGTGATGGTTGTAAAGGAAAAGCGCTAAAAGGCAAAAATAAAATCAATAACAAACTGCTGTTTTTATCAACCTAAATTTGGGATGATAAAAACAGCATTTGTATTTTAAGTTGAGTTAAGAATGCGGATGTTCCTCGCTCGCAATCATCAACAACTCCGTTAATTCTTCTACTTTTTCTATCAGGCCGGAATTTTCGTACGAACTGATCAGATTCCGTAAAATTCGTTTGATGATTTCCAGGTTGCTGCAAGGTTCGTAATACTGTTTTTCGGGTTTTAGGTTGAGTTGTTTCAAAAACATATCTACATCGCGCTTCCCAAAAATAAAACCTTTGTTAAAAGGGTTGATGTAGAACAAGATGCCGTTTTCTGTTTCGTGTTGGGCACTTTCATCCACATAAGCCAAAATAAAATGCTGCGGCAAATTAACACCGTAAACCGGAATATCCAGTTTTTGAGCGATTACGGAATAAATAACGGCCAGCGAGGGTTGGTTGCCCCTCTTCATTTCAATCACTTGACTCA
>JBPBQN010000261.1:0-13777 GCA_050954865.1 Janthinobacterium lividum | reverse complement strand
TGTATTTATTTAAAGGAAGTACATATTCTTTAAGTTTAATAAATATGGCCGATTCAAGGCCATGTTTTTGAAACTTTTGCTTTGTGCCCATAACAACTGCGCGCATACGGGAAACACCGCGAAGCTTACGATATAAAAACTTTAGTTTGCCAATCAGATTTAGTTTACCATTAAGATTTTTGATCATCTGGTTGGCATCTGGCAATATTACAATAAATGCGGCTGGTTCTTTATTGATGTAAACAAACCAGATCAACTTTGGATCCATAATTACCTTCATTTTTTCGAAGGTTTCTAATATTGTTTTGGGTTGGATAGGCGTAAAGTTGGTAAAATTTTGCCATGCATCGTTATATATTTCCCTGAAATCTTCTGCAAATTCTTTGATTTTTTTTGGATCCAAACTTTTAAACTCATAGCCTGGTTTTTTGGCTACCCAGTTTGCAATTTGCGTAAACCGTTCCGGAAAAGGTTTGTAAACATCCAGGTGATTGGTAATCTGTTCAAACAAAACAGTAAATCCATAATTATCAAAAAAAGCTTTATAATATGGATGATGATAATTCATACCATAAGAAGGCGTTGTAAAACCTTCAATTAGCAATCCCCAAAAATTATCAGTTTCTCCAAAATTGATTGGGCCGTCCATGGCTTCCATGCCGTTTTCTTTCAACCAGTTTTTAGCAGTATCAAACAATAGAAAAGCTATGGACTGATCATTTATCGTTTCAAAAAAACCCATTCCACCAGTTGGCTGTTCGTTTTGATATGCTTTTTTATCATTGATAAAAGCAGCAACACGACCAATTAATTTGCCTTCGTCGTTTTTTACAATCCATCTGGTACATTTTCCGTGCTTAAAAAAGTTGTTTCTTTTTGGATCAAATACGGCTTCTACGTTTTCGTCAAGCGGACAAACCCAATTTGGATCGTTTTTATAAATTATTCTGGCAACTTCTAAAAAATCTTTTTTGCTCTTTTTATCGCTTACTTCTGTAATTACCATTCTTTTTTGTTAAAAGTTCAAATATAAAAAAAGACTGTATTGAAGCTGCTTTTTTGCAAAATATCAGAAACTTATTGGATTGAGTTGAAATTCAATTCTAAAAATATTTTGTGCTCGCCATAAAACTATCAGAAATGCAAATTATAGCATGCTTCTTTTATCATGCAAAATTTGGAATGAAAAACCTGTCAACTTTTGATAATGAAAAATGTACGATAAAAGCAGCATCAATCATAAATTAGTCAGATTTATGTAAACAAAATTTCCTGCTTGCCGTTCAGGAATATATCTCTATAGTTTAAAATATAATATTTTCATAGCGTTAAATTTTAATCAAAATTTTTACTCAGAAATAACTTTAAATTAAAACTGTCGTATAACAATAATCGTATATCGATCAAACTCAACTATAAAAAACTAATCAACTAAATTAACATGGAAATTTTCACAAAAAAAGATGAGCAACTCTTAACTTCTCCGGAAGCTGAGTCATCAAAAGGAATGCAGCGGAGACAATTCCTGCGTTATGCTGGCGTAGGTACAGCTGCTGTAGGATTATTTGCTGCTGAAGCTTGTAAAAAAGATAGAAGCTCATACACAGGCGTTTACTTAGGAAGTGGTGATATTGGTATTTTAAATTATGCTTACGCTTTAGAGCAATTGGAAGCAGCCTTTTATACTCAGGTTGTTGCCAATACTGCTTTTGCTACCATATTTTCTGCTGATGAGCAAGCTTTAATTACAGATGTACGTAACCACGAAGTTTTACATAGAGAGTTTTTTAAAGCTGCTTTAGGTACAAGTGCAATTCCAAGTTTGGCAGTTAACTTAACTTCCATCAATTTTGCACAAAGAGCAAGTGTATTAGCTGCTGCAAAAGCTTTTGAAGATTTGGGTGTTTCTGCATATAATGGTGCAGGTTATTTAATTCAAAGTCCTACTTATTTAACTTTAGCTGGTAAGATTGTTTCTGTTGAAGCACGTCATGCTGCTTATTTTAGAGATTTAGTTTCTCCAAATACTTTTGTTGGAAGTGATGTAGTTAACATTAGTGTAAATGGTTTGGAATATGACATGACTCCAACTGCAGTTTTAGCAAAAGCAAGTGCTTACATCACTACACCAATTAACGCATCTGATTTACCTACCTCTTAATTACAACTCATCATGGATTTATTAAATATTATTGAAGAAATTGAAAAGGTTGACCCGGAATTTCAGGACAAGATCAGTCCGCGCCGTGCAGCTATCAAAAATATCACCAGTTTTGGTTCTAAAGTAGCAGTTGCTTCAATGCCTTTTGCATTAGGTTCTTTGTTTAAGAAAGCTTACGCACAGCAATCAACTACTTCTATTGTTGGTGTTTTAAATTATGCGTTACAATTAGAATTTTTAGAATCTAATTTTTACAATGCAGGTTTAACTTCAGCTTCATTTGCGACTATGAAAGCTGGTTTAAGTGCAACTGAACTGGCAGGTTTAACGTTGATTCAAACAGACGAAAATAACCATGTTAAATTTTTACAAGGTGTAATTACTTCTTTGGGTGGCACACCGGTTTCTTTTACAGCTGCAAATTTTGATTTTACCGCTATGGGAACGTTCCCTACAGTTTACACAAGCAGCGATACTTGGCTGGCTGTAGCTGAAACTTTTGAAGATACAGGTGTAAGAGCATATAAAGGACAAGCTCCTGCTTTATTGCGCAACAAAACCGTATTGACAGCTGCTTTGGATATTCACTCTGTTGAAGCACGTCACGCTTCACATTTACGTATGATGCGCAGAACAAGAGGTGCTACCATTAAACCTTGGATCACAGGTGCAAATGATACTGGTATTGCTGCAGTTGCAGCTTCTTATGCAGGTGAAGATAACGTAATGCAAGGTGGAGTAGATGTATCAACTGGTTTAGCAGCTTATAACGCTATCGCCGGAACTGCTGCCGTTACGGCTGCAACTCAAGCTTTTGACGAGCCTTTGGATATGACTACCGTTGTAAATATTGTAACTCCTTTCTTCGTTAAATAAGAATAAAGTATACGAACATAAAAAAAGGAGCGAAAATTTTCGCTCCTTTTTTTATGTGATAAAAACAGTATCAGTAATTAATCACTTGTTCTTCTAAAGCTTCTGGTATTTCCCGCCATTGATATTTTTGATTTCGTAATTGCGATTCGAAACCGGCCTCAACAATTGCATCCTGAATTCCTTTTGCTGTAAAACGATGTGGTGCCCCAGCAGCAGATACTACATTTTCTTCAATCATAATTGAACCAAAATCATTTGCACCAGCTTGCAAACACAATTGTGCAACTTGCTTTCCAACCGTTAACCAAGAAGCTTGAATATTTTTAATGTTGGGCAGCATAATCCGACTCAAAGCAATCATACGGATATATTCGTTTCCGCTTACATTATTGGTAATACCTCTAACTTTTCGCAGCAATGTTCCATCATCCTGAAAAGGCCACGGAATAAAAGCAACAAAACCATAAGCATCAGCAGGTTTTTCTGCTTGCACTTCGCGTATCCAAACCAAATGTTCAAAACGTTCTTCTAAAGTTTCTACATGGCCAAACATCATGGTTGCAGAACTTGGTAAATTTAACTGGTGTGCCGCACGCATCACATCCAGCCATTCTTTTCCGCCGCATTTTCCTTTAGAAATTAAACGGCGAACACGATCATTTAAAATTTCTGCGCCTGCACCTGGCAAAGAATCCAAACCTGCTGTTTTTAAGGCTGATAAAACTTCAGTATGACTCAACTTATCCAATTTTGCAATGTGTGCAATTTCCGGCGGACCTAAAGAATGCAGTTTTAAATTCGGATAAAGTTGTTTCAGTTTTGAAAAAAGATCAACATAAAATTGCAAACCTAAATCCGGATGATGACCGCCCTGAAGCAACAATTGATCTCCACCAAAACGAAAAGTTTCTTCAATTTTTAGTTTGTAAGTTTCGATATCTGTAATGTAACTGTCTTCATGACCAGGCCGGCGAAAAAAATTACAGAATTTGCAGTTGGCAATACAAACATTGGTTGTGTTCACATTTCGATCAATCTGCCAGGTAACTTTGCCGTGCGGAACTTGTATTTTACGCAATTCGTTAGCCGTAAACATCAGTTCGGCGGTAGAAGCATTGTTGTAAAGAAATAAGCCTTCTTTAATCGACAGAAAATCGAATTGAAGCGCGCGATCTAACAGTTCTGCAGTATTCATAACACAAATATAAGTAGATGCAGAGGAATTTATTTTCTTTAAGATAGAAACTTACAGTAAAGTGTAGAAGCTGTGAAATTTATTGAATTATGAAATTAAAGTCATGATTCAACTTTAAAATTCATACCAAATTTAAGTCGATAAAAGAAGCATTGTATCAACAACTGATTAAAGAAGTCAAATTTTAGGTGATAAAAGAAGCATTGGTTTGATCAATGCAAACTACTATTTAATCATCACGCCGGGTTTGTTCAAAACCGGCAATCGTATAAAATTAGATTCTACAATACTTTCTGGCAAAAAGATAAATTTTTTGTCAAAAATCTGACTACCAACGTAATAGCTCAGCCAATACTCATTTGTTAAACCAAAAGTTTGCTCGTCAATTGGTTCGATCAAAGCAAAACTCTGACTTTCAACTTTAGGGAAAGAATGGCGCAAAGTCGATGTTTTTACATCTTCTCCATCTTTAAAACCATAACCTTTAGAAGTGATTAGTGCATTTTCAATTTCCTGATTTTTCAGGTTGATCAAATAAACATACCAAACTCTGCTTTCAGCATTTTCACCTTCCAAAGCAACCGCAATGGCCACATCTTCAACTGTATTTTGTGGGAGATCTTTGAGCATTAAATATTAAAATTGAACCTGATTTGCTTTTAACAAATCAGGCTGATATTATTTTTTCTTAGCGAATTTTTTTGCCGGCTTTTTAGGTTCTTTTTCTGCTGTATCTGCTAAAGCTTTGCAATCAGCATAAGTTAAATCATCGGCCTCTTTTCCTTTTGGAATTTTAACATTCAGCTTTCCAAATTTAATATATGGTCCCCAGCGTCCGTTTTCAATCCGCATTTCCGGATCTTCTTTAAAAGATTTAATCAGCTTATCTGCATCAGCCTGACGTTTGTTTTCAATAACTTCGATACCAGCTTTTTCATCCACATCCAACGGATCAACTCCTTTTGGCAAAGAAAAAAACTGACTGTTATGGCGAATGTAAGGGCCAAATTTACCGATGGCAACAGTCATGTCCAGATCTTCAAAAGAACCAATTTTTTTAGGTAGTTTAAAAAGCTCCAAAGCTTCTTCCAAACTAATGGTTTCAATCATTTGGCCGGAGCGCAAACTGGCATAAACAGGTTTTTCTTCACTACCTTCTACCGCTTCACCAATTTGTACAAACGGACCGTAACGGCCAATTCGCACAGACATCTTTTTACCGGTTTTTGGGTCGATTCCTAACTCGCGTTCACCGCTGGATCGTCCTGCCGTTTTAATCGTATCTTCCACTTCCTGATGAAAAGGCTGATAAAACTTATGCAGCATTTTCGTCCAGTCTTCCAAACCTTGTGCAATTTCATCAAACTGCTTTTCTACACCAGCTGTAAAATGAAAATCTACAATTCCTTTAAAATGCTGAACTAAGAAATCATTTACAACCGCGCCAATATCAGTTGGAAATAACTTGCTTTTTTCTGCACCAGTAATTTCAGATTTCTGGTCTTTAACCACTTTTTTGTTAAGCAGCGTAAGCACATTATAATTGCGCGTTTTACCTTCACGATCTTCCTTTACCACATAACCACGATTTTGTATGGTAGAAATAGTCGGAGCGTAGGTTGAAGGACGGCCGATACCCAATTCTTCCAGTTTTTTTACCAAACTGGCTTCTGTGTTGCGTGCAGGCGGCCTGCTAAAACGCTCGGTAGCGTTTAAATCGCGCATGTTTAATTGCTGACCTTTTGTTAACGGTGGCAAAATGGCGTTTTCGCTGCTGTCATCTAGCTTATTTTCCTCTTCCTCATCGGATGATTCTAAATAAACTTTCAAAAATCCATCAAAACGAAGTACCTCGCCGTTAGCCACCAATTCTTCTTTCCGAGTGGAGATGCTGATTTTAGCCGTTGTTTTCTCAAACAAAGCCTCGCTCATTTGCGAAGCGATGGCACGTTTCCAGATCAGTTCATACAAACGAATTTCTGCAGGATCACCATCGGTAGAATGCTGGTTAAAGTAAGTTGGACGAATAGCTTCGTGTGCTTCCTGCGCACCGGCAGATTTGGTTTTATATTTTCTGGCGTGATAATATTTATCGCCATAAGCAGATTTGATTTCTTTTGAAGCTGCATCTAAAGCTGTGTCCGATAAATTGACCGAATCGGTACGCATGTAAGTAATTTTTCCGGCTTCGTACAAACGTTGTGCTAAAGCCATCGTTCGGGAAACGGAAAAACCTAATTTTCGGCTTGCTTCCTGCTGTAAAGTTGAAGTGGTAAAAGGTGCAGCCGGCGAACGTTTGGATGGACGGATTTCTAAACTGGTAACTTTAAAAATTGCATCGACACAATCATTCAAAAACTTTTCCGCATCATTTTGCTGTATAAAACGATTAGGCAACTCAGCTTTAAAAACTTCTTTATTTTTTCCGGTGGTAAAAACAGCAATTGTGCGGTAAGCTGCTTCCGGCTTAAATTTATTTATTTCGCGTTCGCGCTCTACAATTAAACGAACGGCAACAGATTGCACACGGCCGGCAGAAAGGGAAGGTTTGATTTTTTTCCAAAGAACAGGAGAAAGCTCAAAACCAACCAAACGATCTAAAACACGACGCGCCTGCTGCGCATTTACTAAATTATAATCTATTTTTCGGGGTGATTCTATCGCTTTTAATATGGCCGGTTTAGTAATTTCATGAAAAACAATGCGGCGCGTGCTGGCATCTTTCAAACCTAAAGTTTCAAATAGATGCCAGGAAATAGCTTCACCTTCGCGGTCCTCATCCGATGCGAGCCACACAATATCAGCTTCTTTTGCCAGTTTTTTTAACTCGTTTACAACTTGCTTTTTATCGGCCGGAACTTCATATTTTTGTAAGAAACCGTTGGCAACATCAATTGCATCATCAGATTTAACCAGATCGCGGATGTGCCCATAGCTTGATTTCACCGTAAAATCTTTGCCCAAATAACCTTCAATTGTTTTGGCTTTTGCCGGTGACTCTACTATCAATAAATTTTTTGCCATTAAAAATCGCTTAGTTTCTGCAAAGAAAACACAAAGAATACTAAAAATGCAATGTTTGTTTGCTATAAAATATAGCAGACAAAACAATATGCAAAAATATACTGCTAAAAGAAGTATGCAGTTTTTTTACTATTAAATTAAAAATCCTCCGCCCAGTAGATCATTTCCTTCATAAAAAACAGCTGATTGCCCGGGAGCAATACCGAAAACCTGATGATGAAAATTAATTTTTAAGTGATCATTCATCTGTGTAACTGTGCTTAAACTGCCTTGATCTTTATACCGAATTTTGGTTACAGCTTCAATTCCGTCTTGCAAATGCGCATATTTAATCAGGTTAAAATCCCGAACCCAAGCTTCGCCGCTTTCCAGATCTTCCTGTTCGCCCAAAACCACCGTATTGGTATTTGGGTCGATTTTAGTTACAAACATCGGTTTACCCAACGCAATACCTAATCCTTTACGCTGACCAATGGTATAAAACGGATAACCTTGATGTTTGCCAACTATGGTTCCATCGCGCAAAACAAAATTTCCGCCTGCAACACGTTCTTCTAAATCTTCTACCTGATGTTTTAAAAATGCGCGGTAATCATTATCCGGCACAAAACAAATTTCATAGCTTTCACTTTTGCTGGCGAGTTCCAGCTGACCCATTTCTACAGCCATCTGTTTAATTTCAGATTTGGCAAAAGAACCCAGTGGAAAATGCGTACGGGCCAGGTTTTTTTGCGAAACGCCCCACAAAACATACGATTGATCTTTATGCTCATCACGGCCTTTGGAAATAACATAACGGTTATTTTCCTGCTTGCGAATGTTGGCATAATGGCCGGTTGCAATAAATTCACAATCCAATTTATCGGCTCGTTTCAGCAAAGCTTCCCATTTAATGTGTGTATTGCAAAGCACACAAGGATTTGGCGTGCGGCCAGCCAGATATTCATCCACAAAATTATTGATCACGGCACCGCCAAATTCGCTGCGGATATCTAAAATATAATGCGGAAAGCCATAGCCAACGGCCAGCGCGCGTGCATCGTTAATGCTATCTAAACTGCAGCAGCCGGTTTCTTTAGAACTGGAGCCGGAAGATGCATAATCCCAGGTTTTCATGGTTAGCCCGATTACTTCGTATCCCTGCTCGTGCAGCATTACTGCCGCTACAGAACTATCAACTCCACCGCTCATGGCTACCAAAATTCTTCCGTGCTTACTCATTTTTCATTTAAAGCACAAATGTAAGTTATGAATTTTATAAATTAAAAAAGTACCCGTCAGGTTTAGGTAATAGTAATTTTTTGTAATGATATAATTACTGTGATGCTTCTTTTATCACCTAAAATTTATGCTGAAAATTGATTGTTAAATTAGCATGTTCTGTAATTTACATGGATAAAAGAAGCATTGGTTACAATTATTGAAACAAAAAATCAGTACAAAGCAAAAATCCTGTTAGTGCTGCAAAACTGCATAAATTCAAAACAATTTCTTTTTTTTAAAAATATTGTGAAACTAATTTCTACTTTAGCCTTCATAACCAAGTTTCCTAATTTAATCTTCTTAGTTTATGGCAAGCAATGTATATGACGCAATTGTTATTGGTTCTGGTATATCCGGCGGTTGGGCTGCCAAGGAACTTACCGAAAAAGGCTTAAAAACGATCGTTTTAGAACGTGGGAGAAATATTGAGCACATTAAAGATTATGTAAACGCAAACAAAGCACCCTGGGAGTTTGCGCACCGTGGCGGCAAAACGCAGGAAATGGTAAACAATTATCCGGTGCTGAGCAGAGATTACACGCTCAATGAAATGAACCTGGATTATTGGACGAATGAAAAAGAAAGCCCGTATGTAGAAGTAAAACCTTTTGACTGGTTTCGTGGCTATCATGTAGGCGGCCGTTCGTTAATGTGGGGCCGACAGTCTTATCGTTGGGCAGATTCTGATTTTGAAGCCAATATGCGCGATGGAATTGCGGTAGATTGGCCGATCCGATATAAAGACTTAGAAAAATGGTATGGTTATGCAGAGCGTTTTGCAGGAATTTCCGGCAACCGTGATGGTTTGGCTATTTTACCTGACGGAGATTTTATGCCTCCGATGGAACTTAACATAGTTGAAAAAGATGTTGCAGCGCGCTTAAAACAACATTATAAAGGTATGCGTCCAATGATTATTGGTCGTACGGCAAATATTACTCAGGCGCTTCATAACCGCACAAATTGTCAATATCGTAATAAATGCTGGTTAGGTTGTCCGTTTGGTGCTTATTTCAGTACACAATCATCCACGTTACCAGCTGCGGTGGCCACAGGAAATTTAACGGTACGCCCTTTCTCTATCGTTACCAAAATTTTGTACGATAAAGACACCAAGAAAGCTACCGGCGTAGAAGTGCTTGATGCAGAAACGAAACAGACGTATGAATACAAAGCCAAAATTGTTTTTGTAAATGCTTCAACCATTAATTCTGCATGGGTTTTGATGAACTCTGCCACAGATATCTGGCCGGGCGGATTGGGCAGCAGCAGTGGAGAATTAGGTCATAATCTGATGGATCATCACCTAAATGTTGGCGCATCGGGAGCAATAGATGGTTATGATGACAAATATTATTTTGGCAGAAGGGCAAACGGATTTTATATTCCGCGTTTTCGCAATACCAACGGTGATAAACGCGATTATATTCGTGGCTTTGGTTATCAGGGAAGTGCAAGCCGTGAAGGCTGGAACCGTGATATTGCCGAAATGAATATCGGTGCAGATTTTAAAGATGCATTATCTGAACCAGGCACGTGGCGGATAGGCATGGGCGGTTTTGGCGAAACACTGCCCTATCATGATAACAAAGTAACATTGGATAAAAACAAAAAAGATGCCTGGGGTTTGCCCGTGGTTGCCATTGATGCCGTGATCAGAGATAATGAAAAAAAGATGCGGTTGGATATGATGCAGGATGCCAAAGAAATTTTGGAAGCAGCAGGTGCAAAAGATGTACAAGCCTATACGCAGGATGCGGTTTTAGGAAAAGGTATCCATGAAATGGGAACTGCCAGAATGGGCCGCGATCCAAAAACTTCTGTATTGAATGAGTGGAACCAGGTTTGGGATGCCAAAAATGTTTTTGTTACGGATGGTGCAGCCATGACATCATCAGCC
The DNA here is from genome assembly GCA_050954865.1 of Janthinobacterium lividum. Lineage (GTDB taxonomy): Bacteria > Bacteroidota > Bacteroidia > Sphingobacteriales > Sphingobacteriaceae > Mucilaginibacter_A. The sequence goes on along the minus strand of JBPBQN010000261.1, from coordinate 3,358 downwards.
TGCCAAAATCCATCTTTAACGTATATGGCACTTACGGCACGCGCCGTAGATTACGCTGTAAGCGAATTAAAAAAGATGAATATCTAGGCATACTGTTTTTATCACTCTAAAATTGTTGATCAACAACTAATAAAATTAAACAAATGGAAGATCAGGATTTACAGTCTTCACAAACTTCCCGCAGAAGTTTCATAAAAAATTCAGCTATTGCTGCTGCTGCGTTTACCATCGTTCCGCGCTTTGTTTTAGGCGGAAAAGGTTATACGGCTCCAAGTGATAAACTAATTGTAGCTGGTATTGGTGCCGGTGGAAAAGGTGAAAGTGATATTGCTAATTTTTACAAAAGCGGTAAAGCAGAAATTGGTTTTCTATGTGATGTAGATGATCGCCGCGCTGCAAAATCAAGAGCAAGCTTTCCGAAAGCAAAATATTATAAAGACTGGCGCGAATTGATGGACAAAGAAGCTAAAAATTTTGATGCCGTTTCGGTTTCCACGCCAGATCATAACCATGCAATTATTGCGGTGGCAGCCATGCAGCACCACAAGCATGTGTATGTGCAAAAACCGCTTACCCATGATATTTATGAAGCCCGGATGTTAACCGAAGCCGCTAAAAAATATAAAGTGGTTACGCAAATGGGTAATCAAGGCGCATCAAATGATGGTACGCGTTTGTTAGCTGAGTGGTACGACAATGGTATAATCGGAGATGTACATACGGTTTACTGCTGGACAAATCGCCCGGTTTGGCCGCAAGGTATTGCCTGGCCAAATACAAAATCGGATATTCCGAAAGAGTTAAACTGGGATTTATGGCTAGGCACAGCTCCGTACAAAGATTATGTAGAAAAATTAGTGCCTTTTAACTGGCGTGGCTGGTGGGATTATGGCACCGGTGCTTTAGGTGATATGGGCTGCCATTTGGTTGAAGCTCCGTTTAGAGTATTAGGGTTGCAATATGCTAAAGACGTGCAAGCCAGTGTAGGCAGCGTTTATGTAGATGAATTTAAACAGGGTGTTTTTCCGGATAGTTGTCCGCCATCGAGCCACATCACCTTAACTTTCCCAAAAACCAATAAAACCAAAGGCGATATTACTTTGCATTGGATGGATGGTGGCATACAGCCGGAACGTCCGGAAGAATTAGGTGCAAATGAAAAATTTGGCGACGATGGCAACGGTACTTTGTTTATCGGCACAAAAGGAAAAATGATGGCCAGTACCTATTCAGAAAATCCTTTGCTGCTGCCAACTTCACGTACCAAAGAAGTAAATGTTAAACAAACTATTGCGCGGGTTCCTGGTCAGGCCGAGGGTCATTACGCACAATGGGTAGAAGCTTGTTTGGCCGGTTACGGCAAAAAACAGGTAAGTTCTCCGTTTGAAGTTGCCGGCCCGTTAACAGAAGCATTGTTAATGGCAAATCTGGCTGTTCGCGGACATGAATTGGAAGGTGGACACATCAAAATGCTTTGGGACAATCAAAATATGCGCATCACCAATTTTGATTCGGTAAACCAGTACGTTAAACGCAATTACCGCCAGGGCTGGAAATTTAATGCATAAAATCATAATTATAAATACTGTTTTTATAACCTAAAAATATGAATAGGAGAGAAGCTGTTTCTAGAGTTGCCTTGCTGTTAGGCGGTACAGTTTTAGGTGCCGAATTTTTTATAAGCGGATGCAAATCTGGTCCTAATAAAGCAAAAGAATTATTTAGGCAAGAGGATGTTTCCTTTATGGATGAGGTTGGCGATACGATTTTGCCTACTACCTCAACCCCTGGTGCAAAAGCCGCCGGAGTTGGTAAGTTTATGGCGGTGATGGTTCGGGATTGCTATAAGCCGGAAGATCAAAAGGTTTTTACGGATGGAATTGCCAAATTAGATGATGCCTGTAAAAAGAAAAACGGCAAAAAATTTATGGAATGCGATCCGAAACAACGTACTGCCGTTTTGATTGATCTGGATAAGGAGCAAAAAGCATATCAAACCAATAAAAAGAAAGAAGAACCGAATCACTATTTCCGGATGATAAAAGAACTGACTATGTTAGGCTATTTTACTTCCGAAGTTGGTGCTACAAAGGCCCTACGTTATTTGCCGGTTCCGGGGAAATATGATGGCAATTACCCATACAAAAAAGGTGATAAAGCCTGGGCGCTTTCCTAAAATATATAATATATGAAGTTAAGATTAGGAATGATTGGCGGCGGTCAGGGTGCTTTTATCGGTGCTGTTCATCGGATCGCTGCCCGCATGGATGATCAATATGATTTAGTTTGTGGTGCATTCAGCAGTGATCCTGCAAAATCAAAAGCAAGCGGTTTGCTGTTAAATGTTGATGAAAACCGGATTTACAATTCCTGGCAGGAGTTGATCGAAAAAGAAAAACAACTTCCTGAAGATGAGCGCGTTCAGGTAATTAGCATTGTTACGCCAAACCACGTCCATTTTGCACCGGCAAAAAAAGCATTGGAAAATGGTTTTCATGTCATCCTGGATAAGCCTGCAACATTTTCTCTGCAGGAAGCAAAGGATTTGCAAACAATTATTGAACAAACCGGAAATTTATTTTGCCTCACACATACTTACACCGGTTATCCAATGGTAAAAGAAGCAAAACAGTTCGTGCAGTCTGGTAAACTTGGAAAAATTAGAAAAATTTATGTAGAATATCCGCAAGGCTGGCTGAGCAAATTTGAAGAAGGCAGCGAAAATAAACAAGCTTCCTGGCGTACCGATCCAGCTAAAAGTGGCATTGCCGGAGCTATGGGAGATATTGGCACACATGCTTTTAATTTATGCGAATACGTTTCCGGCTTAGCAATTACAAAGCTTTGTGCTGATATCAACATTGTGGTAGAAGGCCGACAATTGGACGATGACGGTGCGGTATTATTGAAATTTAACAACAATGCAAGCGGTGTTTTGGTAGCTTCGCAGGTTGCTGCGGGAGAAGAAAACAATGTCAAAATCAGGATTTATGGTGAAAAAGGCGGCATCGAATGGCAGCAAGCGGATGCCAATACTTTAAAAGTGATGTTGCTGGATCAGCCGGTAGAAATATGGCGGACGGGCGGCAGTTATGTCAGTTCCTATGCACAGCAAAATACCCGCACGCCGGCCGGTCATCCCGAAGGTTATCTGGAAGCATTTGCCAATCTGTATAAAAACTTCGCTCTGACTGTAAAAGCAAATCTGGAAGGTAAAACACCAGAACCTGAATGGCTGGATTTTCCGGGAATCGAAGAAGGTGTACGCGGAATGGCTTTCATTGAAAACGTTATCGCTTCAGGAAAATCAAATGAAAAATGGACTGGTTTTACCATTTAATCAATTAAAAAAACATGA
>JBPBQN010000260.1:0-14651 GCA_050954865.1 Janthinobacterium lividum | reverse complement strand
GCGCGTTTTTGTGTTAAAATGGAAGAAACAGCATCTGCCTTACAAGCAGAGGGTCACTGGTTTGAACCCAGTATCTCCCACACTGTAAAAAAAGGAGTTGCATTCATTTGCAACTCCTTTTTTTGTTTCCGGTTTACACAATTGTGTGTTTAGATTGAAAATTAATTACACACAGTAAACGTATTGCTGCTTACACAAAAGAAATTAAAGCCGTTAAATTTAAAAAATCAGGCAATTAGTATTTTTTAAAACATGGATTAAATTAAATTGCTATTGCATTGGTGCCTTTATTTATACACCAAATTACACCTTAGCTAAAAGATATGGAAATTGGAATAGACAGTTTTGCTTCGGCCATGTACGGATCAAACACGCTTACCAGCGTAAATGCCATGGAACAGTTGCTGGAGCGTATCGAACTGGCTGATCAGGTTGGGCTTGATGTTTTTGGCATAGGCGAACATCACAAAAAAGAGTTTTTGGATTCTGCTACAGCTGTAATTTTGGGTGCTGCTGCTTCACGAACCAAACGAATCCGTTTAGCAAGTGCCGTAACGGTTTTAAGTGCATCTGATCCCGTGCGGGTGTACCAGGAGTTTTCTACACTTGATCTGATATCGAAAGGAAGGGCAGAGCTTGTTGTTGGTCGAGGTTCATCGGTGGAAGCATATCCGCTTTTTGGATTTAGTATGAATGATTATGATGAATTATTTAAAGAAAAGCTGGATTTATTATTAAAAATTCGCGACAGCGAATTTGTTACCTGGTCTGGCAGGTTTCGGCCGGCAATAAACAACCTTCCGGTTTATCCAAGGGCATTACAAGAAAAATTACCTGTTTGGTTAGGCGTAGGCGGCACCCCCGAATCATTTGTACGAGCAGGCACATTGGGTTTACCATTAATGGTTGCCATAATCGGAGGACAGACACACCGTTTCCGTCCGCTGATAGATTTATATCGGGAAGCCGGCCGAAGGGCAGGCTACAAACCGGAAGAACTTAAAGTAGGCTTACATTCGCCAGGTTATGCAGGAAGCAGTGATGAGCAAGCAGTAGCCGATTACTATCCAGGCTATGCAGAACTTTGGACCAAATTAGGAAAAGAACGCGGCTGGCCAGCGGTAACAAAACCACAGTTTGATTCGCTTATCGGTCCGCAGGGCGTGCTGGTAGTTGGCGGTTCTAAACGGGTTGCAGAAAAAATCTTGAAACACAGTGAAGCACTCGGAGGAATTTCCAGATTTACATTTCAAATGGATAACGCAGGGCTTTCGCACACGCAGTTGATGCAATCAATCGAACTGATTGGTAAGGAAGTTATTCCTTTAATAAAACAGCGACTGAAAGGATAAATATCCGAATTATAATAGCTGGGAAGCTTGCCTGGCGTTACGATTACAGATTTTTTATTTATGCTGTTATTGCATAAACTTGAGTGCCTGAAAATACACGGAAAAGCTGGATCATGCAAACCAAATTACCATCCGGAATAGTTCTTTAATTTGGGACGAAAACCGGCCGGATTACTTTGGTAATGTGTTAGAAACGCATCAGGAAGAAAATTTAAAAATTTTTAATTTAGAAGGAACTGCCGCTTTTTCGGCAAAAGCTGGTGCTGTTAAATCTTACAATAAAAAATAGATAGTTTACGGAATGATTCGTGGCTGATTGAACTTTATTCAAACTGTTCCATACTTCTTTTATCGCCTAAATTTCATGTTTTTTAAAAGATGTTTATCAGCATCAATCATAAAACCAAAATTTAGGTGGTAAAAGAAGCATGGTAAACTTACCAGCCAACGCCGTAATCTTCGCCATGATTGCTGGATCCGCCCCAAAAGCTGCCATGTTTCCAATCAAAATAAATGGCATTGATCGGGCCGCTGGTCCGTTCTGTAAAACTCATGATATAACCCATTTTTTTCAACTCGGCGCGTGCCGCTTCTGTGGTATTGGTGTTCAATAAAATTTGTCCGGGCTTTGGCTCGCGGTCTGCTGTTTTGGTTCCTCCCAAAGAAAGCCAAAGCTGGTTGGTATTAAAGTTTGGTGCTTCGGTGGCTTTTTGAACGGTCATCCCAAACTCGGCCACGTTTAAAAAAAACTGCAATAGGTTCTGATCCTGTGTATCGCCGCCCTGAACGGCAGCAGATAAATACGGTTTTCCGCCTTTTAAAAACAGTGACGGTGACAAGGTTACGCGCGGCCTTTTGCCCGGTGCTACCACATTAAAAGGGTTTAAGGCAGAATCCAGCACGAAACTTTGCATCCGCTGGCTCATGCCAATGCCCGTATTTCCGGCAATACAGGCCGGCAGCCAGCCGCCGCTTGGCGTGATTGAAACTACCCAGCCTTCTTTATCCGCTGCTTCAACCGAAGTTGTGCCTCTCCATAAACGGTCGTGATACAATTCTTCCGGTGTGTTATTTTTACCGAGATCATGTTTTGGGGCGAAGTTCCGTTTGCTGGTATCCATTTCAAAACCTCTGTTTTTTAAAAGGTTAATGTACGGATTGGTTTTTCCTTCAAACGGATACGGATTTCCGGGACCAATTTTAGCATCGTTTTGATCAAAATTAATCAGTGCTGCGCGCTGTTTAGCATACTCTTTGCTTAACAAGCCTTTTATCGGTCCGTTGGAATTGGTATATGGATCGCCATAATAAAAATCGCGATCAGCAAAAGCCAGATTCATAACCTGGTAAACCGTGTGAATATATTTCGGACTGTTATAACCCATGCTTTTCAAATCGAAATTTTCGAGGATATTTAACGCCTGCAACATCGCCGGGCCTTGCGTCCATTGTTGTAACTTGTAAACCTCAATGCCTTTGTAATTTACTTTCAGCGGTTCTTCTTCAATAGGTTTCCATTTTGCCAAATCCTGCATGGTAATCAGTCCGCCTTGTTCCTGGCTGCCGCGCACAAACTCCTGGGCAATGTCGCCTTTGTAAAAACGGTCATAAGCAGCCATCAATGCTTCTTTCCGGCTTTTTCCTTTTTTTAAAGCATCTTTTTCTGCGGATACCATTTTGGTAAGCGTTTGTAGTAAATCTTTCTGTACAAATATTTCACCTGCTTCCGGAGCTTCACGTTTTTCATTTGGATGAGTCAGAAATACTTTCTTGCTGTACGGCCATTGTTTAAGCATGTCTTTATCATGTTCCATTGTATTTGCCGCTTGTGCTTCTATCGCATAACCTGCCGCCATTTGCATAGCCGGAGCCAGCACCTGTTCCAAACTTAGCGTGCCGTAATTGATCAGCATGTAAATGATGCCGCCGGGTGTGCCAGGTGTTGTTGCAGCCAGCGGACCATATTCCGGAGGAAAATTATAGCCTTTCTTTTTAAAAAAAGCTACTGTTGCACCAGTTGGCGCAAAGCCCATCGCATTGATGGCAATCACCTTTTTGGTTTTCGGATTATAAATCAATGCCTGCGTTTCGCCGCCCCAACTTAAAGTATCCCACATGGTACAGGCAGCGGCAAGCATGGCGCAGGCCGCATCAACCGCATTGCCACCTTTTTGAAACGTCATTGCACCAGCTGTAGCAGCCATCGGTTTGCCTGTAATCGCCATCCAGTTGCTGCCATAAAGCATGGGTTTTTGGGTTTGCTGAGCCGATAATTGCAGTGTAAAAGCGGCAAGCAGGAGCAGGGTTAAGGAAATTTTCATGGGTGATATTTTGGATTGCGATTTTTATGGAGAAGTAACAATGATTATTTCGGAAAAGAAATCAAAAACTGATAGTTTCAAAACCCATCATCTTAAAAACAGTTTAAATTTTACCGGTTTTATCGGCATGCTTCTTTTATCACCTAAAAAATGGTGAAGTTTTATTGATTTTCTATCTCCTTAAAACTTAAAAGTAAAATTTACAGAGATAAAAGAAGCATGAATGATTTCATCTGCCTAAATTAAAATAACTTCTGATAAAATGCAGGTGTTTGCCTGCAAAAGATTTAATTATCAATCAATAGTTGTTTATTTAATTTCATCTGTTACAACATAATAAGTAGGATCTTCATAAATATTTACATTGATAACCTCCTTTGCATTTTCCAGCAAAATGCGGCAATCCTCACTTAAATGTTTTAAATGAAGTTTTTTCCCTGCTTTGTGATAGCGTTCTGTGAGCTTGTTCAATGCCTCAATGGCAGACATATCTGTAACCTTACTATCCTTAAAATCGATAACAACTTCAGCCGGATCTTCCTGAATATCAAACTTTTCGGTAAATGCCATTACAGATCCAAAAAATAGCGGACCATAAATTTCGTAATGTTTGATACCATTTTTATCGATATATTTTCTGGCTCTGATGCGCTTGGCACTTTCCCAGGCAAAAACCAAAGCCGAAATGATCACCCCAATCAATACGGCCAATGCAAGGTTGTGCAGCCATACGGTAATTGCGGCTACCAAAATGCCTACAAACACATCCTGTTTAGGCATTTTATTGAGTAGTTTAAAGCTTACCCATTCAAAAGTTTTAAACGCAACCATAATCATCACGCCGGTTAAGGCTGCCATTGGCAACCGGCCGATAATTGGTGCGCCGAAAAGAATGATTAATAAGATGGTCAGCGCTGCTACAATTCCTGATAATCTGGCTCTGGCTCCGGCAGAAAGGTTGACTAAAGTTTGGGCGATCATCGGGCAGCCGCCCATTCCGAAGAAAAAACCATTTAAAATATTTGCGCTGCCCTGGGCAATACATTCTCTATTGCTATTCCCTCTTGTGCCGGTTATTTCATCTACCAAATTTAAAGTCAGCAATCCTTCGGTCAAACCTACTGCCGCCATAATCAAAGCATAAGGAAAGATGATTTTCAACGTATCCAGATTCAGGGGAACATTTGGGATATGGAAAGGAGGGAAACCGCCGGCAACAGAAGCAATATCGCTTACCGTTTTGGTGTGTATCCCGAAACCCAGCACGATGAGAAAAACAACAATAATAGCCACAAGCGAAGGCGGAACCGCTTTGGTAATTTTAGGAAATACCACCACAATAGCAATAGTTAAGGCAACCAGAGCTGCCATAATCAGCAACGGTTCTCCGGTGAGCCAGCTTTCTTTTCCATCCGTAATTGTTTTAAAATGAGCTATTTGTGCCATGAAAATAATCACCGCCAAACCATTAACAAAGCCGTACATAACCGGCTGAGGAACCAAACGGATAAACTTACCAAATTTAAAAACGCCGATAAAAATCTGGATGATGCCGGCAAGAGCAACAGTTGCAAACACATATTCAATTCCGTTAGATTTCATCAGGGCAATAACCACGACAACCACGGCTCCGGCGCCTCCGGAAATCAATCCCGGGCGACCACCAAATATGGAAGTAACAAGGCCCATAATAAAAGCGGCATACAAGCCAACCAAAGGAGGAAATCCTGCTAAAATTGCAAAAGACAAGGATTCGGGCATCATCGTCATGGCCACAGTCAGCCCTGCTAAAACCTCGGTTTTGTAGTTAACTTTTTGCGAAAAATCAAAAAAACGGATACTTGAAGCCATACTAAATATAAGTAAAAAAGCAGGATAAAAAACGCCTTAAAGTCTGTTAAAGTTTGGGCAACAGAAATCATCAATGCTTCTTTTATGCGGGTAAATTTTGTTTATGTGTTTTATGCAGATAAAAGAAGCATTCTAACAATCTGATGAATTTGGGGTGATAAAAGAAGCATCGTCATTTTGGTTGATCAAGTTTTTGAAGCTGCGATCAAGTTAAAACTTCTGCAAAAACCTGTCAATCATTCTGTATTAGCTTAAAACACTTATCAAAATACCTCAAAATAACCTGCGTAAGCAACCTGTATTTTATTTTCAGTAGATATTATAAGTTACTTTACATATTAATCGTATTTTTACGATTAATATATGGGGACAACAAAAACAGAAATTTTTACAGATCAGCAAAATCGTTTAGCCATCATGTTGAAAGCGTTGGCGCACCCGGCGCGTTTGGCTATTTTGGAACAAATCATCAAGAGCAACACCTGCATCTGTGGCAATCTGGTACAAGAGTTGGGGTTAGCACAAGCTACCATTTCGCAGCACCTGAAAGAATTGAAAAATGCAGGATTGATTCAGGGAACGATTGAAGGAACAAGCATTTGTTACTGCATTGAGCCGAAAAACTGGGCACTGCTGCAAAATCAGCTTGGCAACTTTTTGGGTTCTTATACAGCACATCAAAATTGCTGCTAAATCTGTTTAGAAGTCTCATTACTAGTTAAATATGAAAAAATTAATTAAAAATATATTGGTGCTTTGTACGGGCAACAGTTGTCGCAGCCAATTGGCCGAAGGTTATTTGCGGCATTTTGCAGGCGAAAAAGCAACTATTTATAGTGCGGGTATAGAAACGCATGGCGTTAACCCAAAAGCGGTTCAGGTGATGGCCGAAGATCAGATTAATATTTCGACGCATAGCTCTAACCATGTGGATGAATACTTGTCTGTTCCATTTGATTATGTAATTACCGTTTGTGATAACGCAAACGAAGCTTGTCCTTATTTTCCCGGCAACGTTCAGCGTTTTCACCATAATTTTCCTGATCCTGCCAAAGCGGTTGGCTCACCCGAAGAAATTATGAACGAATTTAGAAGGGTGCGCGATATGATAAAAATTTATGCCGCTGATTTTATCAGCCAACATGTAACTAAATAAAATGAGCGCAAACAACTGTTTACCTGTAGCAGAACGCAAAAAGCTGGGTTTTTTAGATCAATACCTTACTTTATGGATTTTTCTGGCGATGGCAATCGGCATCGCCATTGGCTATTTCTTGCCTTCTTCATCAGGATTAATTAATTCCTTTTCCAGCGGTACAACCAATATTCCTTTAGCTATTGGGTTGATTTTGATGATGTATCCGCCACTCGCCAAAGTGCGGTTGGAAAAAATGGGCGAAGTATTTAAAGATACCAAAGTGCTGACTGCTTCCCTTATTTTAAACTGGATTGTCGGACCAATACTGATGTTTGTATTGGCCATCATTTTTTTGCACGATCATCCTGCCTACATGGCCGGACTGATTTTGATTGGTTTGGCACGCTGCATTGCCATGGTAGTAGTATGGAATGATCTGGCGGAAGGAAACCGCGAATATGCTGCCGGATTAATCGCGCTAAACAGTATTTTCCAGGTATTGCTATACAGTTTTTATGCCTACTTTTTCCTCACGGTTTTACCGCCGTTGTTAGGTTTTCAAGGCTTAACTGTCAACGTAAGCATCTTGCAAATTGCAAAAAGTGTAGGTATTTATTTAGGTATTCCGTTTTTAGCCGGCATCATCAGCCGTTATGTTTTGATCCATTTGAAAGGTGAAACCTGGTTTCAAACAAAATATCTGCCTTTCATTTCGCCGATTACGCTGATTGCCTTACTGTTTACCATCGTTGTAATGTTCAGCTTAAAAGGAAAACTGATCATCCAAATCCCGTTGGACGTGGTACATATTGCTGTTCCGCTGGTTATCTATTTTGCCATCATGTTTTTGCTGAGCTTTTTTATTGGGAAATCTTTCGGTGCAGATTATGCCAGAAGTACATCCATCGCTTTTACGGCAACGGGCAACAATTTTGAACTGGCCATTGCCGTTGCCATCGGCGTTTTCGGGATCAATTCCGGTGAAGCATTTGCCGGCGTAATTGGACCATTAATCGAAGTTCCGGCTTTGATATTACTGGTTAACGTTGCCTTCTGGCTGCGAAATAAATACTATACGCAGCCTTCAGTTATGCTGAAATAAAGCAAATAAGTTTTCATAACTGTACATCTCTACCAACAAATTGATGACATCATGCTTAATCAATCATCAAACTTTATTTAAAATTATGTGGTGGATATATGCTTTATTATTAGCTGTTTTTGCTTCGCTAACGGCCATTTTCGCAAAAATCGGCGTTACAAACGTCAATTCTGATCTGGCAACAGCCATCAGAACTGTTGTTATTTTGATTGTAGCCTGGGGCATTGCCCTGGCGCGTGGCGAACTGAAAGGCATCGGCGATTTATCGCGCCACAGCATTTTATTTTTGATTTTATCGGGCTTGGCAACCGGCCTTTCCTGGATATTTTATTACAAAGCGTTGCAGCTGGGCAAAGTTTCGCAGGTTGCACCGGTAGATAAGCTGAGCGTGGCGCTAACCATCGTGCTTTCGGTTATCATTTTAAAAGAAACTTTATCGCTTAAAACCGCCATTGGCGCAGTTATGATTGTTGCTGGCACGCTGGTTTTGATTTTTTAGGTCGATGCTTCTTTTATCACCTAAAAATTGGTGTAGTCTTAGTTATTGCAGGCACGCTGGTTTTGATTTTTTAGGTCGATGCTTCTTTTATCACCTAAAAATTAATCTGTTTATTTTGGCACGACACAAATTGAAATGCTGATTAAATGTTTCTTGCCAATGAAATTCCGGCGTAAGTGGCCAGCAAACCCAATAGTAAGCTGCCCGCTACGTTTACAAAAAACGTAAGTAACTGATGGTTGGTAATGAGTTGCACGCTTTCATAAGAAAAAGAAGAAAACGTGGTAAAGCCTCCGCAGAAACCGGTAACCAAAAATAGCCGCCATTCTACGGCGGATATACTTAGTTTTTCGGTGATGAAAATCAGGAAACCAATTAAAAAACAACCCACCATATTTACGATAAAAGTGCCGTACGGAAAGCTGGTTGTCAGGACGCCAACCGTCCAGCGGTTAACTAAGTAACGGAACAAACTACCCAGGCCACCGCCCATAAATATTAATAAACTGATCTTCATTTTTATTGGATTATCCAGTGTTCTACGGCTTTAAATATAACTAGCTTTCCTTGCAAATAGGCAGCGTGTTTGGTGCAAAATGCTTCCAGTTTTGGCTTTTCGTCGATGAGTTCTATGCAGATGGCCAGCGTTGCATTGGTCAGTTCAGGATGTGAATTTTGGATAGGTTCATAAATGGAAAAACTGCTGTGGGTTTGATACACAGAAGCGTTCATCAGTCCGTCTTGCTTGGCCAGATTAATCAGTTCGCGGTAAAGCTGTTTCGGTTTAAAATGAGCCAGAAAAGAGCTACCGCGGATTTGATCGCCGGGTTTTAAAAAGATCTGGATTTTACCTAAATGGCGTTCTGTAATTTGCACTGCATCACTCATAATTATCCTTTTGTTTTTGAACCGAACTGGTATTTGCTGATTTTCTGGTGAAAATAACCTCTGCGTTTTCCGGCATCCAACAATGATTTTTCATCGGTAAAAGAAGCATCGGTGATTTTAGAAACGCCGATGCGCTGCGAGCTGTAAATGCCACTGTGGCCGCTAAAAAAATAGGCGGTAAAACAAGCAACGGCAAAAAGCAGGACGTGTTCTCCGCCAAAAAGTTCTATCCCCATAAAAGTACAAGCCAACGGCGTATTGGTTGCGCCGGCAAAAACCGCGATAAAACCCAGCGCGGCAAACAAACTTACTGGCGCATTTAACAGCATGGAAAGTGTGTTGCCCAGCGTTGCGCCGATGTAAAACAACGGTGTTACTTCGCCGCCTTTAAAACCGGTTCCGAGGGTTAACGTGGTAAATATCGTTTTCCAAAACCAGCTCCAGGTATCCGATCCGCCTGCATGAAAAGCAGACGGAATGGTGATGGCTCCAGGATATTGTGCATCAACGCCTAAACTTAAATAATCAGGTTTTCCGAGGAGATAAGTCAGGCCAATGATGATCAATCCGCCCAAAAACGGAATGAGCCATTTGCGCGAAAAAAGGTTATTAAAAAACGCTTTGATCTCGTGTACAAAAATTGAAAATACATAACTCGCCAAGCCAAACAACGCCGAAGCGATGATTACTTTTGCCAGCAACAGCAAATCAAAACTGATGTAATTAGAAAACAGGTAAGGCGTTTTGGCCAGCACATCAATGTGGTAAGCCGTGTGATGCACGCCCCACGCCGAAACCGTTACATCGGCAACCACACTCGCAATTAGCGCAGGCAGCAAGGCACTGTACTTAATCTGGCCGATGCTCAAAACTTCCAGTGCGAAAATAGCACCGGTAACCGGCGTACCAAAAACGGCACCGAATCCGGCCGCAACGCCAGCCGTTAAAACGAGTTGTAATTCAGCTTTTTCCAACTTAAACCAAGTACTGAACAAGCCTGCCATGCTGCCGCCAATTTGTACGGCCGTGCCTTCTCTGCCGGCAGAACCACCAAATAAATGTGTAATAACCGTTGTAATCAGCACCACCGGAGCCATTTGCCAAGGTACGCCGCCGCCGGGCTGGTGGATTTCTTCCATCACCAGGTTATTGCCTTTTTCGGAAGATTTACCAGTCGCCTGATAAATAAAATGAATTAAAACGCCAGCAAAAGGTAGCAAATACAGCAACCATGGATGCGCAAACCGATAATGGATGCCCCAGCCCAGCAGCCACAGAAAAAAAGCCACCATGCTGCCAATTAAAATGGCTACCGGAGTTACCAAGAACGTCCATCTGCTTAACTGTTTAACTATTAAATAATGTTCTGAGGAAAAAGCTGACCGGCTCATTTATTCAGATCTAAAGTGGGTTTGATTTCTTTTTCATACCGAACTATGCTTTCTGTAATGCACTGGTAAGCAACTTCTTTGTTTTTAAAACCAAGCACTTCTACCGGCTTTTTTTCCAGTTTTTTATAATCTTCAAAAAAATTCTGAAACTCCAGCAAGGTGTATTCAGGCAAATCGGTAATTTCCTGAATGTGTTTTAAGGATATATCATGACTGGCCACTGCAATAATCTTATCGTCCACATCGCCGTTATCACGCATTTCCATCACTCCGATAACGCGTGCATCGACCATTGAATAAGGCGCCAAATTTTCTGAACAGATAACCAGAATATCCAGCGGATCATGATCCGTAAAATAAGTTTGCGGAATCAAACCATAGTTTGCAGGATAATGCACGGACGAAAACAATATCCTGTCTAAAGTTAGCAAGCCGGAAGGTTTATCCAGCTCATATTTGGTGCGGCTGCCTTTAGATATTTCAATTACGGCTTTTACTTCCTGCGGAGCATTGCTTCCGGGAGAAATACCATGCCAGGGATGCTGAACATTCATAATCAAGCAATTAAGTTGTTATCTTTTAAAAGTAGTGATGCCTGCAAAACTGGCGTTACTGCCCAGTTCCTGTTCAATCCGCAGCATTTGGTTAAATTTAGAAACCCGTTCTGAACGGCAGCCACTTCCGGTTTTAATATGTCCGGCGTTGGTAGCTACCACTAAATCTGCAATGGTTGTATCTTCCGTTTCGCCGCTGCGGTGCGAAATAAAGCAATGATAACCATTTTTTTGTGAGAGGTTTACCGCTTCCAAAGTTTCCCAAACGGTGCCAATCTGGTTTAATTTAATCAAAACACTGTTGGCAATTCCGGCATCAATGCCACGCTGAATAATCTCCGGATTGGTGCAAAAAATATCATCGCCCACCAGTTCAACTTTGCTGCCCAAAGCGTCAGTCATTTTTTTCCAGCCGGCCCAATCATTTTCGCCCAAACCATCTTCCAGCAACACAATCGGGTATTTGCTGATCCAGCTTTCCCACAAACCAACCAGTTCATCAGAAGTAAAAATCTGTTTGGTGCTTTTAAACAAGTTGTAGGTTCCGTTTTCCCACATTTCGCTGGTCGCAGGGTCAAGGCAGATGGAAATATCTTCGCCCGGTTTATACCCCGCTTTTGTAATGGCTTCCAGAATTATTTCCACTGCTTCTTCGTTAGATTTCAGGTTCGGCGCAAAACCACCTTCATCGCCCACACCAGTATAATAGCCTTTGCTTTTGAGTAGTGTTTTTAGCGTATGAAAAACTTCTTCGCCCATCCGGATGCTTTCTTTAAAACTTGGTGCGTTGTGCGGAGCAATCATAAATTCCTGAAAATCAAGGTTATTGTCAGCATGGCGGCCACCGTTAATTACGTTCATACACGGAACCGGCATCACATAATGATCGCGCTCCACCAGCTGCCGGTAGAGCGGAATATGTTTGGACAGGGCCGTTGCACGCGCAAAAGCAATGGAAGCCGCCAGTAGGGCATTTGCGCCCAAACGGGATTTATTCGGCGTGCCATCCAGCTTGATCAGCAGCTTATCAAACGCTTCCTGATTTTCAAAATCGATGTTTGCAACCGCATCTTTCACTTCCGTATTGATGCCGGAAACTGCTTTTTCAACACCTTTTCCCTCGTAACGTTTCGGGTCGCCGTCGCGTAGTTCTACTGCTTCTTTCTCGCCGGTGCTGGCTCCTGAAGGCGAAATTCCTCTGGCCGTTGAGCCGTCTTGCAGCGTAATTTCTGATTCTACGGTTGGATTTCCTCTTGAATCCAACACTTCTCTGGCTAAAATTTTTGTAATTTTCATGATGATTTATATAGTAGTTAAAAGTGGAATGCTGTTTTTATCGGTGTTTTTTTGATGCTGTTTTTATCGATGTTTTTTCAGGCTGATTCAGGCTTTCGCGATTGGATTTTTGATTTCCTTCCGGATGATTTTCAGGCGTTCATCCAATTCGTAAACAATGATTTCTCCGGTAACAATATTTAAAGATTCAATGTTATGGGGCGAAATATTTTCCAGGTGCATCACCAAACTGCGCAAACTGTTGCCGTGCGCAATTAAAAGGAGGCGTTTGCCGCTTTGCAAGGCCGGAACTAAAACCGCATTGTAAAAATCAACTACGCGTTTTTCAGTTTGCTCCAAACTTTCTCCGTCGGGCGGCAGCGCGTAAAATCCTCGACGCCAGGTTTCAACCTTTTCGGCTCCGTATTTCTCGATGGCTTCGTCTTTGTTTTTACCTTGTAGAAGGCCGTAATTCCGTTCATTCAAAGCCGCAACCTGATGAACAGGCAGTTTTTCAAATCCGTTTTGCATGGTTTGGGCGATGATTTTATACGTTTCAAAAGTTCTTTTCAGTGCCGAGCAATACACTTCATCAAACTCAAAACCGTATTCTTTCAGCTCTTGGCCAACAACGCTGGCTTCTTCGCGGCCCAGATCAGAAAGATCGCAATCTGCCGAACCGGTAAACTGGTTTTTTAAGTTATAAACTGATTGGCCATGCCTGATCAAAACCAGTAAATGTGATTTTAACTTCATTGTAAAAAATATTTTAAGGACGAGCGCGACTGAGTAAAAGCAGGATCAGTAGAAATTTCATCAACAACAAAAGTTGCGGTTAGTGCTAAATTTTTGCAGATAAAAGAAGCATCGTACCAATTTGGCACATCAGCTTTTGATAAAATAATAATTTGATTGTTGAACTGAAAAATTTTCACCTACAAAACCATTTCCCAAAGAAAATTCTTTGGTTGTTTGTAGGCGCCATCAGCAAAATGCAGTTCGTTCAAGACGGGAAGACACCATTTCCCTGATTGCTAAAGCAGCAAATCATTACCATAATTGTTACTGGTTATGATTTGTTTTTAAAACAATTTTTTTTGAAGCAGTATAAAATTTACGCGGAACATTCTTTTTACAAAAAATCCTGATTCCCTTTGAAAAGAATCAGGATTTAAAACCGATTGTTTAGGCATAAAGTTAACCATGTAAGTCCGGTGGTCAGGATCATGATGTTCCGGCTGCTTATTTCCTTTTTGATCTGTTGCGCGCGCCATCAGCTTATATCTGCCTGTCTGGTTGCTGCGCACGATTGATAGACATACTTCTCGAAAACTTGATCACGCCCGGCGATTTTGGTTCTTCAGTTATTGTTCTCTCATCTTCGCCCTCCAAAATCAGTTCTACGGTTTCGGGTTTGATGCCTGCCTTTTCCAGCAAAACGGATAACGCCACACCCGTCCAGTTGGCATTTCCAACGCCGCCTTGTTCCCAGGGAAGCCCTTTTAATGAAATGGATCGGGCAGGGCGTGCCGAAAAAAGCCAAACTTTTTGGTGCCGCCACCGAGAAACTGGCTTTTATGAATGTTGCTGCTGATCCGGCAAAAGGCAAAGCCGTTTTTATACAAAAATGCCAGAGTTGCCATGGCCAAACGGGTGAAGGTTTGCTGGCTGCGGATAAAAAATCTTATCAATATCCGCCGCTTTGGGGCAAGCACAGCTACAATGATGGCGCGGGCATGTACCGTTTAACCAATTTCATCGGTTTTGTAAAAAATAACATGCCTTATGGCGCCACGTATGAAAATCCGCAGCTTACGGATGAAGAAGCCTGGAACGTGGCTGCTTTTGTCAATTCGCAGCCGCGGCCACATCGCGATCAGCATATGGACTGGACCAATCTCGACAAAAAACCAATCGACTTTCCGTTTGGGCATTATGCGGATAGTTTTAAGGAGAAGCAGCACAAGTTCGGCCCTTTTAAGCCGATAAAAGAAGCACAGAAAAATCAAACTATATAAATCAATCCAAACACAAAAACATGAAAAAGTACACTTTAATGCTGGCTGCCTTTGCCTTGTTCCTTTTGGCAAAACCTGCTGCTGCACAAACCAATGCTGTTTTTACTGGTGCAAAACTTATATTAAAAAGTTATAACGCGCTGTATATCCTCAATTCTAATGATGATAAAAAAATCAAAGCAACTTTATGTAATCTGGACAATGCACTGGAAGATCCGCGTTTGAAAGGCAAGCTGCATGTAGAATTGATTGCTTATGGTGA
>JBPBQN010000259.1:0-15336 GCA_050954865.1 Janthinobacterium lividum | reverse complement strand
TGGCACGACGAGGAGCAAGTATGATAAGGCAATTGCGGCCGCGAAGAAGATGGAAAAGGAAGGAAAGGCCCATAACAAATATTTTCCGGCTACGCATGCTTTAACTGATTTTGCCGGAAGGTATTTTAACCCAGGTTACGGCACTTTGCGAGTTTATTCACTCCATGATTCGTTGTTTGCCGACGCTGTTAATTACACTTTGTGGTTAAAGCACTATAGCTACGATAGTTTTGATATATTTATAAAAAACAAATCTACCGGTATTGATACGACTGCCTCTCTTATCAAAATCCAATTTCAAATGAACACAGCAGGCGATATTGAAAGCCTGTCGGGTGTTTTTGAAGGTGCGTTGAAACCGATTGTATTTACGAAAGGGCTGGAGGGACAAGCTATAGACGCCAAAGACCTTCAAAAGTATATAGGCGACTATGATTTGGCAGGAACGACTGTTAAAATATATACCAAAGGAGCTAAAACGCTGTATGCATTAGTACCAGGTCAGCCGGAATATGAACTTGTGCCCTTAGGTAAAGATAAATTTGGGTTAAAAGTACTTACTGGTTACTATCTTCAATTTGAACTAAATCCCACAGGTAAAGCTACTGGTGCTATATTTATGCAGCCAAATGGCAATTTTAAAGCAGTCAAAAAGTAAGACGACTATGCATTTAGATATTTCTTAAAACTCCAGGGAACTACGTACGATGCTAGGTTTGGCAAAAATTAAGATAGAGGATTACCTAATACCCTGAGTTCGATTAATCAGAAAGCGACGATTTGATTGGAGGTTACCGTTTGATAAGCAATAGTAGGTTTTTTAGGGAAGAATGAATAGGCGATCAATGTGGCAATGATCAAGTGAATATCACCGACGAACAGTATTCTGGCCAGCTTTTCTGAGATGTAGCCTTTGTCGGCAAACAGTTTACCAAACACGGCTTTCAAAACCCCCTCGTTCTTAAGCGGCTCACGGTCGTCCACATTAGCTTGTGTAATGGCAAAGTTCAGGATTTCGCCCTTGTCATTGATCACAATGTGCAGTTTAAAACCATAAAACCAGCCCATAGTGGATTTGCCTACTTCGGATTTGCCTACTTCGGATTTGCCTACTTCGGATTTGCCTACTTCGGATTTGCCTACTTCGGCTATGCCTTTAAACACTTTGTTTCTTTTGATCCGTTTGTTGTGGCAGACCCTGATGGGCGTAGAATCAACGAACGAAATACCTGAACAGCTACCCAGGCAACAGGTTTTCAAGAAGATGGCCATAGGCAGCAGTACGCCCTGGCTAAGTTCGACAAAACGGTTATAGGACACTGTCCTGGGAAACTCGCCCTGCATATGCCGCTGGACATAAAACATATAGAAGTGCTTAAAGCACTGGAAACCGCTTAGATGGAAAAGCATACAGATAGAAATGACTTCGCTCTTTGACATCATTGCAGGACGTTTTGAAGGCTTTCCCAGAATGAAGCCTTTAGTAGAGTTGTCAAAATCTTTGCAAAATTCATCAACAAGATAGAAAATATCACTAATTTCATTGAACTCAATCATAGGTCATGTATTTAAATATTTGAATTTCAGATACTTAAATATACTTACATCTCCTCTGATTGACAAACTTTTATTATAATTTATTAATCGAACTCAAGTTAATTAAGCTGTCTTGATTGAAAATCCAGGGAAACAGAAAGAACTAAAAAACGAAATCATGAAAATCGGCTATGCAAGAGTGAGCACGCAGGATCAGAACTTGGACCTGCAACTAAATAGAACTTACGAAGTTTGGCTGCTCGGATATCTACCGGGAAAAGGTGTCTGGCAAGAATACGGAGCGCGCGGAACTGAAAAGGTTATTAGCTGGCGTAAGATCGGGTGACGAAGTAGTCGTATTGAAGCTGGATCGGTTAGGCCGCTCATTGCGGGACCTGGTCGATGTAGTTGCCATGCTCCAGGAGAAAGGCGTGGACATCGTGAGTCTGCATGATCATATTAATACTACAACGGCTACCGGCAGATTTACTTTCAACATCTTTGCCTCGCTGGCCGAGTTCGAAAGAGATTTCATCCGCGAGTGGACCAAAGCCGGACTTGCGGCAGTTCGTGCCCGGGGCAGGATGGGTGGCAGACCGGCAGGGCTGACGCCGGAAAAATTGCAACTGGCCTTAACAGCAAAGGACCTGCATGACACCGGGAAGTATTCCATCAATGAAGTTGCCAAAAGACTCAAACTCCCTATTGCAACTTGTTACCGATATTTAACCTTTGTCCGGAATAAGCAAAACGAACAAGAGATAGAGGAATAACCTAAGTGCTATCTAAAAAAAAACGTGAATCTTTCCTAATGTGCTTTTACACCTTTATATATAGGATCAGTTTTTACACCTATATATAAGGTGTAAATGTTCGCCAAGCGAACCATCAATATATAACTGAAACTTGAAATCTCTCAAAGTAGAAAAAGCAAGATATTATGTTATGTAAAGCTATACAGATACAATTAAATAATAAATCTGTCAGTAAGAGTTTCGTTTCAAGGAAAATTGTAATAAAACTTCTGGTTTCCTCTAATCATCATTGCTGCATATAGGAAGGTTTATCCGATAATAATTTTCGCCTCATTTTCATTAATTTTATAGCTATAATACTAGGTGTAGTAAGTGGCATTCGAAACAAATGGGCGGTTTGGAATAATGCCTGTTTTTGATAAGGTGATTAAAAGAGAAAGAATGCTAATCTTTTTGTTTCTGTTTCGCTTCCGGTTTACTTTGGTAATAACCTGCCTGCTATCATCGGTACCGGATTACAGATTGGCGTTTCTTTCTAATCACCTAAAATTGATTTTATATTTTCGCTGCAATGGGCAAATCTGTTGTGGCAATTTTATTAGCATGTTTCTTTTTGGCCGGAAGCACATTATTACCGCTAGGCGATTTTTCCCTGATGAGGGATATTCCTTCAATGTATCGTTCTTACTGTCAAGTTAGGGCTGGTAAACCAGATCCGGTGGATTTTATCGGTGATTATCTGTTAGGCGGTAAAGACCTGTTAGGGCATAACAGTCGCGATGCCCCGGCAAAGTCTGATAGTTCCCTGCAATTTCAGCATCAGGCTGTTTTTTCTCTAATCGTACTGTTTTACTCAAAACTACCGGCTTATTTATTTTCTGAAGCACTGGACAAACCCATAATGAACCATTTACTTAGGCTAACGACTGATTACAATAACCCCGTGTTCCGCCCGCCCTTCACCTAATTATTATTTATTTCTTCTTAACGGGTTCTTTATTAAGCAATTCCTGTAAATAGGACTGTGTCGTGATGCTATAACTGCGTTGGCAAAGTCTTTTACAGAATCAATTATTTTTATGAAAAAAATTTTATTCCTCCTTGGGGTGCTGTTCTGTAATGCAGTAATGTCCCAGAATATATTTAAAGCGTTCGTTTGTGATGGTAAAACCAAACAGGTTTTAGCAGGCGCAACAGTCATTATACCTGAGTTAAAGTTAGCTGCCACATCGGATACCGGCGGCCTGATCATCCTTAAAAACATTCCAAACGGCAAATACGAGGTCGAAATTAGCTATGTAGGTTATAATAAACTGGAAAAAGTATTTATTTTTCCGATGAAAGCACAGGGTGAAACTTTGGACTTAACACTCAACCCAAAAGGTGATGAGTTGGGTGAGGTAGTGGTGCAAAGCACGCGTACCAATCAAAATTTGCGTGATGTGCCTACTAGGATCGAGGCCTTACCTTTAGAGGAACTGGACGAAAAAGGAACCATGCGCCCGGGTGATATTAAGATGCTGCTGGGAGAAATTACCGGCATCAATGTGCAGCAAACTTCTGCCGTAAGCGGATCCGCCAACTTCCGTATCCAAGGGCTGGACAGCCGGTATACTCAGTTGCTAAAAGACGGTATGCCACTTTACCAGGGCTTTTCAGGAGGATTGGGCATCCTGCAAATCAGCCCCCTAGATCTAAAACAGGTCGAATTTATCAAAGGCTCTGCCTCAACGCTTTATGGAGGTGGCGCGATTGCAGGACTGGTTAACCTAATCAGCAAAACACCGGCAGACGAACCTGAACTTTCTTTTCTGCTAAATGGAACGAGCGCAAAAGGAACCGATGCAAGCGGCTTTTACAGCCAGAAATGGAAACACGTTGGCACCACGATATTTGGTTCTTACGATTATAATGGTGCCTATGATCCTTCATTAACCGGATTTTCGGCTATACCGAAAACAGATCGCTTTACTTTTAACCCCAAGCTGTTTTTATATCTAGATAATGGCGATACCGGCTGGTTTGGAGTAAACACGACTTACGAAAATCGTTATGGCGGTGATATGCAGGTATTAAATGGTAATGCAGATCAGCTTCATCAGTATTTTGAACGTAACAAATCTTTCTGGATATCAACCCAACTTTCTTACACGCATAAAATTAATGAAGAAAGTAAGCTGAACTTTAAAAATACGGTTGGTTACTTTGATCGCGATTTATCACAGCCGGGCTTTAAATTTTCAGGCAAACAAAATGCTTCTTTTAGCGAGGTAAATTATGTGGTACATGGGGAACGCGCTGATTGGGTTACCGGCGCAAATTTAATTACCGATCATTTTACTGTTGCAGCCCCATTTACTAATCTGGGTTACAGCTTAACAACCGCTGGCGTTTTCGGGCAAAACACATTTAAGCCGGCTGACTGGTTTTCCCTGGAAAGCGGTTTGCGTGCCGATTACAATACGCCGGCCCCGAACAATAAACTTAAAGGCTTTTTTATTTTGCCCAGGATCAACGCCTTATTTAAGCTAAACGAACATTTTACCAGCAGGATTGGTGGTGGTTTAGGCTATAAAATGCCAACATTATTTAATGACCAGAGCGAACAGCAAGGTTACGAAAATATCAATCCTTTGTCTTTTGGTAATACCAAAGCAGAGCAATCTATCGGCGGCAATGGCGATGTTAATTTCCGTAGTGCCATTGGTGATGCTTTTTTAAACATCAACCAATTATTTTTTTATACGCATGTAAATGATCCGCTCCTGCTGCTCAATAACGTTTTTACCAATGCCTCAGGATTCATCGGTACACAAGGCACGGAAACGAATGTAAAATTAAGCGTGGACGATTTCGGCTTCTACTTAGGTTACACCTATACAGATACCAAACAGCATTTTGCAGGACAAACCTCCACGCAACCATTAACCGCAAAAAACAGGTTAAACTTTGATGCAACCTACGAAATTGAAGACCGGTTTCGTGCTGGCGCAGAAGCTTTTTACACCGGAAGCCAATTGTTAAACGACGGCACCACTGGCAGAGGATATATTACTTTCGGTTTGCTGGTACAAAAAATGTGGAAGCATCTGGATGTATTTGTAAATGCTGAAAACTTAACCGACAGAAGGCAGACCCGCTGGGACAATATCTATACCGGAAGCATAACCAGTCCCGTTTTTCGGGATATTTATGCGCCGTTGGAAGGCGTTGTAGTGAACGCAGGAATACGCATTAAGTTAACTGCAGATAAAGATTAAAGCATGGTGTTATTTTAATTAACCTGTTAAAGCCGGGCTTTTTATTTACTTACGATGCCAAAGTTGGCAGCTGTATAAAACCGAAAATCCTGCTCTAAAAAGAGCAGGATTTTAACATAATAAATCAACTAAACTTTATTCAATCCCAAAAACCAAAACCTTAAAAGTTCCGGGAACGACCGTGCGTGTACCTGCAACCATATCAGCAACGCTGAAATAAATTTTATGTGTTTTGCTGTCCAACGCCATCGTTTTTGCACGATATTGGGTTTCCAGCGTTTGTAAAACTTCGTAGCTGTCGGCAGTTTTTTGCTGAATGATGGTAGCCGTTCCATCACCGTTGGAAGCAAAAATCAGCTTGTTTGCCGCATCGTAAAGTACCGCATCCACGCCAGCACCTATTGGAACGGTTGCAATCACTTTTCCGCTGATTTCATCTACAACAGACATGCCTTTATTTTCCCTGCAAACGGTAAACAAACGATGGTTTTTAGCATCCAAAGCCAAACCGGTCGGGCCGACGCAAGGTGACAGCGGGAAGTTTTTCAGCACTTTTAGGGTTTTGGCATCAATCACATCCATGCTGTTTTTATCCTCTAAATTATTGTAGATTTTTCCTTTTCCATCCGAAACGGCAAACTCCGGCGCGCCGCTTAAAGCCACGGTACCAATCTGCGTCATTGTTTTTGGGTCGATCACGGCCGCATTGTTACTCTCTCCGCAGAAAGTAAAAATATGTTTGCTAAACGGATCGTACATAATCGCATCCGGACCGTTTACAGCAGAAAGCGCAATAGTTTGGATGGTTTTAAACGTTTTAAGATCAAAAACAACTACCGCATTTGGCTTGCCATCGCTGATGAAGCCACGGTTTAAACCATCCGCAAAAGCAATTCCGTGGTTGCCTTTCATGCCGGTAATCACGCCGATGGGTTTCTCCGTTGCCAGATCGATCACGTTTACCGCCGTGCTGTGCGAAACGTATAAATGGTTGTTGGGCACATCAATGGCCAGGTAATCGTAGCCGCCATCGCCGGGCAGCGGGATGGTTTTTTGCAGCACATACTGCTGCGCATGTAAATGCAAAGAAATACTGCATAAAAACAGCATTGTTAAAAATTTGAGGTTTGGTTTCATACTTCTTTTATCGGTTATTTTTTGGGTTGATGGATTATTGTCCGGTATTAATTTGGGTTGGATTTTGGATGGCTGAAGGCGTTTCATTTCGATACAAAACACGAATCATACTCGGCAAAACAATCAGCAATAAAGGCAATGCCACTACAAAACCGCCGATAACTGCAATGGCCAGCGGCTGGTGCAGCTGTGCGCCCGCGCCGATGCCCAGCGCAAGCGGTAAAAGTGCAATAATAGCGCCCAGAGCCGTCATTAATTTAGGGCGAAGGCGGGTAGAAATTGCATAGATAACTGCCTCATCCACAGAATTTCCCACCACACTTTGTTTAAATTGTAAAAAGGTAAAAATGGCATTTTCACCAATGATGCCTACAATCATAATCAGGCCGGTATAACTGCCCACGTTAAGCGGCGTACCCGTTAAAAGCAACGCTAAAAAGCTGCCCGAAATACCCAAAACGGCCACAATCAAAATTAAAAACGCTATCCGGAATTGTTTAAACAGGAATAAAATCACCCCAAAAACCAGCAGACTGGATGCGATTAAAATAATAAGCAGTTCTTTAAAAGATTGCTGCTGCTCAGCATATGCGCCGCCGTATTCCACGTGGTAACCTTGCGGCAGGTTTATTTTTTGGCTGATGTTTTGTTTAATTGCCGTCATTACCGTACCCAGATCGCTGTTATCCAAACGGGCAGAAATCACGCCCATCGATTGCAGGTTTTGCCGCTGGATTTCGGCATCTCCGGCGCGCAAATCCACGCTGGCCAAACCGGTAATCGGGATCAGTTTGCCATTCGCCAAAAACAGGTTCATATTTTTAATTCCTTCAATACTTAAACTGCGGTTGCCGGGGTAAACCATGCGGATGGGCGATAGTTGCTGCTGTTCGTATAAACTACCCACCACGTTGCCTTCCAGCGCAGTTTGCACCTGGCTTTGCAGGTTATTCGGGCTGATGTTGTATTGCGCCAGCTTGCGGTAATCCGGCACAATGCTTACTGCCGGGCCGGCAATCACGATGCCATCAAAAACATCGGCGGTACCTTTTACACTGGTTACCACAGCGGCAATTTGCTTGGATAATGACTGTAATTTTTGCTGATCATCGCCAAAAATCTTGATCTCGATGGGTTGTGCTGATTCCATTAAATCGCCCAGCATATCGGTAATTACCTGACCAAAATCTACGCGCAAAGCCGGTTGCGAGGTTTCAATTTTTTGCCGGAGATCACTGCTAACTTCTTCTGTAGATTTATCGCGCTGTTTCCTGAGCTGGATAAGATAATCGCCCCGGTTAGGCTCGGTAATAAAAAAACCCATTTGCGTGCCTGTTCGGCGGGAATACGCGGCAACTTCCGGTTCTTTAACAATAATCTTTTCTACTTCACGCAGCATCCGGTCGGTTTCCTCCAGCGAAGTTCCGGGTGGCGAGCTGTAATCTAAAACGATGCTGCCTTCGTCCATATCCGGTAAAAAACCGGTTGCCAATCTTGCAGGCACAAACACAATCACCAAAATCAAAACACCCGCAATAATAAAACTAAGGTAAGGCCGGAAAATAAAAAACGAAACCCAGCGCTGCTTTTTTACAGGATGTTGTGCGGATGCTTCTTTTACCACCCTTTTTTTGTTGCTGCTGAGCAGGAGATAAATCACAGGTAGCCCAATCCAGGTAACGAAAAAAGAACATACCAGCGTGATAATCATCGTGTTAGTCATCACTTTAAAATAGGAACCAGCCACGCCGCTCATCAGCACAAAAGGGATAAAAATCACGATGGTACTTACCGAGGAGCCAATCATGGCGGGCAGTAAAAAGTTGATTGCTTTTTGCAGCAGGTTGCGCGTAGGCTCGTCGGGATGTTCTTCGTGGGTACGGTGGATCTGCTCAACCACCACAATTGCATCATCAATTATCAAACCGATAGCTGCAGCAATGGCTCCTAAAGTCATGATATTGAACGTATAACCCATCACATATAAAACCAACAGGGTTAAACACAGCGTAACCGGAATGGTAATCAATATGGTGGTACTCGCTTTTAAGGAACGTAAAAACAGTATCGCAACCACAATGGCCAGTGCCAGACCGATCCATAAACTGTCGCCAACGCTTTTTACAGATTCGTTTACAAAATCTGCCTGGATGTAATACGGTTTGATGGTTACGCCTTGCGGAAGGATTTTTTGCAGCTTGTTTACCTGCACAGCCATATCTGCAGAAAGCGAAACGAGGTTAGCATTTGGCTGTTTGATAACGGCAATGAGCACGCCTTCGTGGCCATTGGCGTTGATTTTGGTGTATTCGATGCCGGGATTGATCTGTACATCTGCAAAATCTTTGATGCGCAGTATGCGCTTACTGTTGTTGCTAACTACCAGGTTTTCCAGCTGATCTTTGGCACTTAACGTAGCATCGGTTACGGTTAAATACAGCATTTTATAATCAGACAAATAACCTTCAGATTTTACAAAATCAGTTTGGCTCAGCGCGTTGCTGACGGCATCGGGCGTAATAGAAAGGGCAGACATTTTTTGCCTGTCTAGCACCAGCCAGTATTCTTTGGCCTTGCCGCCGATCACGCGGATTTCCGAAACGCCATTTACCTGTGATAAAAAAGGCTTGATGGTAAAAGTAGCCAGTAAACGAAGCTCGATGGGCGATTTGTTATGGCTTTCCAGCGTGTAACCGCTAACCGGCAAGATGGATGGGTTCATTTTTTCTACCGAGATATTTACATCGGCAGGCAACTCGTTCCTGATCTTACTGATCTGTGATTCAATGCGTTGCTGGCTCAGATCGATGTTAGCATTCCAGTTCATAAACGCCGAAATTTCGCTGCTGCCACGGCTGGTTGTACTGCGCACGGTTTGCAGATCGGGGATTTGCTTCACGGCGTTTTCCAGCGGTTTGGTAACCGTAATCATCATTTTATTTACCGGCTGCAAACCTTCATCAGCAATGATTTTTATTTTGGGGAAGGTGATTTCCGGAAATAGCGACGTTTGCATTTTAGAAAAAGCAAACACGCCGCCAACCAAAATCAGCCCTAAAACCAGCGTAATCGGTTTTTTAAAATAGATGAAAACGTCTTTTGGCGCGCTCATGGCTTCACAATTTTAACTTTTGCGGTATCTGCCAAACTGTAATTGCCGGTGAGTACAATTTTATCCTGCGGAGAAAAAACCGGCGAAAGTATCTCAATACGTTCATTGGTTTCGATGCCTTTTTTAACAGGTATTTTTACGGCCGTGCTATCGTTAATCAGCTTCATTACATAAAATTCGGTTTGGGTTTCGTTGGATAACACCGCCGGTTTGGGCAGCGAATTGGCATGTGCACTGGAAGATTTTACAATCCGTGCTTTGGCCACCAGGTTTTCCGGAATGTTTTGTGCCGAATTTACCTTGATTATAATGCCCTGCGTTTGCGAAAGCGTATCCACCGTTGGCATCGAAAGCGTTACTTCGCCGCGCAGCTTCCCGCCGTCTGGCAAAGTTAAATCCACTTGTTGGTGTTCTTTCACTTCGGCGCGCAGTTCGTAAGGCAGCTGCATCAAAAACGCAAAACTTTCTTTATCAATGATCACGGCCAGCTGCTCGCCGTCCTGCACATAATCGCCGGGCTGGTGGTTTAGCTGACTGATATAGCCTGATTGTGTAGCTTTTATCCGCCCCAAACCTGTAAAATGAAACGTAGAATCGAGCACATTTATGCTGTTGCCAATGCTGCGCTGTTCTTTGGTTTCTACGGAGAAAAGCACTTGTCCGCGCTGCACAAATTCGCCCGGCCGCACGCTCACTTTGCGCAGATAACCATTGATATTGGCTTTAACAAAACTTTTAAGCAAGTAAACCGAAGTGGCACTTAAATCATTATAACTCGTCATCGCATCCTGACCGATAGTGGTTACGGTAACCGGCGTTTTCGCATCGGCTGCGGGCACATCTTCATCAGTTTTTTCTGCGGATTTATTTTTGCAGGAAACGATCAGCACTAAAAAAAGTACGATAAAAGAAGCATGCAGCAAATTATTTTTCAGGCTGAGGAGCATATGTTTCTTCATTTTAACGGTTCCAGTAATTTAACTGATTAATCAATTGCAGCCTGCTGATATTAGTTTGCGTGAGCAGATATTTGGCACTCAGATAATTATTGATGGCCAGCACCAGATCAGCCACGCGCAGATCGCCGGTTTGCATCAGCTCAAAATCAACCGTAACCAAACGTTCCGAGTATTTTAACTGATCTGCAATCTGTTTGATTAAAGCTTCATTTGCACTGATTTGCTGCTTCAGCAGGGCAATTTGCTGATGGTATTGTTTGGTAAAAAAACTGCGGTAATTTAAGCGTGTATCTTCTGCCAGAGCCAGTTTTTTATACTGCAGCTTGCGCTGGCCGCCATCATAAATCGGCATCGTGAGCGAAAAGCCAAAACCCGTACCAAAATTGTTCAGCAGCGGCGAAATAAAGCCCGTGTAATATCCGCCATTGGCAAACAGGCCGGCGCGCGGCCGGTACGTAAAATCAATCAGTTTGCGGTTGTTGATCAACTTTAAACTATCCAGTTCGTACGGTTTAAAAAATATGCTGTTGCTTAAAGCAGGCGCATCATTAATTTGTACATTCGGCTGCTGCAAAATCACTTTGCCAGTATCGACAATACCAGCAATGTAATTTAAAGAATCAACCTCGGTTTGGTATTGTATCCGCGCCTGCGTTAACTGTAAATTCTGCTGTTTCAGGGTGACTAAAAAAGTAAGATAATCGCTTTGGCGGTAAACGTTTTGCTGCGTTAACGTTTTGAGGATACGTTCTTCCTTGCGCAGCAACGTATCTACCTGCTGGTTGAATTTAAGCTGCAGCAAACTGCCATACGCGGTAATGTACTGGCCAGTAACCGTCCGTTTTAAATTCTGCTCGGAAATGCGGGAAGTGTTGCGAATGGAATCCGACTGTAAACTCAATGTCTGGGTTTGCGTTCTGATGTATCGTTTACTGTCTAAAGACTGGTTTACGTTAACCAAACCATCCAAAGTTTGTACGTTGGTAACGGCTCCATCATAACCAAAACCTCTGATTACCGGCGAAATTACTGCCGAACTACTAAGGTTAACCTGTGGTTTGTAGCTAGCCCTGATTCTGGCACTATCCGCACGGTTGGCAGCAACCTGGTTTTGGTAATCTTTTAAAAGCGGACTGTTATTTAAGGCCTGACCCTGGTAAAATTGCAAGTTGTTATTTTGGGCAATAACCTGAAAACCGCCAAGCAACAGATTAATAAAAAGGATGAATGCTGTTTTTACCGGCATAAAACTGCAATCAGTTAAAATGATGAACCAGCGCAAAACCAGGATAACCTTGCGTGTAAGTAGGCAGCGCAACCGTTTTGTAGCTGTAGTTTTTAAACAGATGCCGGGCTACAAAAGGATAAATGGTGTACGCCAGTTTGGTGGAAATTATGCCCAAACCCGCGCCCGCCACCACATCGCCCAGATAATGCTGGTTGTTATACAACCGAAGCACACCCACAGACGCGGCAACAGCATAGCCACCGTAACCAATCCAGGGCGAAACATCTTTGTATTCCTGGTACAGATATTCGGCAGCGGTAAAGGCAGAAGCCGTGTGGCCGGACGGAAAAGATTCATAATCGCCGCCATCCGGACGCTGTTCGCGCACGGTTCTTTTGGTAATCTGGCTGCCAAGTTCCATGATTCCGTTGGAAAGCAGTACAATTAAAGTGCGGTCGCGAAAGTTGTGTTTACCTTCAACCCCAATCAAATTTAAACCGTACAATGCGGCAGTTGGTGCCAGCCACAGGTAATCATCTGCATGAGTAGAAAAACTCGGGTTATTGGTAACGATCTGGTGCTGAATAGAATGATTAAGATTTTTTAATGGCGAAACAAACAGACTTAGCGCACCATAACCGGCCATAGCCGTTGGAACAATATATGGCCGGAAACCTCTGGCAATCAATGCTGGTTTTTGCCTGGTAAAAGAAGTATCGGCAGATTTAACGTCCGGTTTTTGTGCCGATACAGAAAAAGCTATTAAGCAAAAAAGAAAAGCAGAGTTGAAAATTTTATTCATGAACATGTAATTGTTTAAAAGTACCAGTTTGTAAAAAAGCAACATTGGGTTTCATAAAATTTGCAGGGTAAGTTGTGGCATTTAATGTAGCATAAATTTAAAATCATTTTGCCCTCAGAAATAATAAATTTCTTAGTTTAACCTAATGTTTAAAATTTCATAATGGTTTCATCTATAATTTGTTCAACCGAAATCTGGTGCTCCTTTTTCCATTCACCAATAGTAATAATCAGATGATCAAAGCTTATTTTAGTATTTGCTTTATCCCTCAAAATCCAATGATTAATGCCAAAGCAGCAACCCTGCTGGAATAACAAGGCCTCGTATTGCCCGGCCTTTTTAGTGCATCTTATTAAGATTCTGTAAACCTCCGTTACTTTATAAATCATCTTTTTTATTAGATGTGCATAAAAGTAATGCTGAAATTTGTTTTAATTCTGAACTGGCTTATCACAATGAATTTTATACTTTGATGGAGCGGCTGGCAGAAATTACAGCACATCTGGTTTGCTGCAAAAAAATACGGAAGCATTTTGACCTTTTTATAACTGCCGAAAACTTAACCGGCCGCAGGTAAACGTGATAGAAAAAGATTTATACCGGCAACATCGTCAGTTAGGTTTTCCGAGATATTTATGCACCATTGTATGACATGGTGATAAATGCCTGAGCCAGGATTGAAGTTTTTAGTATTTGTTTTAGATATTAAACTAATGGAAAGGATTTATTCTGATGCGCCGCCATTAATCATATCAGAAACAATGCCTGCACCGTCTTTCCGCTCGGCCCAAAGCACGCCCGCAATATGCAGCACAATAAATGCGATGATGAGGTACATGGTAAAACCGTGTACTTCTTTTATGGCATGTATTTTCTTCAGGAAAAAAATATGATCTTCAAAAGCTAAATACAGGCCGGTAGCTACCATAATCAGTATCAAAATATAAAAAATGGCGTACAGCGTTTTTACCGTTAGCTCGTGCAAAGCCAGTTCGCGCTGTTGTTTGGTGATGAAATATTTGCGGTAAGCCGTTTTTATTTTGCGGATAAACTTTTGATCTGCCAGCTGAAAAACCTCCAGCAACAGCCTGAAAAGCAGCAGTGCCGCCAAAACGTAACCAAAGTAAGTATGCACTTCCCAAACCTGATCGCGCTGTGCATGCGCAACAGATTTTGCCTGTTCTGCAGTTAGCTGTACACCGTTTTCATGTAAATTCTGGCTGATAAAAGAAGCATTGGTTTTGGTATCAAACAGCGTAGAATTTAGCAAAACCGTTAACAGCGAACCGGTAATGACCAGCGCATTCAGCCAGTGCCAAAGCCTTAAAGAACCGGAGTTTTTTTTGAGGCGCGGCTGCTCAATATCTTCTCGTTTGGGTGCAATAACTGTCATTACTAATACCTTTTTTTGTTTTTAGAAAGCCGGAATTTAAACTGATAAAAGAAGCCGTTGTTTAGCTGCAGTCATAAAAATAATGTTAAAATTTGTAGCAATGCTGAAGTAAGGCATCAATGTTTGATTAAAATCTGCAGATCGCAGTTTGTAAAATCTTCAGTTTTTCCTCAAAATGTATGGTTTACTTTATTAAAAAATAGTTTGAAACTGCTTATTATCGAAGATGAAGTTGCCTTACGTGAAAATATAGAAAAGTATTTTGCGGAAGAAGGCAGCATTTGCGAAGGCTGTGCCGATTTAAAATCTGCACGCCAAAAAATTGCCTTGTATGATTATGATTGCATTTTGCTGGACATCAACCTGCCTGATGGCGAAGGTTTTGCCATTTTAGAGTACTTAAAAACTACGCCTAAAAATGAATGTGTGTTGATTATTTCTGCACGAAATTCTTTGGACGATAAGCTTAAAGGACTGAATATCGGAGCCGATGATTACCTTACCAAACCCTTTCACCTGGCCGAACTGAAAGCGCGTTTGATGGCGGTTTATCGCCGGAAAACACTCGGCACAAACCAAATTTTAACGTATGGGGAAATTGCCATTGACCTTTCCGGAAGAACGGTTAGCTGTAATCATACGCCAATTACTTTAACCCGAAAAGAATACGAAATGCTGCTTTACTTTATTGCCAACAAAGGAAAAGTGGTTTCAAAAAATGCCCTGGCAGAACATTTATGGGGCGATGATATGGATATGTTGGATAGCTTTGATTTTATCTATACACACATTAAAAACATCCGCAAAAAGCTGCTGGAAGCTACCGGCCGGGATTTCATTAGTTCGGTTTACGGCGTTGGGTACAAATTTATTTAAATGTGAAGTTAGCCGCACATTACAACAAAGCCAGCATCATTATCAGTATTTCGGTCCTGCTGATTTCCGGAATGATTTACTACATCACTATCAATCATATTGCCAGAACTCAGCTTGACAACAACTTGGTAGAAGAAATTGAAGAAGTTGAATTATTTGTTAAAGTAAATCATCATTTGCCTAAACAGGTTGATTTTGATGAAGATGTAACTACGTTTACTAAAACCAAGCTGACACAATATCCTGAGCAGTTTTTTGATACTGTTTATACTAATCTG
>JBPBQN010000258.1:0-15632 GCA_050954865.1 Janthinobacterium lividum | reverse complement strand
TTTCATTCCGCGCCAGCTCATTACCACAGCATCTGGTGCTAATCCACCTTCCAAAATCTCATCCCAGCCCATAAATTTTTTGCCTTTTGATTCTACGATTTTCTCAACTCGTTTTTCAAAGTAGCTTTGCACTTCTTCCATGTTTTTGAGTCCTTCCCGCTGCATCAAAGCTTTTACAGAATCACTTTTTGCCCAAAAGTTTTTCGGACATTCATCTCCACCTAAATGAATATACTCAAACGGGAAAAGCTGTGCAACTTCGGTAATTACCTTATCCATAAAATCATAAACCTTTGAGTTGGCCGGACAAAGCGTATTGTCAACCAAAGCAACCGGCGGCTGTCCGTGAGACCAATCCATAATTACTTCGCCGGAACGAACTTTATATTGATCTGCACCGGGCGTGCAGGATAATTCTGGATAAGCCGCAACGGCTGCCAAACTGTGGCCTGGAACATCAATTTCGGGCATGATATTTACAAACCGTTCTTTAGCGTATTGTACTAATTCCTTGATGTCTTCCTGCGTGTAAAAGCCACCATAAGTACGTGGTTCATCTGCCGGAGGCGCTGCAAAAGTGCCAAAATAACCAACGCGTTTGGCGCTATAAGCACCAATTTCCGTTAGTTTTGGTAAGCTTTTTATTTCAATCCGCCATCCTTCATCATCGGTTAAATGTAAATGCAGCAAGTTAAACTTATAGCACACCATGGCATCAATATATTGCTTTACTTCTGGCTTGGTAAAAAAGTGGCGGGAAACATCAAACATCAAACCGCGCCAGCCAAACCTCGGATAATCTGTAATTTGCACACATGGAACGGTCCATTTTGCATTAGTTACGACTGTTTTGCTTTCAATTTCTTTTGGCAACAACTGCATCAAAGTTTGTACGCCATAAAACAAACCTGCCGGCTGATTGGCTTTGATTACAATATTTTTGGAGTTAACATTAAGTTGATAACCTTCTTTACCAATTACTGGGTTTTCGGCTTTGTTCAACACCAATTTTATAGTGGTAAAAGAAGCATTGTGTTTGATCGAAACAGATTTACCAGTTGAAACAGCAATTTTGTTTCTGAGATAATTAGTTACGGGCAACATTGCAGTTGTATTTTCTGCATCAATAATAACTTTAATCGGCAAAATAAATTTTCCGGAAGTAGTTTTAATATTAACAGGCTCTGGAATTAAACTAATTGAGGTTTTATTGTTCTGGCTAAATGCAGAAAATGAAAGTAGACAGCACGACAGAAAAACGTATATTTTTATCATTATAATTAATATGGTGGTAAATAATCGGTCCTAAAATAATGAATGTGTAACAGTTTTACTATTTAAAGCACTAACCTAAATAGCAACACTTGATAAAATATTTTTATAAAATAAAACTTTTTATTTAAACTATACGATTGTTTTTTGTGTTAAAGTAAATCATGCTTGTATTTGCTTGTTTATCCGAAACTTTCTTAATTATATGCTGTTTATTTGCTTCCTCAATTTAATAGCTTATAATCTTACAAAAAGCTTTTAACATTCCGCTAATTTTATTATATTAATATAACGCTGTTATATTATACATTACCACAAATATCTACTACAATTATTTCAGTTATGACCAAACTAGATGAAAATCTGAAAAATCAACTTCTCGACCTTGCGGAAGTTTTAAACACCTTTAAATCAGAAGCTGTTCAAATAAGAATTGCTGAAAAACTGCTTGATAACATTTTGTTTGAACTTCCGCAGCCTAATCAGGACGTGCAGGATTTTGCTTCCCGAAGAGCTAAAAGAATTAACACCAACAAAGAATGGATTAACGAGCATCCTGCCAGAGAGCGTAAACCAACCGGCGCCACCAAAGCCATGTACCGTTTGCTGGATACTGATTTTTTTAATCAGCCGCAATCCATCTCTGCAATTGCAAACCGTTACAAAGAAGAATTCAATGAAGAATTTAAAACTTCTGAAATCTCCGGAATTCTGTTAAAATCAGTAAAAGATAACGTTTTGAAGCGGGAAAAAAATCAAAGCAACAAACGCTACGAATATGTAAAAACAGCTGCAAAATAGCAGATGCTTCTTTTATCACACTAAATTAAACAGGTTATCTACGCCAAACAATCTTTTTGATGTAAAACCCTCGGCATATTTTACCTGGATAGCACGGCCAAATTCGCGTGCTCTGGCCTCTGCAACTTCCATAAACGCCGGGCTGGAAATGTACGTTTGAGGTTCATCCGCCCATTCAGGATTATAAAATTGCGATTTATATTCCCGGATACTGGCAATTTTTTGTTCCCAGTGTTCGGTAATATCTATCAAAATATCAGGTTTAAGGTGCGTATCCTGGATAAAATTCAGAACCAACTTTGGCCGCCAGGCTTCTTGTAGTTCACCATTTGCCGATACTGTTTTTATCTTACTTAATCCGGCGTAAAAACTGGCGTGTTCTACCAGTTCTGCAGATCGTGCATGATCTGGGTGCCGATCAGAAACAGCACTGGAAATGATGATTTCGGGCTGATATTTTCGGATGACTTTGATAACTTCAAGCTGATGGGTTTCATCATCTTTAAAATAACCATCACGTAATCCTACATTTTCACGAACTGTTAAGTTTAACAGTTTTGCTGCACGTGCTGACTCTTCCTGCCTGATTTCAACCGTTCCTCGTGTACCTAATTCTCCTCTGGTTAAATCTGCAACACCCACTTTTTTACCAAGTGCAATGTGTTTGGCTAGTGTACCGGAACAATATAATTCGGCATCATCTGGATGTGCCGGTAAAACCAGAATATCTAATTTAAGCATAAATTGGGTTTGAACGTAAATTGATTAAGCAACCAGTAGCCGTTCTATTTTTTTCTTTATTTTAGAAGAAGTTGGGTTGGTAAACGGATAAAAGAAATCGCAAACTTCTCCATCTTTGTTGATCAGGTATTTATGGAAATTCCAGCGGGGCGAAGAATTTAAATGTTCATTCTGCTGTTTATCCGCCAGAAATAGGTACAAAGGATGGGCATACGGCCCACGAACACGAATTTTGTTAAACAACTGGTAATTTGTGCTGTAATTAACCGTACAAAACTCTGCAATTTTTTCACCTTCCAAAGGTTCCTGTCCGCCAAAATCGTTGGATGGAAAAGCCAGTATTTCAAATCCCCGACCTGCAAACTGCTGTCGCAAATCTTCCAGATCTTTTAATTGCGGTGTAAAACCACAGCCCGAAGCGGTGTTTACAATCAGCAAAACTTTTCCTTTAAATACATCGAGGCTTACTTCTTTTCCGCCAATAGTTTCAACGTTAAACTGATAAATATTTTTTCCAGTCATTATATTAGTAATAAGATGAATAGCCGGCAGAAACCAATATTGCTTGGATGTCTTTCTCTTGTTCAGGATCGTAAGTTTCTTTCAAATCATGACCAAACATGCGTGCTGCTGATTGAAACATAAAAGCCTGAAATCCGCCTTTCATTTGTTTCAATAACTCAAAACTGGTATTTCCTGTTTCGCGCTGCACCAATTTAATCAAAATTTCACCTTGAGTAATTGTAAGATTTTTAATCTGTTTATTAAACAAATCTTTAATTTCTTTTTCGCAGGCTTTTACCATTTCTTTCTGCTGATGTTTGTCGGAAGTTGTAGCTAAATCCTGCTGTAATTTGCGGTAACGTGCGCCCGCAAATTGTGCGTAAGGCAACACTTTTAATACATTGTAACGTAAGCGATTGTAAGCGGCACGATCTTCAGGAGTTTTAAAAACACGGAAATCGCGAATATTGGCATCAGGCAGCAGAACCCACGGAACAAACTCGCCGTTAAGTTCTGTTACAGCTACTTTTATGCTGTCATTTTTGCCCGGTTTTATTTTAAACTTAATTACGCCATCGTTAGATTGCGCTTTTATAACACAAGACAGACAGGAAAAAAGCCCTAAAAACCACAGATATTTCATAAATTTACCTTAAAGCAAAATTAAGGTTATTTTGATTATAATTAGTCAGAACTAGGTACGTAAACACAGTTATAACGTTGTTTATAAAAAATATACGGTAAAAGAAGTATGAAAGAAATTGTGATTGACCTGGAAGCGGAGAAAAAAGAAATTTTAAAAAGATACCGGTCGTTGCTACGTGCTTGTAAATCTAAACTGCAAAAAGGTGATGAGCGCATGATTCGCAAAGCTTTTGAAGTTGCAGTGGAAAGCCATCAGGATATGCGGCGCAAATCCGGCGAGCCTTATATTTACCATCCGATTGCGGTGGCGCATATTGCTGCGGAGGAAATTGGTCTCGGCCCAACTTCTATTGCCTGTGCGCTTTTGCATGATGTGGTTGAAGATACAGACGTTACTTTAGATGATATTGAACGTGATTTTGGCAAAAAAGTAGCCAAAATTATTGATGGATTGACCAAAATTTCCGGTGTATTTGATACCAACAGTTCTTTGCAGGCAGAAAATTTCCGGAAA
The DNA here is from genome assembly GCA_050954865.1 of Janthinobacterium lividum. Lineage (GTDB taxonomy): Bacteria > Bacteroidota > Bacteroidia > Sphingobacteriales > Sphingobacteriaceae > Mucilaginibacter_A. The sequence goes on along the minus strand of JBPBQN010000258.1, from coordinate 11,155 downwards.
ATGCTGCTTACGCTGGCAGATGATGTACGTGTAATTTTGATTAAACTGGCGGACCGTTTGCACAACATGCGCACAATGGAATTTATGCCGCGTGATAAGCAGCTGAAATTATCTTCGGAAACGATTTATTTATATGCGCCGCTGGCTCACCGTTTGGGTTTGTATGCGATCAAATCTGAAATGGAAGATTTATCAATGAAATATATGGAGCCGGAAACTTATCAGTTTATTAAAAAGAAACTCAATGAGAAGAAAGCAGAGCGTGAAAAATTTATTGACGATTTTATTAAGCCGGTAAAAACATTATTGCAAGATCAGCATTTGAATGCTAATGTTTTTGGCAGACCAAAATCCATCCATTCCATATGGAACAAAATGAAAAAGAAAAATATTCCTTTTGAAGAGGTTTATGATCTTTTTGCCATCCGCATTATCCTCGACAGCACTCCTGAAACTGAAAAAGCCGATTGCTGGAAAGCTTATTCTGATGTTACCGATATTTACCGGCCAAACCCAGACCGTTTGCGCGACTGGATTTCTTCACCAAAAGCCAACGGTTACGAATCTTTACACACTACAGTAATGGGGCCGCGCGGACAATGGGTAGAAATTCAAATCCGTACCAACCGCATGAACGAAATTGCGGAAAAAGGTTTTGCCGCACATTGGAAATACAAGGAATCTTCTACAGAAAACGGTTTAGATCAATGGATTTTTAAAGTGCGGGAAATGCTGAAAAACCCGGAAACTAACGCACTGGATTTTCTGGATGATTTTAAAATGAACCTGTTTTCGGATGAGATATTTATTTTCACTCCAAAAGGAGCATTGGTGCAATTGCCACTTAACGCTACAGCCTTGGATTTTGCTTTTGAAATCCACTCCGATGTTGGCGCAAAATGTATCGGTGCTAAAGTAAACCACAAACTGGTTCCGTTAAGTTATAAGCTGCAAAACGGTGATCAGGTAGAAATTATCACTTCCGGAAAACAAACGCCAAAAGAAGACTGGCTGAATTTTGTGGTTACGGCCAAAGCGAAATCCAAAATTAAATCAGCTTTAAAAGAAGAAAAACGCAAAATTGCCGAGGAAGGAAAAGAGATTTTAGAACGGAAAATGAAATCGATCAAACTCTCCTACACTTCCGATAACCTGTATAAGCTTTCCTATTTTTTCAAGCTGCAAACCACGCAGGATTTGTTTTACAAAGTTGCTTTGGGCCAGATTGATTTAAAGGATTTGCGTGAATATGTTGCTTCAGAAAAAATCATTGAGCACAAGCCGCAGGAGAAAATTGATGCTGAACAAATCCAGACGCTAATCCGCAATGTCAAAACTAAAGACAGTGACATTTTACTGATTGGTGAGGAAATGCAAAAAATTGATTATCGCTTGGCTAGTTGCTGCAATCCAATTCCGGGCGATGATGTTTTTGGTTTTGTAACGGTGGGCGAAGGCATCAAAATACATCAAACCAATTGCCCGAATGCTACTAAGCTGATGTCTAATTACGGCTACCGGATTGTAAAAGCAAAATGGACTAACCAGCAGGAACTGGCGTTTTTAACCGGTTTACGCATTAAAGGAATTGATGATGTTGGCTTGATTAATAAGCTGACGACTGTAATTTCTAATGATTTTAAAGTAAACATGCGCTCATTAACAGTAGATAGCAACGACGGTATTTTTGAAGGTACCATTATGATTTATGTGCACGACAAAGAGCATCTGGACAACCTGATTAAAAAGCTGAAACTGGTACGCGGCGTAACAACGGTAGCGCGGTTTGATTCGCCAATGGAAAAGGTATCGTAAACGAAGTATTCGCATTTTCTTGATTTATTAATAACTTTGATCTGATAAAAAATCAGCATGGCTCAACAGGAAACCATTGATATGGTTAAAAAAATTTTTGAGGCTTACCTTGAAAATAAAAGTCTTAGAAAAACTCCGGAGCGTTTCGCAATCCTCGAAGAGATTTACTCACGCAGTGATCATTTTGATGTAGAATCGCTTTATATCCACATGAAAAATAAAAAGTACCGGGTTAGTCGGGCAACCGTTTACAACACTTTGGAACTGCTGCTTTCCTGCGACTTGGTAACCAAGCATCAGTTTGGTAAAAACATGGCTCAGTTTGAAAAATCTTACGGCTATAAACAGCATGATCATATTATCTGCTTGAATTGCGGCCGCGTGGTAGAATTTTGCGATCCGCGAATTGGACAAATTCAGGACATGATGGGTGATATTTTAAAGTTCGAAATCAAACACCACTCTATGAACATGTATGGCGATTGTTCCCGCTTGAAAGTTGGAGGTGCCTGCGAATATTATAATAAAAACTAAATTTCTGATAAGTATATAATGGTTGATGTATTGTTAGGCCTTCAATGGGGCGATGAAGGCAAAGGTAAAATTGTGGATGTACTTTGTCCGCAGTATGATATGATTGCACGTTTTCAGGGCGGCCCGAACGCCGGGCACACACTGGAATTTGACGGGCAAAAGTATGTTTTGAACACCATTCCTTCCGGTATTTTTAATGAAAAAACGTTAAATCTGATTGGTAACGGTGTAGTTATCGATCCGATTATTTTAAAACGCGAACTGGATAACCTAAAAAAAGCAGGTTTTGATCCGGTTGGAAAAGGGAAATTAGTAATTGCCCGCAAAGCGCATCTGATCTTGCCAACGCATCAATTGTTAGATGCCGCTTCCGAAAGTAAAATGGGCGTTAACAAAATTGGTTCAACGTTAAAAGGAATCGGCCCGACTTATATGGATAAAACCGGCCGCAACGGTTTGCGCGTTGGTGATACCATGTTGCCGGATTTTAAAGAACGTTATGATCGTTTGGTTGAAAAACACAAATCAATCCTGCTTCATCACGGTGAAATTCCTGATTTTTCAGAAAAAGAAACGGCATTTTTTGAAGCGATAGAATTGCTGAAAGCCATTCCGCACGTGGATAGTGAGCATTTGGTTAATAAATATTTAAAAGAAGGCAAAACCGTTTTGGCAGAAGGCGCACAAGGCACAATGCTGGATGTAGATTTTGGCTCCTACCCTTTTGTAACTTCCTCCAACACCACAACCGCCGGTGCCTGCACAGGTTTAGGTATCGCGCCAAATAAAATCGGTGAAGTGATCGGGATTTTTAAAGCGTATTGCACGCGTGTTGGAAGCGGCCCTTTCCCTACCGAACTGGAAAACGAAACAGGTGAAGAACTGCGCAGAATTGGTCATGAATTTGGTGCAGTTTCCGGTCGTCCGCGCCGTACAGGCTGGATTGATTTGCCAGCTTTAAAATACGCCATTTTATTAAACGGCGTAACGCAACTGGTGATGACGAAAGCAGATGTTTTAAGCGGATTTGAAAAAATTTACGCCTGCACGCATTATGCTTATCCAACCGAAACCATTGATTACATGCCGTATGATATTTGCACCGTTAGACCAGAACCGGTTTTGAAAGAAATTGATGGCTGGCACGAAGATTTAACCGGCATTACGGAAGTTAACCAGATTCCGGAAAAACTGAAAAATTACATTGATTTTCTGGAAGCCGAATTAGGTGTTCCGGTAAAATACCTTTCTGTCGGACCAGATCGTGTGCAAACCTTAATTTTAAACTGACCAATTTTAGGGTGATAAAAGAAGCATCCCACTTCAACATCAATTTATTTAAAAGAAAAGCCCTTCATTGGGCTTCTTCTTTTAATACGGTTTCGGTTTTTGATTCCAATAATTTTGCTGATCCGTATTCCAAATTTGATTTGATGCTGGCAGCCGGCACTTTAGACGAACTGGAAACTGATGCCAATACTTCTTTTATCGACCTAAAATCGTTCCGGCAAAAACATCCAAATCAATGGCTGCCCGGATTTTTAAGTTATGATTTGAAGAATGAGATTGAAAATTTAACTTCTTCAAATCCGGATAAACTTCAATTTCCGCAGCTTTATTTTTTTGTGCCGAAGCATGTTTTGTTGCTGAAAAACGGACAATTGGAAATCATTTCCGTAGAAGCTGAGAAAATTCTTGCTGAAATTGAAGCGACAGAAATTCCTTCAGCCAAAAATATTTCGCTTCAACTTAAATCCGGAATCAGCCGGGAAGAATACTTGGAAAAAGTTGATCAAATTAAACAACACATTATTCGCGGTGATATTTATGAAACCAATTTTTGCCAGGAGTTTTATGCCGAAAATGCAGCAATTGATCCGGTTTCGGTTTTTAAGGAATTGAATCAAATCTCGCCAACGCCTTTTGCCTGTTATTTTAAAGCGAAGGAAAAGCACCTGATTTCTGCAAGTCCGGAGCGTTTTTTAGCAAAAAGAAATCAGCAGTTAATTAGTCAGCCTATAAAAGGAACTTCGCCGAGATCAATTTTTCCGGAGGAGGATGAACACCAAAAAAACCTGCTTAAAAACAGCATCAAAGAAAAAGCAGAAAACGTAATGATTGTAGATTTGGTGCGAAATGACCTGACCAAAAGTGCCGTTTATGGAACGGTTAAGGTTGAAGAACTTTGCGAAATTTACAGTTTCCGGCAGGTTCATCAGATGATTTCTACTGTTACTGCAACTTTGGATAATCGTATTGATTTGGTTGATGCGATCAAAAACACGTTTCCGCCTGGCTCCATGACGGGCGCACCCAAAATAAAAGCCATGGAATTGATGGAACAATTTGAAGCCGGTAAAAGAAGCATTTACGCTGGTTCGGTTGGTTATTTTTCGCCGGATGGAGATTTTGATTTTAACGTGGTGATTCGGACAATTTTGTATAATTCGGCACAAAAATATTTGAGTTTTCAGGTTGGCAGCGCGATCACTTTTCAATCCGAAGCAGCAGCAGAATATGAAGAATGTTTGCTGAAAGCGAGTGCAATGCTGCGGGTTTTAAGTTGAGATTTTCCCAGCCACTCGAATTGCTACTGCTGATCCTTCTGCAAAAAACACAGAAAAAGGTTCTTTTTGCAGATAATGCACAAATTCTTTTCCGTATAAATTTTCGATATCCGCTTTGAAAACAAATTTGGAAACTTCTCTGATTTTCCAGGAAACGTGCTCTACTTCGTATTCTACCGTTTTGCGCTCATTCAATCGGTTATAGCCCCAATAATGCTCAAAAATAAATTCCTCTTCACTGCCTTTTTTGATTTCCTGAGATTGATCGCTAACTACGGCACCCAATTGGTTCCATTGATTGTTTAATTTCCATTCGTATAAAAAAGTAGTTTCATTATTAACCATTTTTGCAGAAGAATTGCGCATGGGCATGGCTTGATAATGCTCATTATAAATGTTATTGGCAATAATCGGAATGATGTGTTTCGGTACAATTTCACTGATAAAAACAGCACCGCGCTTCCAAACTTTCCCATCAAAATGGCGCACATAAAAGCGCAGGTTTACTTCCTCAAAATTAACGTGCCCAAACCATTTAACACCTAAAACTCTAGTATTCAGAAACATAAAACCAACCATACTAACCAAAGCTTTTCCCTGCCATAAATCAAATTCTGTTGCGGCAGGTAAATAAGGTTTTAATATTTCGGGATCAACCTCATAATTTATCATGATGAGATTGCGCCACTCTGCTTCCAGAAACCGGATTTTAGGCATTATTATTCGAAGGTTTTATGTTGATAATGCTTATAATCAATTTTAATATTACAATCAGTTTTACGTCAACTCATCCTAAAAAAACACTGGTAAAAGAAGCATCAATCTAAATCGTACCCAGAACGCGGATCTTCCGGTAAAATTTCCATTTCCGGATAACCAATGTATTTGGCATACCATTGAATAGCCGAAGCAATATCCAGCGCATCTTCGGATTTGATGTTGATGGTTTCAAAAGCGAGCGGATTACCACGATCATCAGCATAAAGCTGGATTTCTTCGGGCTGCGGATTAAATTCAACCTCATTCAAACAGTAAACCATTATTTTAAGATCCGTATCTCTGGAACGAATAATATCCCGGCAGGCATCCTTAGGATCTTTTACTAAGAGAAATACATTGTGGTTCATATCGGATAAATCTGTAGGTAAATTAGCTGCATGTAGACTGGTACTTTTTATGACCAAGAAAGCGGCTAATGGTTTTACAAAAGCAGATTTAGTTTTGTGCCGATGACTAACAGCCTGATTTTTACCTACAAAAACTAAAGGGCAATGCTTCTTTTATTAGGTAAAATTTGGTGAAAAAGGTTTTAATGTTCCCGGACTCTTCGTTTCAAAACGCCACCGGCAGCTTCTTTGATGGTGCTGGTGAAAATGAACGCGTTGGGATCAACATTGTGCACCATGTTTTTTAACCGCCGAACTTCCAATCGGGTAACCACGGTAAATACAATATCGCAATCCTGACTTATCTCGAAACTGTTTTTCAGGAAACCGCGTTCGCCTTTATAAACGGTGATGCCGCGGCCCAGTTCCATCACTAATTTTTCTTTAATCGGTTCACTTTGTCCGGAAATGATGGTTACGCCAGTGTATTCTTCCAAACCTTCAATCACAAAACTGATGGTGCGCGAAGCAGTGTAATAAGTTAAAATAGAATACAACGCGGTTGGCAAACCCAGCTCAACGGCTGCAATCAGGAAGATGATGATGTTGATGCCCAGAATAATTTCGCTGATGGTAAAACTAATGCGGCGGTTGGTGTACAAAGCCAGCACTTCTATCCCATCCAGCGCGCAGCCGCCACGAATGGCTAAACCTACGCCAATTCCCATAAACACACCACCGAAGATGGAAACGAGCAGTTTATCGGAAGTGATTTGCGGATAAGGAATAAAAAGTAAACACAAGCCCAACCCAATAACCGCCACAAGCGTGCGCAATGCAAAAGCCCGATTTACCTGGAAACCGCCCATAATTATGAGTGGCAGATTGGCTACAATGATTACATAAGCGATGTTGATGTGATATATTTCATGAATGAGCAAGGAAATTCCGGTTACGCCGCCATCAAAAAACTGGTTGGGCACCAGAAATCCTTTCAACGCAAAACCGCAAAATAAGATGCCGGCAATGGTAGATAAGGTATCTCTTAAATTATGTAAAAAGGTAGTGTTGCTCATCAAATATGATTTAATTTTGCTGTAACAAGCGCCAAATGCGTCTCTTTTCTGGCTTGCCGCAAACGGATGGCCGTTTTGGTAAAGTAATGATGACTTTCTATAAAACGCACCTGCAAGCGGTTCCAGTCATCTTCAGAATTTAAAAAACCGAAGATAGAAAGCTCATGGAACAGTTTATCACCAATTTCAAAAAAATCATCACGGCCCAAATAATCCAAATCTGCATCGGCCAAAATTTCCTCTAAATGGTTTTTGGGCGATTGCGGAATTTTGGTAGCCATAATCATCCCACAAATCTGGTCGATTTCTTCGGAAGTATAATCAAAATCCGGCAAAAACTGTCGGGCAATCCTACAGGATTCTTCTTCATGATCTTTCGGTCCACGCAAAAATCCGGAATCATGAAACAACGCGGCAGTAAGCAGCAACTGCATTTCCTGATCAGTAATTTTTTCTTCCCGGCCAATCATTCCGGCTGCTTCAAACACATCTTTTATATGTTCTATGCTGTGATAAGACAGCTTTGCAGGCAATTCTGTACCTAATTTTTCGAGAATAAATTTTTCAGCATTTTTAAACTGCATACCGGCTTGCGTTTTTATAAAAGCGAATATATTAAATGTTTTGTTTTACGTTGATGAACACGCAAATCCTGGGTTATACGGCTGCAAAATATAAAAATCTCTAAACCGATGCTGTTTTTATCGATGTTTTTTTCGGGATAGAAGCAATTATTTTATTTGCATTAAACTGATAATCAGCTTTCCCAAATTTTATCTGATAAAAACAGCATTCTATTTTGCAGAAAAATTTATAATTTTTAATTTAGACTACTAATTTAATAGACTTTATGGACTACTTCTTTTACCCTACTTTTTTTAGGTTGATGAATGAAATGTGCTGACGATCAGCTTTCCTCCAAAATCATTCAACATGTAAATTTTTCCACTTCAACAATGAAAATAAAATTACCTCTTTTTATTCTTTTATTTAGCGTTTTTGCTTTTGTTCCGCTGTTCACAATCGCCCAGATGAATGGCAATTACATTTTATCCGGCCTAGTAAAAGATGATACCGGCCAGCCTTTGCCCGGCGTATCTGTTAAAATTAAAGGCAGTACGGCCGGCAGCACTTCCAATACAACCGGCAAATTTTCCATCACTAGCAATGCCAAATTTCCACTGACGTTAGTTTTCTCCAGCATTGGTTTTAAGCCACAGGAATTTTTGGTAAACAATCCCGGCAGTCAGCTAAACGTACAGCTCGTTACCCAATCCATGGTGGTAAACGAAGTAGTGGTTACGGCTTCCCGGCAGGAAGAACGGATTATGCGTTCGCCGGTTGCGATTGAAAAACTGGATATCCGCTCAATCCGCAACTCTCCTGCCCCAAGTTTTTACGACGCGCTGGAAAACGTGAAAGGCGTGCAGATGACCACTTCGAGTTTAACTATCAAAGTACCTAATACGCGCGGTTTTAACAGCCCTAATAATTTTAGATTTATGCAGATGGTTGACGGCGTGGATATGCAAGCCGCAACTTTAGGCGTGCCGCTTGGAAACGCCATTGGCCCAACCGAACTGGATATTGCCAGCGTAGAAATTACGCCTGGAGCCGCTTCCGCGCTGTACGGCATGAACGCAATTAACGGCATGGCCAATCTTATCACCAAAAACCCTTTTGCTTATCAGGGTTTGAGTGTTTACCAGCGCACGGGCGTAAACCATGTGGATGGAATTGACCATGCACCAGCTGTTTTAAGCGAAACGGCGGTGCGTTATGCCAAAGCATTCGGTAATAAATTTGCTTTTAAGGTGAATGGCAGTTACATGCACGGTACTGATTGGATTTCTAATTCAACCCAAGATCAAAACCCGAATAATCTGGCCAGCGCCAATCCGGCTTATCCGCAATTAAACGGAGCTAATAATGCTGCTTATGATGCCTGGAACCGTTACGGTGATGATGCTTTGGCAGGAAGTAATCTGGTGTCTATCAGTGGTTTAACCATCAACGGAAAAACCAACCAAACGCTGCGTGTGGCGCGTACCGGTTATTACGAAAAGGATTTGGTTGACCCATCAGTAAAAAACCTAAAGTTTGATGCCGCCTTTAGTTACCGACCGAGCGAACACACGGAAATTAATTACAGCTACCGCATTGGTGATATGGACGGCACGTTTCAGCGCGGCAACAAAATCCGGCTGGATGGCGTAATTGTGCAAAACCACAAGCTGGAAGTAAAAGGTAAAAACTTTAAACTGTTGGGTTATATTTCGTTGGAAAATACTGGCAAGTCTTACAACGTAAAACCACTGGCCGATAACTTGGATTTGTATAGTGGCGGCAGTAATGCAGTTTGGGCAGCCAAGTACAAAGCAACATTAGTATCGCAATTAGGTAGTGGTATTGATTTGGCCACAGCAAACAACGCTGCCCGCGCTGCTGCTGATGCGGGCCGGGTTTTGCCGGGAACACAAGCTTTTAACGACTTAAAAAACACTATCATCGAAATTAACAATTGGGACATTAAATCAAGCTTAATACCAAATGCACCGGCAACAGGTGGGGCGGCTTTGGTACAAAACAGCCGAACATATCATTTGGAAGGACAATGGGATTTATCAAAAACAGTTAAGATATTTGATTTGCTGGTTGGTGCCGATGCCCGTTTATACCAGATTATTCCGGATGGAAATAATTTTGTTGATTTTACACGACCGATTGCCGACCGGAACCAGCCGCTTCCTGATGGCAGTTTTGGTAATGATGTATATTACAAAAAAGTAGGCGCATTTGCACAGGGAACCAAAACGTTTTTTGACGAAAAGCTGAAGGTAGTTGGTTCTTTGCGCTTTGATTACAACCCATATTATGATCCGAAAATTACGCCGCGTATTGCAGCCGTGTATTCTCCGGTAGAAAACCACAATTTTCGCGTTACATTTCAGCAGGGTTACCGTTTTCCGTCGCTGTTTGAAGCACTTTCCTACGTTAACAATGGCCGCGTAAAAAGAGTGGGCAGCTTGTCTTTTATTGATCAGGGTTTGGGTTATCTGGAAAACAGCTACACACAAGCTTCCGTGGTTAATTTTAACAACGCCGTAGCCGCAGCTGGAAACACGGATGCCGCAGCTTTGGCCAATCGTGGTTTACTGCAAGCTGCAGATTTGCCAAAAGCGCGGCCAGAACGTATTAATTCTTTTGAAGTAGGTTATAAAAGCGTAGTTTTTGATAACAAAATAGTGATTGACTGGGATGCCTACTCCAATATTTACAACGGCTTCTTGGGTCAGGTGCAGGTTTATGTTCCGAAAAGTACAACCATCGGTTCGGATGCTGCGGTTTTGGCAATGCTTGATCGAAACCGTGATCCTACAACAGCCACCACAACAACCGCAGCCAGCGCAGGGCAAGATCGTTATCGGGTTTATACCAACGCCAAAAACGATTACCATAATTACGGTTCGGCACTGGGCGTGACTTACAATTTCTACAAAACATATAGTGTGGCGGGCAACATCAGCTTTAATAAACTGGTGGCCAATAAAACGGACGACATTTTTGTAACCGGTTTTAACACACCAATTTTAACAACCAATTTATCGTTTGGCAACCGGGAAATCATTAAAAATGTAGGCTTTAACGTTATTTACAAATGGCAGCAAGGATTTTTGTGGGAAAGTCCGCTGGTAACCGGTGGCGTGCCGGCCATTCACACGTTTGATGCACAAGTGAGTTTGCGCGTGCCGAACTACAAAGCCAACTTTAAACTTGGTGCGACAGATTTGCTGAATCGCCGTTATATTCAATACGCTGGCGGACCAACACTTGGCGGCTTGTATTATCTGGCCGTTACTTTTGATGGTTTGCTGAATAAATAGCATACTGTTTTTATCAGGTAATTTTTATGCTGATAAAAGAAGCATTGCTGCTTTTTGTCATTGCCACCTTGTGTCATTACTGCTTAGTCATTTCGACCGAAGTGAGAAATCCTAATCTAAGCGAAAGAAAAACTTTGTTTTGTTTGAGTAAGATTCCTCCTATCGTCGGAATG
>JBPBQN010000257.1:0-17075 GCA_050954865.1 Janthinobacterium lividum | reverse complement strand
GGAGGGATCGCCCACTAAAACACCGTCAATCAACGTTACAGCAAAACCGCTGGCCGCACCGCGAATAAAAATACTTTTGTTTAGTCCGGGATTACTGTTGGCACCCGACACAACTACGCCAGCCTGTTCATTTAAAACTTGAGCTAAAGATTTGCCTTCGCTGCGTGCGATTTCATCAGCGGTGATAACGGTAATAACTTTACCGGTTTGGAGTTGTTTCTGATCTGTTTTGGTAGCCGAAACCACTACATCTTTTAAAACTCTGGTAGAATCTTGAGCGAATGCGGTGCTGCCCAGCACCAAGTTTGCAAGCGCAAAGCCTGCGGCATTTTTGTAAAAGTTTTTTTTCATTTTTTGTTGTGAAGATGACAGTCACAGCAAAGCGAAAAATTGAGTAATAAAATGGAAATACACCCGTAAAAAGAGCATTTGCATTCCAGCTTCAATCCCCGAAAGCTATGAATTTATTTGCGAGCGGCAGGTCTTCTGGCTTGCTCCCTTTTGCTGCGCCTTCCCGTTTTGGTTACCCAAAATAGTGGCATAAAAACAGCATCAGTTGATAGAGCTTACAGCTGCGGGACAGCTCCGGTTTTACACCGGATTCCCTTTTAATTCCGGTTGTTAAAGCCGGAAACCAATTGCGGCGCAAAGGTAAGGTTTTGGGTGAGATTTGGAAATGAAAGGATTAAAGCATAGATGGTATAAATGCTTTTGCAAAATTGGTTTACAAAGCATCCAAAGCCATATCAAAAAGGTTGTGCTGGTGAGTTATAACGATGCTTACAACTGTTTGTAGAAATTTGTTGGTTGCGTAGATGTTAACCAAAAACTGAAAACACAAAAAATACAAGCAGCTTATCAACAAAAAAATCAGACAAAAAGCATTTACCAGATTTAAAAAACTTTAAATTTGATTATAGTTTAGAGGATTAAATTTGCTTAAAATAATTATTTACTCTTGTTATAAGTTCTTGAAGAACTGCCAATTGTACCAGTAAAATCATGACTGAATATTAGAGTTGTATCATTATAAACTTTGTAATATGTAGTTGTATCACTTTGATTCTTAGTATTATTATAAGTTACACTGCCTATATTTTCGCCCTTACTATTTTTGCTAGTTGCAGTTTTATATATACCGTTATTTACAATAACACCATTTTGAGTTTTTGACCAAGTCAAATTACTGTTGAAAACCAACGTTTCATTAATGCCAGTATTTTGAGGTGTAGTTGTTGCGGATCCACTAAAATTACTTTCCCATTTCCATTTGCCATAAAGTTGAGTATCAGTTACAGATTGATTTTCTTTTTTACAGGAAAATAAAAATAACGTAAAAATCAAATTCAGGCTAATAGTAAGTTTCATATTATTGGTTTTTTATCTAACAGTACGTAGAAGAGTACGAACAGTACGTAGAAGAGTACGAAAACATTACAAGATATTAAAACAATTTTTTGAGAAGTATTTAGTCGCTTCAAAGCACTTTTCTATACCTGTTTTTCCTACAAATCTAAATCATGATAAACGTCAAAATTCTGCTGTCTTCCATCAAAAAAAGACCGATAAAAACAGTATGTAATTTTACACTTTTACCGGTTGCGTAACCGAGTAATATTTTAATTCGATAATATCGCCTGGAAGCGATTTTGTGTTCCAGGAACTGTGAATGGCTAAAGCCGTGCCTACTGCCGTTGCCTGTGCCATTGAAGCTGCAAAAACTTCTATTTCCGGGAAAGCTTCGGCCAGCAATTTCATAAAAATTACGTTTTTGCTGAAACCGCCATCAACAAAAATCCGCTTCACATTCGTTCCTTTTAAAATCAGTTGGGTTGATTCTTTTTGCAGCTGAACCAGATCAATAATCAGCTGATGATAAGCTTCCTCATCGGTATCAAAATCTTTTAGATTGCGCTGATTAAAAACAGATTCTTTTAAGTTGATACTATTTTTATCGGTGTTTTTTAAGCGTGTTTTCTGCTGAAGTTTATGCACAATTTCCGGATCAAAAGACATTGAACGATAATAATGCGGATGCTGGTTAAAATGTGCAGCAATCCGTTTTACCTGATTTTCAAGTTCATAACCCGAAAATATCCGAGAAGCTTTAACCGGTTTTCCCTGATATTGCAAAAAACTTAAACAATCCATTTCAAGTTCTTCGCTGGTTAAAGGCGTTTGGTTAAACGGGTTTAAGCTGATGCACCACGTGCCGGTAGAAAGCAGCACAAACGGTTCATGGAAGTTAACCAGATATGGAATCAGCGCAGCAGAACTATCATGCAAACCGATGCCAACCGAATAACTATTGCCCGGAAATGCAGCCGGCAAAATCATACTTGCATCCATAATTGGTGCCAGTTTACCCAAAATGCCTTCTTTGGTAACCCATTCATGGTAAGTATTACGCTCAAAATCCCACAAATTGGTATGGCAGCCAATGCTTGTCAGATCAGAAACCATGCGGCCGGAAATTAAATAACTTAAATATTGCGGCAGATGCAAAGCGCAATAAATCTGTTTAAAAAGTTCCGGGTTTTGGTTTTTAATGCGATAAAGCTGCATCCCAGAGTTCAGATTTCCTAAAACCGGTGAGGCAGTCCGGCTTGAAAATTCCTGTTCTCCACCATAAGTTTGATAAAATTGTTCTTTCAGCGATTTGGGATATGGTTTTAAGTAATTGTAAAGCGGTGTTAGCGGTTGTCCGTTTTCATCCACATAAACAAAACTCGCGCCGTAGGTAGAAAAATTGATAGCTTTAATATCGTACTCTTTCAGCTTGAAAACTTCCCGCAACGAATCAAAAACAGAAAGCCGCAAACTTTCCAGGTTCTCGCAAGCGTCGCCATCTTCATCTGCGGTTTCTTTAAATTGTGCCGATTTTTCAAAAACTATTCTATAGTTCTCGTCAAAAAGGAACAATTTCTTATTCGTTTTGCCAACATCAAAAATAGCAATTACGGGAGTTTTCATTTTAGTATGAAGGATTTAGCATCAAGTCTTAAGACTAAAAAGTATGCGATAAAAGAAGCATTACTTGCTACCAAATACTTTTTACTTTCTACTTTTTCTTACAATCCGGTTGCCACGGTTTTAGAACCACGTTCACCGATCAGATTTTCTCTAACTTTTAAGGAACGGTACAATGCCAGCGGATCTGCCGCGCCACCTACACGAATACGCGCTTCGGCAACCAATGCACGAACATCTGTACGGAAAATTTCCTGTAAAATTTCCTGACAACGAACCACATCGCTTACCGCTTGTGCTTCGTTTAAAGCCTTCCGATCAACCAAAAGAGCCTGTGCATAAGCAATCATAATAGCTTCTACGGATTGCAGCAAATCTTCCAGCGGATCTTTGACGTTGTGTGATGCATCAATCATCCAGCCTAAACCAGTTGCATGATCCATGCCTTTTGCATCCATTCCTTCCACTAACTCATTGAAAATCAGGAATAATTGATATGGACGAATGCTGCCGGTTGTTAAATCATCATCCGCATATTTGGAATCATTGAAATGGAAACCGCCCAACTTGCCTTCCATCAGCAATAAAGCTACAATTTGCTCAATGTTGGCGTTTGGCAGATGATGGCCTAAATCAACCAAAGTATAAGCTTTCGGACCTAATTTATTGGCGAATAAAAGCGACTGGCCCCAATCAGCAATCGTGGTTGAATAAAAGTTTGGTTCGAAGGCTTTATATTCTACAAAAACCTTCCAGTTTTCCGGTAAGGCGGCATAAATTTCCTGCAAGCTTTCCAATGTATTTTGAAATGCCCTGCGCATATTGAGCTGACCCGGAAAAGCAGAACCATCAGATAACCAGACCGAAAGCGACTCGGAACCTAACTCAATTCCGTGCTTGATTACTTCAATATTATGATCAATTGCCTGCTTGCGTACGGCTTTATTTACATTTTGTAAAGAACCAAATTTATAGCTTAATTTCTGATCTTTCTGATCCTGAAAAGTATTGGAATTTACAGCATCAAAACGCAGTCCGTGTTGTGCAGCCAATCTTTTGATGGCCTGATAATTTTGCGGAATATCCCAGGGTATATGAAGCGAAATGGCTCCGCTGGATTTATTTAAAGCGTGCAACAAACCAACATCTTCAATTTTTTCCTCCAGACTTCCCGGTTCGCCGCTACCAGAAAAACGACCAAAACGTGTTCCGCCGGTTCCTAAAGCCCAGCTTGGAATGGCAATTTGGAAGTCAATCAGTTTTTGGATAACGTATTCATTATTTTCAAATTGATCTGCAATAAAATTAAATTTATATTGATGCTGATCTTGCAATTGCTGGTTGTGTTCTTCGATTTTATAAGATTCAATCTGCATGGTTTTAGGTTTTAATCCGAAATTTCGGATGAAAATACAATTGGTTGTGGTTTATAAAAATTAAGAAAATCAACAAGAATCCTTCACCATTCTTACCGATTTTTGTTTTATCGTACGAAAGCCATTGCCACGCCGCCATCAACGTTCAATATGTTTCCGGTAGATTTTTTAAGCAATCCGCCCACAAAAGCGAAACAGGCATTGGCAATATCTTCCGGCAAAATAATTTGGTTCAGCAACGTACGTTTGGCGTAATAAGCCGGCAATTCTGCAACAGTAATACCGTACGCTTTCGCACGGCCTTCCGCCCATCCGCCAGCCCAAATATTGCTATCGCTGATTACTGCATCCGGATTAACCACGTTTACACGAATGCCATCTGCACCTAATTCCGCAGCATTTAAGCGGCTTAAATGTAATTGCGCAGCTTTGGCTGAACCATATCCAGCGTTGTTTGGTCCGCTTACCAACGCATTTTTACTTACAATATTAATTACATCGCCACCGATATCCTGTTTGCGCATTACTTCGGTAGCAGCTTGTGTTACAAAAAACTGGCCTTTCACCAACACATCGTACAACAAATCCCAGTCTTTTTCGGTGTGGCCTTCAATGGTTTTGGAGATGGATAAACCGGCGTTGTTAATCACTAAATCCACGCCGCCGAAAGTTAAAGCTGCGGTATCCAATACTTCTTTTATCTGGGTAAAATTGGTCACGTCTAAAACTGCTGTTCCGTAAGAATCCTTGCCATACAGTTTTTTAAACTCTTCTCCGGCAGCTTCTAAACGTTCTGCATTCATATCGTTCAAAACCACCACCGCTCCTTCTTCTACAAACTTTTTGGCGATGGCTTTACCAATTCCGCCTGCGCTTCCGGTAATCAAAGCGATGCGGCCAGAAAGTGCTTTCGGCTTTGGCATACGCTGCAATTTGGCTTCTTCTAGCAACCAGTATTCGATATCAAAAGCTTCCTGACGAGGAAGTGAAGTATATTCGGAAATTGCTTCCGCACCTTTCATTACATTGATCGCGTTGGTATAAAATTCGGCAGCAACACGCGTAGTTTGTTTGTCTTTGGAGAAAGTAAACATGCCCACGCCCGGATACAGAATTACAACTGGGTTGGTATCTCGGATCGCCGGACTGTTTTCGTGTTTGCAAGTGTTGTAATAATCAGTGTATAATTGGCGGTAAGCTTCAAAAGCCGGAGCCAGTTTTTCTTTCAGTGATTTAACATCAGAAAGATCATCAGCAGGTGCTAAATCTAAAACCAGCGGACTGATTTTAGTGCGTAAAAAGTGATCCGGACAACTGGTTCCCATTGGTGCCAAACGATCCAGATCGTTAGAATTAATAAATTCCAGCACACGTTCATCATCGGTAAAATGGCCGATCATGCTTTGTTTACTGCTACAAAATCCGCGTAAAATTGGAGCTAAAGCAGCGGCTTGTTTTAAGCGATCTTCTTGGGCTAAACTCTGGATTTTTTGTCCGCCGAAAATCGGGCCTTTTTTACCGTAATTTTGTTCCAAATATCCGGCACATTTTTCGATGACTTCCAATGTGTTGATGTAACTTTCGTAAGCCGTATTGCCCCAGGTAAATAAACCGTGCGAACCTAACATGATACCGCGAATTCCGGGATTTGCATCCAGACAAGCTTTTAACTGCAAGCCCAACTCAAAACCAGGTTTTTTCCATTCTACCCAACCGATTGTTCCACCGAATAAATCCTGCGTAATTTGTCGGCCGTCTTTTGCAGCAGCGATAGCAATTGCCGCATCCGGATGCAAGTGATCAATATGTTTAAACGGTAGAAATCCATGCAAAGGCGTATCAATTGAAGGTGCTTTGGAGTTGAGATCGAAAATAGAATGGTTAAACAATTCTACCATTTCATCTTCGTGCTCCACGCCGCGATAAACATTTTTTAAGCTCAGCAAACGATCAACATACAAGGCTGCCAAACCGCTTTTTTTAAGCGTGCCGATATCGCCGCCAGAACCTTTAATCCACATTACTTCGGTAGTTGCACCGGTTAGCGGATCTTTAGCCATTACTTTGCAGGAAGTGTTGCCGCCGCCATAGTTGGTCAAGCGTAAATCTGCGCCGAGCAAATTAGAGCGATAAATCAGCAATGCTACTTCATCGCCAGCCAATTCGGCCGCTTTGGCATCATCCCATAAATAACTTACATGTTTAAACTGCTGTGTTGTAACTGACATATTTTTTGAAAAATTGAAGTCTTTATTTAAAAATTAATGTTAAAGTGAATTGCCGTAACCAACCAATAATACCGACAAAATAATAACCGCAATACCGGCCAGAACCGTTGCATAAGCCTTTTTGCTAACGCCTTTCCACTCGTTTAAAACCAGGCCCCAGATGTTAGCAATCAGGATGATGAAAGCCATGTGCAGAATCCAGGAACTGGCGCCGTTGCCGAGTTTGCTTTCGCCCATGCCATAAAAAAAGAACTGCAAAAACCAGGTTGTTCCGGCCAAAGCAGAGAATATATAATTGCGTAAAAGGGGTTTGGTTTGATCGGTATAATTGGAAAAAGTTTTGTTGCGCGCATTCAAAATCATGCACCAGATAAAATTGGTGGTTAATCCTCCCCACAAAATTACCACGTAAGTAACATTGTTTTGGTACAGGAAGTTGATGTTGCCCGGATGTGTAGTTTTCCAGGCGGCGTTGGCTACATCTGCCATAGATTTTCCGGCTTCCAAACCAAAATTAAAACAGGCGCTCAAAATACCGGAAACGATGGCCACAAAAATGCCTAAGCCAAAGCGGTAATCTTTGTTATCCTCCACATCCATAGTGTGTTTTGAAAGCTCTTTTTCTTTCATCGTGCCGGCTTTTCCACAAATCACAATCCCGACAACACACAAAAAAATACCTGCTAAAACAAGCTGACCCCAGTTGGTGTTCAGCAAAATGGTGATGGTATCTTTGCCGGCTTTCGGATAAAAATCATAGTAAATTGAAGGAATCAGCGAGCCAAAAACGGCACATAAACCCAAAATAATGGTACTTCCTAACGATACGCCCAGATAACGCACGCCTAAACCATAAGTTAAACCGCCAATTCCCCAAAGCAATCCGAAGAAATAAGTTAAGCTTAAAACGCTGCCACTGGTACTTTTTATAATCTCCCCAAAATGCGGAATGGTTGAATAAGCAGCCAGCGGCGGAATAATTAACCAGGAAAAAATACCGCCGACAATCCAGAAACTTTCCCAAGCCCAGCCTTTAACTTTCTTAAACGGAATGTAAAAACTGCCCGAGGCAAAACCGCCTATAAAATGGAAAATGACGCCAAATATTGCCTGCATGTATGATTGGGTTTTTTAGGAGTTTTGCACAATTGGTTGCGTGCTAAAAGTAGGTAAGGCTGATAAATCTCCTGTCATGCACTGTCATGGAAATTATACAACTTCTTCCTCAATTATTTTCGCCACTTCGTGTCCCGAAACTAAAGCCGCTTCTACCGTTCCTAATTGTTCACCTTCAAACAAAGCCTCACCGGCAAAATAAATGGTTTGGGCAACCGGCATTTTTAAAATTTTTAAGGCTGATGCTGTTTTTACCGTTGCATAACTGTAAGAACCGCGCGTAAACGGATCGGTTGTCCAGTTGTAAACTTTGGCAGAAACCAATTTTTGGTCGATAAAAGAAGCATCCGTATTAAAAATTTGGGCGAGCGATTGTACCGCTTCCCGTAAAATTTCTTCATCTGATAAATGCTGGTTTTCATCCTGCGGATTTCCGCCTAGCCAACCCGTCAGTACATTATTTTTAAGCGGCGTTTGCGCCCACCAGGTTGGTATTTTTTCTTCGGAAAACAGGAATTGCAGGTTTGACAAACCATTTTCTTCCCAAAAAGGTTCCGAAAATTCCATCAGGATTTTAATGATCGCGCCGAAACCCATATCGGCAGCGGCATTTCTTTGTTCGGGCAAATCAGGGTTGAATTGAATGGCACCTCTTTCATTTCCGCTTAAAACCAACACACCCAGCGGAACTGTGACCACCAATTTTTTGCCGGTAAAAACAGTATCGTTTGTGGTGATTACTTCCACCGAATCTTTACGCCAGTTAATTGTTTTCACTACGGAATCCAGGAAAATCTGTCCGTTATTCTGTTTAATCTGATTCGCCAGAAAATCCATCAATTGCATATAACCGCCCGGAATGCGGTACTGCGTTTCTTCTTCATGATCGCCCAGCCATTCATCCCGCAAGGAAAACAAACTCACGCGTTCCGGATCAGCCGTATCATAACCTTTGGCAAACTGAATGACGGATTTACGCAAACCTTTATATTTTTCCTGCTGAAATTTTTGCTGTAGAAATTCATCAAGCGACTGATCTTCTTTCACCTCTTTCAAAGCCGCTTCAAAATCATCCCAATGCTCCATAAAAAACTCGGATTGCTTGATTTTACCGTTTTTAGCCTGGAAATTATCACCTGAAACGGCTTCGTATTTAATGTTTGCTTCTTTTAGCAGCTTTAAAGTAAGTGGCAATTTGCCATGTACAAACTCGGCGCCCAGCTCTACCGGAAGCGTAAAATCATCACCCGAAAACGTATAACAACGGCCGCCGATGCGGCTACGCGCTTCTAAAACAGTTACTTTTTGGTTGGCTTTTAAGAGTTGATAAGCGGACATTAAACCGGCGGCACCGGCACCGATGATGATGGTATCTGAGTTCATGGTGGTATAACAGGAAATTGAGGATTTGGTGATGCTGTTTTTAGTAGGAAATTTTTTTAAATTGATATAAATACCAAATGCTGTAAGCGGAAAAAATTTAAAAATGCAACCCAATAAATAAGTTTTTGAGGTATAGAAGTTTATTATATTCGTGAATTAATAGCTTTGGTAAGATATCATTGTGAGTTAGGTAAACAACCATTTTTTAATTACAATTCTTAGTTCCAATAAGTCCTAATAGCTTCATACTTTCGTAAAATGTTTTATAGACGAAAAATCATACTATCTATCATACAATCATTTGATGGAAGTTTACCAAAAATATCTTTGCAAAAACTGCTTTTTTTGTTTGTAAATAGACAATCTAAACCTAACTATGATTTTGTTCCACAGAAATATGGCTGCTATTCATTTTCAGCTAATGCTGACTTAACAGCTATGGTCAAACATGGCCAATTATTTGAAGATCAAAATAGTTTCACAAAAACTGATTCAGCTGATTATATTAAAACACTGAATGAAAAAGATAGAAAAATCTTAATAGAAGTTAAGAACAATTATGGTAAGTTGACAACAAATTCTTTAATGAAGTTTACTTATATAAACTATCAATATTATGCGATCAATAGTGTTAAGGCAAAAGAAATTTTAACTAATGAACAATATGTAAACATCTTAAATTCAAAACCAATTATTGATAAAACAATACTCTACACAATCGGATACGAAGGAATTTCTTTAGAGGAATATTTGAATCGACTTGTTAAAAACGATGTAAAAGTTTTAGTAGATGTTAGGAGTAATGCAATAAGCATGAAGTTCGGTTTTTCCAAAGCACAATTAAAAACTTTTTGTAACAGCTTAAATATTGAATATATGCATATTCCTGAAGTTGGTATACAATCTGAACAAAGGCAAGAACTGAAAACGCAGAAAGATTATGATAATCTTTTTGATATTTACAAAAAATATAATTTAAAAAAAACAATAAGCCAACAACAACAGATATTAAATTTATTGAAAGACAAAAAAAGAATTGCATTAACTTGTTTCGAAGCGAATATCTGCCAATGTCATAGAAAACATTTAGCTGAAGCAATTATAAATTTACCTGAATGGAATTTTGAATTAAAGCATATTTAAATGGCATTGACTAAAGTTTTAATTGCTGTTAAAACATACCCAACTCTTTCAAGTAAATATGATGAGTTAGTATGTACTGCAGGATTTCTAGAAGATGGGAGTTGGATAAGAATTTATCCAATTCCCTTTCGTAAATTAGAATACGATAAGCAATACAGTAAATATGATTGGATTGAAGTTGACCTTGAAAATAATCTTTCTGACTTTCGTATGGAAAGTCACAAACCAAAATCAATTCAAACAGCTTTTAATATCATTAGTCACTTGGGACCAGAAGATAGTTGGAGAATTAGAAAGGAAATTGTCCTTAAAAATGTTTCCACTAATATGACCGAACTTATTGCACAAGCAAAAGACAATACCAAATATACTTCACTTGCTGTTTTTAAACCAACAGAAATTTTAGATTTTAAAATTGAAAAAGTAGAAAGTGAGTGGGATAGGAAAAAACTTGATGCGCTTAAAGTTAAGGCTCAACAATTAAACCTTTTTCAAAATTCTGATAACCCATTTGAAGTTGTCCAAAAATTACCATTTAAATTTTCATACAAATTTATTAGCGAGGATGGCATACAAAGAACAATGATGATTGAAGATTGGGAAATAGGTCAGCTATATTGGAATTGTTTAAAACGACATGAAGGAAACAAAACTAAAGCTTGCGAAGATGTTAAGAAAAAATATTTTGACGACTTTGCAAAGACAAAAGATCTGTACTTATTTTTGGGTACAACAAGAGAGTTTCATCTAATAGCTCCAAATCCTTTCATAATTATCGGCACTTTTCATCCAAAGAAAATTGTGCAAACTTCTTTATTTTAAACATAATATATTCCTTACCGCACCTGCCCATCTCCCCTAACAATCCATTTTTCCGTCACCAATTTCTCCAAAGCAAACGGACCGCGTGCATGCAATTTCTGAGTAGAAATACCAATCTCGGCACCTAAACCAAACTCGCCGCCATCGGTAAAACGCGTGGAAGCATTGATGTAAACAGCGGCGGCATCTACTTCATTCAAAAAGTTTTCGCACAGGTTTGAGTTTTGGGAAATGATCGCTTCCGAATGTTTGGACGAATAGTTATAGATATGTTCCAACGCCTCTGCATAACCAGAAACTACTTTTACCGAGCATTTATAATCCAGAAATTCCCGGCCAAAATCTTCCGGTTCGGCTTTTTGTAAATAAGGGTAATTGTTGTTTTTCAAGATGGAAAACGCGCGTTCATCTGCAAAAATTTCTACTTTAAAATCCTGTAATTGTGATGCTGTTTTTAGCAGTAATTTTTCGGCAACTTCCGCATCCACCAAAATCGTATCCAAAGCATTGCAAACTGATGGTCGCGAAACTTTTGCATTGACTACAATTGCAGCAGCTTTTTCCAGATCGGCAGTTTTTTCTACATACGTATGGCAAACGCCCGCACCGGTTTCAATCACCGGAACTTTGGCGTTATCACGCACAAAATTAATGAGTTGCTGCGAACCACGCGGAATAATCACATCGATGTATTTTATTGCCGTGAGCATTTCCTGAATAAATTTGCGGTCGGTTGGCAGCAGTTGCACAATGTTTTTATCCAAGCCGAAATCAGCCAAAACTTCCCGAATCAAATCCGACAAAAAAACATTGGTAAAAGAAGCATCCGTACCGCCGCGCAACACGCAAACATTCCCGGAGCGGATGCAAAGTGCGGCCACATCAATGGTTACATTTGGCCGCGATTCGTAAATGATGCCTACAACGCCCAGCGGAACGGATTTTTTCTGAATAAATAAGCCGTTGGGCAGCGTTTTTTCGGATAAAAGTTGATTTGTAGGATCGGGGAGCAAAGACACATCCAGCACGCTTTCTGCCAAAGCATTGATGCGGTTTTCATTCAAAAGCAAGCGATCTTTTTTTGGATCGGAATCCTCCATCCTCTCCAAATCTTTCTGGTTTTCCAGAATGATTTCTTGGGTTTTAGCTTTGATCTGGTGCGCTAATTTTTCCAGTAAAAGCGTTTTTTCGGGATCGGAAAGTTTGCTGATGGAATGTTTTGCTTTAGTGGTATTTTGGAGAAGAGATTGAATGTTTTCCATGTTTATATATTTTTTAGCAAACCTGCGGTTGCTTGGATTTACGTTCTTTTGTCTTGATACAAAAGAACCAAAAAATCAAGAATGCCGGATCGCCTCCGGGCGGCATTCTTTCCACCGCGCCTGGGTGCATACTTTTATAACGGGAAACAACTTCATCAAAACAACAAAAAACCATAAAGGTATGTGCAAGAAAGGTCTCCATCACGGTGCGCGAAGGCCCGACAAAACGCTCGGAGGGATCGGGTTTGTCTTGAATTTTTGCTTCTTTTTGTTTAAGCAAAAAGAAGTTTAAAATCTATAACAGCACAATTTCATCAGCATGTGCCACTGTAACTTTTTCTGTTTTTTGGTGAAGATGGATTTCATCCGAAGCCACTTTTGCGCGGGCAACTGCAACTGCATGGTTTTGATCATCCAAAATTTCAAATACTTCGTTTACCACAAATTTTTCGAGGATTTGTAAAATGCCAACCGCCAGCAAGCTGCTGCCGTTTTGCAACGCTTTTACGGCGCCTGCATCAACCTGTAACTTTCCGGTAACCAAACTGCCGCTGGCCAGCCATTTTTTGCGTGCCGGAATGGTGCAATCCTGCGGCAGACAAAGCGTACCGGTTTTCCCGTTGATGGCGTTTAAAATACCATCTTCCGTTCGGATGCCAAAAATGATGGCTTTGATGCCCATTTGCGTAGCCAAGCGCGCAAAAGTGAGTTTGGAAACCATTCCGCCCAAGCCCAACGCTGATTTTTCTTTGCTGGCAATGGAAAGCACCGATTTGTCCGTCATATCCAGTTGCGGAATCACCGCTCCTGCTTCATCCAAAACACCCGGAACTGAAGTGCTGAATAGTAATAATGTTGCGCCAAAACCAACAGCAATCAGCGTGGCCAGTTCATCATTATCAGAAAATTTAAGTTCAAGATCGCTCACTACATCGTTTTCGTTCGCTACCGGAATGATGTTGTTCGCCCATAATTCTTCATACGTTTTCTTCAGCTGAAGGAATTGTTTCCGGTTAGAAAAATGCTGTCGCTCGCACAAACTTTGCGCAATACTGATTTTATAGGGATAAAAGAAGTATGCATATCTGCCAAGCAATAACGGATTTCCGACTGCCGCGGCCGCTTTACGCTCACTGATTTTGCCGCTGTAATTTTTGATAAAATGCTTGCCCGCACCAACGGCACCAGACGAAACCAGCACGATGTTATATTGCTGATGCAGCTCTGCAACCTGACGTGCGATTTCTGCCAGCACATTTTCGTCCAGTTCACCGTTTTTCTGGGTGATGGAAGCCGTGCCGAATTTTAAAACGAGAATAGGTTTTGCCAAAATATTACTGATTTATTTTGCGCTCATAGATTTTTCGCGGATAGCTTTAAACTCTGATCCGGTTTTCCATTTCGGGAAGTTGGCTTCATTGGCTAAAGTTGTTCCCACATCAAACAAAAGCCGCACATCTTCAACCATTCCAGAGAAAACCCAGGTTTTTGCATCGTATTCATCAAACGGCGAGTGGTAACGGTTTTTGGTATAATCAGCCGCCTTGGCTTTTCCCCAGGCTTCACCATGACCAATAGCGTCCACACCAGATTCTGGATATAAAGACGGCACGCCAACTTTTGCAAAATTGAAATGATCAGAGCGATAATACCAGCCGCCGGAAGGATCAGGTTCTGGGGTGATGATGCGGCCTTGTTTGGCTGCGGCGCGTTTGGCGTAATCATCCATTTCTGATTGTCCGTAACCTACAACCACCAAATCTTTGGTACGACTAAAATTGTTCAGTACATCCATGTTGATATCAGCAACAGTTTGTTTTAGCGGAACTAAAGGATGCGTGCCGTAATATTCTGATCCAAGCAAACCCTGTTCTTCAGAAGTAACCGATAAAAACAGTATCGAGCGTTCTGGTTTGGTTTTCATTTTGGAAAAAGCTTCGGCTAAAGTCAACAATCCGGCAGTTCCAGTGGCATTATCTTCGGCTCCGTTGTAAATCGAATCGCCCCGAACAGCTTCTCCAATACCAAAATGATCCCAATGAGCTGAATAAATCAGATATTCGCTGGCACGTTTCGTTCCGGGCAAAACTGCTACTACATTATGTGAAGTTGATTTTTTACTATTAATGTTCAGCGTTAAACTCGCATCCAAACCTAAATTAACGGCTTTAAAACCACGTTTTTTGGCAGCTTCCAAAACATCTTCGGAAATGCCGGCCAGTTTAAATAATTTGTGGGTTGATTCCTGTGTGAGCCAGCCTTCCAGCAACGCGCGGGATTTGCCGTTATCTGCCGTTTGCAAATATAATTTCGATTTTGATCCGCTGTTTCGCACCACGGTCCACGGATAACTGGCCGGTGCTGTATCGTGGATAATCAGTAAAGCTGCTGCGCCTTGCCGTGCGGCTTCTTCGTATTTGTAAGTCCAGCGACCGTAATAAGTCATGTTTTTACCTTTAAAAAGTTTGGCATCGTAAAAACCTGGATCGTTTACCATCACCACAACGGTTTTACCTTTTACGTTTAATCCGGCGTAATCATTCCAGTTGTATTCGGGCGCTACAATTCCAAATCCGGCAAAAACCATCTCCGAATTATTAACCTGAACCATGTTTTGCACATGGCGCGTGGTAGCTGTAAAATCTTCCAGCGGCGTAAAGCTTAACGTGCCGTTTTTACCTTTGATAATTAACGGACCGGCAGCTTTGGAAGCAATATCTACCATCGGCACATCCTGGAAATAGCTGCTGCCGTTGCCCGGTTTCAAGCCCATTTGTTTAAATTGTTCCTGCAAATAATTGATGGTTTTGGTTTCGCCAGCAGTGAAAGGTTTTCTTCCCATAAAATCATCGGATGCCAAAACTTCAATGCGTTTGCCCAAGCTGTTGGCATTGATGGTTTTAATCGCCACTGAATCAACGGCGGTAGGTTTTAAATTCTGACTATACAGATTTTTAGCCGGTAAAAACAGTATGCCCGCGGCCAGCAAAGAAACAAATGCTTTCATGGCAGCAATTATAGGATATTCTAATTTTCTAACGGCATTAATTTACAAGCAATACTGTTTTTAACGACTAAAATTTGGGTTGATAAATTTTTTGAACTGAAATTATTGCTACCTGACAATTATCTGACATAAATAACTATATTGCTTCATCAAAAATCATTGCATGTTCAAGCCGAAAATTTTAATTTTTACTTTATTAATTGCTGCTGTTGCGGCGATGGGTGCTACTGCAGATAATCAACAAATAGCTCCACCTGCACCAAAAAACTTAAAAGTGCTGCCCAAAAATATCAGTCATGAGGATTTAGATCATGTTATGGACGAGTGGAAAGGTGCGCTGGGTGTTCGATGCAACTTTTGCCATGCCGCTTCGCCAGATAATCCGCGTAAAATGGATTGGGCAAGCGATGCCAAACCAGAAAAAGCAATGGCGCGGCAGATGTACACGATGACGGGAAAGCTCAACAAAAAATATTTTCACGCTAAAAAAGGCGAAAACGGCATGATGATGATGGCCGCCGTTAACTGCAACACTTGTCATCACGGCGAAGCGCATCCGGAAATCAGCGATGAAAAACCAGCGAAATAATTATATTTCTAAGCGTAAAAAAGCTTCAGTAAATAATTACTGAAGCTTTTTTACGCTGAATTTATACCGGTAAAAGAAGCATCACTCAAATTTACTTTACTGCACTTATTGTAGATATGGTCGTTTTCTTTCTCCGGGAATATAGTAAACCGCTCACAACCAGCAAACTACCTACCACTCCATAAACGGTTATTTTTTCGTGCAGAATGATTACGGCCATAAAATACCCGAAAGCCGGCGTTAAAAACAACCATAAACCGGCTTTTACTGCATCGCGTTGAAGCAAAATCAGCCACATGGCATAGGCAATTATAGAAACCGGAATGATGAGCCAGGCAATGCTCAGGAAGAAATTCAGATCAGCAATAAGAAAATTATGGCTTCGGTTAAAAAAAACAATGGGTAAAAAAAGTAGGCCGCCCAGCGTAATTTGCCAAGTATTTACTTCTACTTTTTTTAGGGCGAGGCCAGAATTTGCATAATAAATGCTGCCGGTTGATAAGGCACAAATGCCGGCAATTAATGCCAGCAATCCTAAAAAAGTTGCATGACTGTTGTATAAATTAGGAATTGCAGCCAAAATCAACCCGGAAACAGAAATGATCACGCCAATGATCTCAAAAGAAGACAATTTACGTTTGTAAAATATCGCCGAAAACAAAATCAGCAACAATGGATTTACCGCGGTAATTAAACTGATCAATCCGGCAGAAACGTATTTTATGGCGATTAAATAGCCTGACATATAAACGGTTACATTTAGTACGCCTAAAATAAAAAGCTTTTTAAATTCTGCTTTAGATGGAAACTGGCTGTTTTTTCCTTTAATAATATAAGTGTAAATCAGCAAAATTATGCTCACCGTAACAAAACGGATTAACGTCAGCAAAAACAAATCGCAGGAATGAAACGCAAACTTGGTAGCCACCGTTGCCGAAGCCCAAAACAAGGCAAATAGTAAACCTTCGGCAATTTCCATGCTGTTTTTATCGGGTAAATTTTGGCAAAGATATAATTTCGGGATATTGTTAGGCTTATACTTTTAATCTCAATTTTTACCTGATAAAAGAAGTATTTAACAATCATTCAAAAACCAAAATTTGAGTTCAATTTCAGGCTGATAACGCGTATCTTCGCAGCAAAATAGTACAACATGATAACGGTATCAAACCTCTCGCT
>JBPBQN010000256.1:0-17332 GCA_050954865.1 Janthinobacterium lividum | reverse complement strand
CGAGGATTTGGTTACCATTGGTAGCGATGTCAGCATCAGCTCCGGCGTAAACCTCAATAATGTGGTAGTGGAAGATGGTTTAATGAAAATCCGCTCCATTGTTATCGGCGATCATACTTATATCGGCACCGGATCCATTATTTCCGGCGGCGTGGTGATGGAACCTTGGACAGAATTACAGGATTTGAGTTATCTGCAGGAAAATAAAACTGTTAAAAGCGGCGAGGTTTGGCGCGGTAGTCCGGCTGTATTAAAAGAAACCAAAAAAATTGAAGATTTACCGCATCCATTGCCAGTTTCTGATTCAACACGGAACAAGTACAAATTGATGTTCTCGTTATCGCTGATTATTTTTCCATTTATAATTTTATTACCTCTTTTACCTACCATAATTGCCCTCAATAAGCTGGATAATGCCGCAGATGATTATGATTTTACGTATATGGTGATGGTGCCTTTGCTGGCCGTGGTTTACATTGTGCTTTTTGCGCTGGAAACGGTGCTTTTTTCCCGCTTGCTGCAACGCAATATCAAGCCGGGCACCTATCCTATTTACAGTTTATTTTACTTCCGCAAATGGTTTGCTGATCAGCTGATGTCTATCAGTTTGATCGTGCTGCATCCCATTTATGCTACGGTTTATGTATCTACTTTCTTCCGGATGCTGGGCGCAAAAATTGGGAAAAACACCGAAATTTCTACCGCCAGCAGCGTTACGCATCCTTTGCTTAAAATTGGCAGCGGTGCTTTTGTGGCTGACGCCGTTACGCTGGGCGAATCTGATGTACGCGGCCAGCAACTTATTTTAGATTACACCGAAATCGATAACAACAGTTTTGTAGGTAACAGTGCCTTAATTCCGCAAGGCTATCGTCTGCCGGGAAATATGCTGATCGGCGTTTTATCCATTCCACCAGAACAGGATGAGCTGGAAAAAAACCAGGCAAAAGACTGGTTCGGTTCGCCGGCCATCGCCTTGCCGCGCCGCCAGGAAAGTAATCCTTTTTCTGCGGAGCTGACTTCTAATCCTTCAACTCTACGCTTTTTAGCCCGCGCAGTTGTCGAATTTGTCCGCATCATTTTGCCGGAAACCGCAATTATTATTTTTTCAATTCTGTTTATTGCTTACGCACACGATTTGGTAACACAGTATTCATGGTACAAAATTGTGCTGTACTTTCCGCTGTATTATTTGGGTTTTATGGGATTGCCTGCTTTTTTTACCACGGTAATTTTAAAGTACGCTTTGGTTTGGAAATTTAACGCCAAACAACGGCCGATGTGGACCTGGAGCGTTTGGCGCAGCGAAGCCATCACCACCACTTATGAGGCTTTATCTATTCCGTTTTTGCTGGATTATTTACGCGGCACGCCCTGGCTGCCTATTGCCATGCGGATTTTAGGGGTGAAAGTTTGTAAACGCGTTTGGATGAACACCACCGATATTACCGAATTTGACATGGTTTCTTTGGGTGATGACGTAGCTTTAAACGAAGATTGCGGCCCGCAAACGCATTTGTTTGAAGACCGAGTAATGAAAGTTGGATCAGTAAAAATTGGTGCACGCAGTTCTGTTGGTGCCGGCACAATTGTTTTGTACGATACCGAAATTGGTACTGATTGCAAAATCGAAGCTTTATCTTTAGTAATGAAAGGTGAAAGATTGGCTCCCGGAACAGACTGGACGGGCAGCCCGGTGCAACCTGCATAAATTTATGCCGATAAAAGAAGCATCAACGTTTTGGCTTTCGGTTAAAAATTTATAAACTTATCTTTACTGAAATCATTATTTTATAAAGTGAAAAAAATATATCTTTTTTTGGCCGTGCTTGTCATATTTTCCTGTACAAATGATAAACATCAAACCAACGGCCGTACTGATACCGTAACGGTAATTAGAACCGATACCATCATTAAAAATAATACAATCACAAACACTAAAACTAAAATTGCTTCATCCAATTCAAAACAAAACTTAGTTGGACAATGGAAAGAGCATTGGGGAATTGGTGTACAAACCAACGTTAACACAACTGATGTTTATCAGATTCTGCTTTCCAATGATGGAAATTTAAGCATCACAACTTCCAATAAAAAAAAGTATAAGATTGATCAGATTTTGTTTGATGGCAAAGAATTGAGTTTCCGAAAGCAAAACAAATTGTATCCTTTGGGCAATTTTTATGTTTATTACAAGTTAAAATTGAATCATGATTTTAATTGGATGGAAGGGCCAATCACTAATAACAAAAAGCAAAAAGATTTTGTGAAATGGGAAAAAATCGGTTTAAACCGATAGATGCTTCTTTTATCAGCATAAAAATAGACTGATAAAAGAAGCATTGTAATTAATTTTCAGTTATTTAACTCTTGTCCAGACTTCTGTCCGACCAAAAAGTGATACGCCAACGTAACCGCGTAAGTTAAGCTGATCATTGCCAGACATGGAAATTTTACTACTGTAAGTTTTGCCGGATTGTGCGTCATAAATTTCGCCGTTTTCCCAGGTATTTTCTCCTTTATAAACAAAATTTTTCAAAAATTCCAAGTTAAGCAAAGTCCGGTTTTTTAACGATTGATTGGGATTTTTTACATCCAATTTTGGTTTTCCATTCGCATCATTTTCCTCTTTAAACCATGCTAGTTTTCCAAAGTAAGCGTCTCCCCTTTTGTAGATTTCTATTTTAGCATTGTGTTTTGAGGTGAACCAGTTTCCAACAATTGCATCTTTGTTTTGGGCAGATAATTTTAATCCGGACACAATTAAAAATAATAATAAAGAAGTGTTTTTCAGCATAATTTAATTGATTGTTAAACAATAAATACGATAATTGTTAAAATGTGTTGCGGTTACATTGCAATGTATTTGAGCAATGCATTCATCCAAAATTATAAATTATTTACTACAACAATATATTTGTTAAATTGTGGGCTTTATGAAAAACCAGAAGCGCGCCACTATACATGATATTGCCCGAAAACTAAATATTGCGGCTTCGTCTGTTTCCAGAGCTTTAAACAACAGCAGCAAAGTAAGTGCTGCAACCAAAGAGTTGGTTTTAAATACGGCCAAAGAGTTAAATTACACGCAAAATTACCTGGCTTCCAATCTCCGCAAAGGCCAAAACCCAACGATTGGCGTGGTGGTGCCGCGCATCAACCAAAACTTTTTTTCTAATGTGATTGCTGGTTTGGAGGAAGTAACTTACAAAAACGGCTATAATTTGGTGATTTGCCAATCCAACGAATTGCACGAACGCGAAGTGCAATGTGTGGAAGCTTTGATTAATCAGCATGTAAGTTGTATTGTGATTTCGATTTCTGCAGAACATCATAACAGCGATCATTTAAAAAATGCGTTAGCACAAGGCATCCAGATGATTCAATTTGATCGTGTAGCGCAGGATTTGGAAACTTTTAAAGTGATTAATGATAACGAACTGGCTGCTACCGAAGCAGTTTCGCACATGATTAACCAAGGTTATAAACGGATTGCTTTGCTGGAAGGACCGCAAAACCTGGCTATTTTCAGACAGCGTAAAGCAGGTTATCTGCGGGCAATGGAGCAGCACAAAATTCCGCTGGTTGAAGAACTAATCATCAAAAATGCCTGGACGAAAGAACTGGGCGCAAAAGCCACGCGTAAACTACTGAGTATGAGCTTTCCGCCAGATGCCGTGTTTGCTTCTACATCAGATTTTTCTGCCCTGGGCGTGTTGGAAGTGGCCAACAATATTGGTTTTAAAGTACCGGAAGCGTTGGGCATCTGCGGATATTCTAACGAAGCTTTTAGTGAAATTACCACGCCATCCATCACTACGGTGGATCAATACAGCAAGCGCATGGGCAAAGCCATTGCCGATTTATATTTTCAGGAGATAAAAGAAGCACCGGTAAGCAATGTTTATAAAACGATAAGCATCAAGCCAAAACTCATCACCCGGTCATCAACCCAAAAAAACGGGTTATAATGCGTGTTTGAGAAACTTTGATTATCAGGGTTGAGTACTTTTTTACAGGACAAAAAAAGGGTGGTAAAAGAAGCATGGATTTCGGTTTTATGTTTGAGTTAAGGCATACTTGTGTGTGCAGAAAGTTATTTAACCCAACTCCCACGTTGCAAAAAGCGTAAAAGAGACCGAAAAATCTTTTATCAGCTTATGAAAAAAATGTTTTACGTATTGGGAATTGCCGGTATTGCGGTTGTTTCATCGTGTAAAAAAGATCAGTCAACCGGCAGTAGTCAGGATGAAAGCTACATCAACAAAATCGCCCCAAACGGTTTCAGCTACAAAACGTCTAAAGATGTGAGCCTGAACCTGAAACTGTTAACCAACGATAATCAGCCCATTCCCGGAGCGGTTGTTAGCGTTTATACCAGCACCAGTAACGCTGCCGGAGATGCCATTTTTAAAGGTGTAACGGATGCCAGCGGAAATTTAAATGCCACTTTAAACGTTGATGCTTCTTTTACCCAGTTAATTTTAGATCCGAATTATATTGGATTAATGCACAATGTAAAAGTAAACATTAACAACAGCGCAATAACAGCAACTATCGGTGGTACAGCAGGTTATGGTGGAGATGTAGTGCCGGATGCAGCCAATAATGCTACCACTTCTACCGGAATGATGGGTACTTTGGGTTTAAATGCTACAGATTATGCATACCCTTCTCCATATACTAACACGGCAAGTGCTGTTGTAAATACTTCAACGTATCCGGCAAACTTAGGCCGGCCGGCTTATCTGGCAGCAACGCCGGATGTGATTGATAATTCATTGTTGTCTTACGTTAATGCTTCATTGCCAGAAACTCAATCCGTTGCCAATTTACATCCTCAATATTTATCCTCTTCTGCAACATCCAACATCAATGTTACTGCTACGGCCGATGTTTGGGTAACGTATGTATCAGAAGGCGCAGGCAACCAAAACACGCTTGCTTATTATATTTATAACACCAATAATCCGCCAAGCACAAGTTCTGGAGGCACGGCAGCTAATGGTATTGATAAAATAACGATGGTATTTCCTAATGCTTCGGGCGTTGGTTCTGGTGGCGGCTTAAAATCAGGCGACAAAGTTAAGTTAGGAACTTTTACGGCCGGTACAACCATTGCTTTTGTAATGCTGCAAAACGCATGGACTGGCAGCGGTGTAAGTTTGACCACACAAAAATTTTATTCTGACAGCAAGTTTAATCCTGAAACCACAAGTTCGCTAAAAAAGCATTCTGTGGTTTTGTATGATGATGTGCACAACCTTTATTTGTTTGGTTTTGAAGATAGCAACCGCGAAACTCCGGCAACAAATCCGGGAAATTATGTTTCGGATAACGACTTTAACGACCTGGTTTTTTATGCCACTTCAAACCCGGTTTCGGCTGTGTCTAATTCGGGCGTAGCAACAATTGACAAAAACGGAGATACCGATGGCGATGGTGTTTTAGATGTTTATGATGCTTTCCCGAATGATCCTACACGGGCGTATGTTTATTATTTTCCTTCGCAAAACAGTTTTGCACAGCTTGCTTTTGAAGATAACTGGCCGACCAAAGGCGATTACGACATGAATGATCTTGTTGTAAATTACCGCTACACTTTTATTTTAAATGCACAAACACAAGCCGTTACCTTGCAGGGCACTTACAATGTTGTGGCAGCAGGTGCTTCTTACCATAACGGGTTTGGTGTGCAGTTGCCGTTTGATGCTTCAACAGTAAAATCAG
Organism: Janthinobacterium lividum; assembly: GCA_050954865.1. Taxonomy (GTDB): domain Bacteria; phylum Bacteroidota; class Bacteroidia; order Sphingobacteriales; family Sphingobacteriaceae; genus Mucilaginibacter_A. The sequence goes on along the minus strand of JBPBQN010000256.1, from coordinate 11,602 downwards.
TAACCGGGCAGCGCACCATCAGCAATTACATTCAGTTTGCCAGCAACGGCGTAGAAGCCGGACAAAGCAAAGCCGTAATCATTCCGTTTGATAACCACGAAGCCATGATTCGTAATCCGGATTACTCCTATTTTATCAATACGCTTAATGCAAAAGATAAAGTTCAGGGATCAGCTGATTCTGTTCTGGTAACGTTTGTAAACCCGGTTTCTATTTCAAATTTAAGTGTAGCTTCTATTAATCCATTCTTGATCAGTAATTTAAGAAGAGGTTATGAAGTGCACTTACCTGGCTATTCACCAACAGATAAAGCAACAACTACATTGTTTGGTACGGCTGATGATGCTTCTTTAATCAGCGGCCGCAGCAATTACACATCACGGGAAAACTGGCCGTGGGCAATTAGTTTTAACGATACCTCGTTTAAATATCCGTTAGAAACCGTAAATATTACCAACGCTTATCCGCATTTTACAGATTGGGCCGCAGCGAGCGGAAGCAGCTTTGCAGATTGGTACAGCAATTTAACAACCGGTTATCGTGTAAGTTCCAACATTTATAACAAGTAAAAATTAAGTCGATAAAAACAGTATCTATAAAAAATCCCTTTCAGAGTTCTGAAAGGGATTTTTTGTTTGATTCGATTTTTTAACGAAATACAATCTAAACAGATTTCCCAGTAAACCGATCCATAATTTCCATCGAATCTATAGCGTTTTGAATAGAACTTGGATTATCTCTTTTGCCTAAAAAATACTGTACCACTTGTGCAATCATAGGTTGCTGCACATGCTGCAATGGCTCAAAATTCAGCTTTTCCTCCCGGCCATTTTTGGTTATGGTAATTTCCATTCCAAATACCGGAAAGCTGATTTTACCTTCCGAGCCTACAATCGTACAACTGTCTTTTTGCTCGCCTTCCGGCGCGGTAAAACACCACAATCCAGAAAAAGCAATGCCGTTTTCAAACAAAATATTACCTGTTACTAAGTCATCCGCCGGATAAAAACCACCCTGATTAAGGCCAAAACCGGATGCTTCTTTTACCGCACCAAAAAAGTACAACATCAAATCCAGCTGGTGCGGAGCCAGATCGTGGAACAAGCCACCGCCGGAAATAGCCGGATTTACACGCCAGTTTTCTTCCGAAGCAGCAATGAGATTTGATTTTGGCGGTTGTAGCATCTTCAAATCTGCAAAACGCACATCGCCGATGGCTTTGTTGGCCAGCAACTCTTTCAGCTTTAAAAAAACAGGCTGCTGCCTGCGGTAATGCGCCACAGCTATTTTCTGCTGATATTTTTCTGAAGCTACGAGCATCCGTTTTGCCGCATCTGCAGAAACTGTAACCGGTTTTTCTACATAAACCGGCTTTCCGGCAGCCATTGCTTTGCTGGCGTAATCTTCGTGCTGCAACGGCGGCGTGGCAATGTAAATGGCATTTACTTCCGGATCGTTAATCAAATCATCGGCGTTGCTGTACCATTTGGGCACTTGGTGGCGGCGCGCGTAATCTTTGGCTTTGGCTGCATCGCGGCGCATCACGGCAACCAACTCAGAATCCGGAACTTTGTTAAATGCCGGTCCGCTTTTTTTCTCGGTAACATTGCCGCAGCCAATTATACCCCATTTTATTTTTTGCATCCGCTTAAACTATTGATTAATGCTTCTTTTATCGATATAAAACTTACTTCTTTTTGGCTGGAGCTTTTTTAGGTTTCGGAGCTTTTGCGCTTTCTTTGCGTGCTTCCGAAAGTCCGATGGCAATGGCTTGTTTCGGGTTGGTTACTTTTTTATCGCTATTACCAATTTTCAGCTTGCCTTCTTTCATCTCATGCAAAGCTTCTTTTACATCTTCCTGACTGTTTTTTGAATATTTTGCCATGATTTTAGGTTTTTAATTCGATCAAAACAACTCCATACAACCAAATTTTGTTTCCTAAAAATTATTGCATTTCCAACTCAAAATAATATGATTTTTGGAAAGCGGATATTAAAATATATGCTAACAGTAATGCAAGTGTTCAATTTATTAATTCAGGTCAAGAAAAACGATTTCGTGTTATTGCAGAAGGTATTATAGATCAGGACGTTCCGGTTATTAAAAAACGGTTTATTTATCGCAATAAAAGCATAGTTTTATCTTTATAGAATATATTATTATTTTTAAAATAAAATATAAACATATTTGTGGATATATAACAAGTTATCACAGTTTTATATATCAATTTATAGCCGTTATTGATTTCTAATTTGACTGTTTGTGAAAGAACTATTGTAGAAAGAATATCGTATAAACCCGTAATGAAAGGTACGAACCCAGACTTTCCGTTATACAGCGTTAGTGAAATCAACAAACGAACTTTTCAATTAGCATTTGCGGCAATTGTGCTTGGTTTTTTAATGTTTCTTTTGTATGCGTTTTTAGGCTTGTATCATATTGCCTTAATGGTGGCTACTTTTTGCTGCTGTATTGGCTTTATCTTGTTTTTGAACAGCAAAAATTTTATTAAAAACACTAAACTTCCGCTTGTCTCTTTTGTAAGTTTAGCTTTAATTGTTTTTGCTGCTGATGAAGGATACACTACAGGCCAGTATTTGTATTATTTTCCGATGGTTATTGCCATTCCGGTTATTGTAGATAACCAGAAAACCTATTTTAACAAGGTTATTTTATATTTTGCTATCACCGGATTATGTTGTGTGGCATGTGTATCAATTGGTTTAATGCATCAACCCTGGCACCAGCTTTCTGCACAAAATCTAAAGCGAACATTTCTCATAAATGCGGTTTCTTCAATTTTAGCAACGATCAGCTTTGCTTACATTAATGTTTCATTAGAGCGGAAATATCTGAAGTTTCTAATCGATCAGAAAAATAATACCATTGATAGCCGCACACAATTTTTATCTACCATGGGCCACGAACTGCGCACTCCGTTAAACGGAATTATTGGCGCAGTTAACCTGTTGAAAAAAACAGATAACCTGCCAGAGCAGCGTGAATATTTTAATATTTTGAAATATTGTTCAGACCAGATGCTTTATCAGGTAAACGATATTTTAGATTTCAACAAGATTGAGGCTGGCAAACTGAAAATTCATCCGGTAGAAACCAATTTGAAACAGCTGCTGGTTAATTCGATTATGCCGTTTATCAACCTGTTTGAAGAAAAAGGTTTAAAATTATTGCTGGATGTTGAACCGGCTTTAAACCAAACTTTAATGGTAGATGATGTGCGGATAATCCAGATTTTGAATAACCTGCTTTCTAACGCCGGAAAGTTTACCAGTAAAGGTTCTGTTAAGCTTTCGGCTGTTGTACTCAGCCAAAATAAAGAAACTGTACGGGTAAAAATTAGTGTAGAAGATACCGGCAAAGGCATAGCCAAAGAGGATCAGGAACATGTTTTTGATAGTTTCGGACAAGTTTTTGATGCCAACACCAGAAAAATTACCGGTTCGGGATTAGGTTTAACCATTTGCAACCAGATTTTAGAGTTGATGGACAGTAAAATGGATCTGCAAAGCCAGAAAGATGTTGGCAGTACGTTTAGTTTCAGCATTGATTTTGCGCTTTCGGCCAAAGAATTATATCCCGAAGCTTCGTTGATCAGCAAAACCACAAATCTTCAGGGCATAAAAATTTTGCTGGTTGAGGATAACCAGATCAACATGATTATTGCCCAAAAAATGCTGAATGGCTTGGAAGCTGATTGTGTAAAAGCGTACAACGGCGAAGAAGCACTGGCAATTTTAACCGAAAACAGCTCAGCCTTCCACATCATTTTGATGGATCTGGAAATGCCGGTGATGGATGGTTATGCAGCGATCAAAATTATCAAAACCAAATGGCCTCACCTGCCGGTTTTAGCTTTTACGGCAACTATGGTTGATACAGAAATGCTGGAAGAACTGCAAAGTATTGGTTTTGAAGATTATATTTTAAAGCCTTTTCAAGGTCCGGTTTTGCTGGATCAGATTCAGAAATATGCGCTGGTGCCCGATCTTAATCTGCAATAAACTCGTTACTGTTCATTTTAAATTCAGGTTGATACCTTTACCGGCATAAATTTATAGCGGTAAAAACAGTATGCCTGCAAAACGCGGTTTTTCATCCATATTAAAAAGCATTTTCTTTTGTAGATTTTTCCTGGTGTTTTTAAGTTGTGTAGCGTTGTTGTTTACAATTGAAAAATCCGCAGCACAAAACCTTAAAATTGAGGAAATACACTGCAAGCTAAGTAAGGAAGATGCAGCTTCAATAGCAAAAATTACGCATTACGAGGCCGCTTTTTACAATGCTGTATTTGATACCCAAAAAAACGACAGCCTCAAAACCAACATCCATATTTTTGGGCGGAAGGAAGATTTCAAACAAACGCCCGACGGCGAAAACGTTTTGCATGTTTCTGCCGATGGTTATTTTATGGAAAAAACAGGTGATGTTTTTTTGCTGAAAACCGATCATGTAAATAGTGCGCTGCTGCACGAAATCAGTCATGCTTTTTTACATCATAACCTGGGCAATCCGCCGCAATGGTTTGATGAAGGTTTGGCTACCTATTTCGGATCATTGGTTGTAGAAAAAAATCAGATTTTTTATACGCCCGAAACTGTACGCATTGCACGCATCCGCGAGATGAACCAGCAGGGAAATTTAAACTTGGCAACGTTTTTAAACAATGAAAAACGCTGGATCGGCGAAAAAAACTGGATTACCGATCAATACACCATTGCTTACAGCATTGTTTACTTTTTAATGAAAACCAATCTCAACTTGGTTAAAAATCTGGCGGATGAACTGAAAAACGGACAATCAGCCATGACTATATTAAGTCAGGATTTTGGCGGATTTGATTTTTTTCAGAGCAAATACATCAGCTTTTATAAGCAGCAAGACTAATTTTATATCGATAAAAGAAGCATTACAGTTGAAATTATTATCGAAACAATAAAAAAATGATTTCCAGAACAATAATTTTAACCAAAGCTTGTTAAAACTTTCTTGAAGCAATATTATTTTAATAAAAAATAATATGTTGTTGCTGATTGGCTTCTATAAATTCAAAAAATATCTGCTTTTTCAATTTCTATTGTGATTTTTATTTTCCCTTCATATTTATACGCTAATTGCTCTACACACGATGAACTTATCATATAACTGAATTGGCATCGACCAAAGCATTATTAATTTTCATCATTATCAAAAAATTTTTTTTCAAGACTAAACAAGCGTGTATTTTACAAAATTTTTATGCTATAAAAGAAGCATCATTGTGATGGCTTTTATGGCTGTTACAACTTATTTAACCGCTAATGCTTTTGCCCAGTCGCCTGTTGCAACTTTAAATTTTTCGGCACAAAAAATATTTACCACTTCGGCTGCAAAAACATTTACCATACGCGGAGCACACCTGGATGATTCGGTTAAGGTAAGTACAAATCCACCATTTGTATTATCTAAAGACAGCGTTAATTACAATTCTATTATCGCTTATGATACTACTGAATTGGTATTAAACCAAACCGTTTATGTAAAATTTAAGCCAACAGCTATCGGTAATTATGCGGATAGTGTGGTTAATATCAGTGCAGGTGCTGATAGTAAAATTGTTGCTTTAATGGGCAAAGGTTCGTCAAAGTATAATGGTTCGTACAACAATCGTTTGGCTGCCAATAACGTTATCACACCAAATGGCGACGGCCACAACGATACCTGGGTGATTAAAAATATCGATCAATATCCTAACAATTCGGTTAAAGTGATGGATAAAACAGGCAATATTATTTATAGTGCAAGAGGTTACCATAATGATTGGGATGGCACTTACCAAAACGGCCCGTTGCCGCAAGGAACTTATTATTATGTGGTTGATTTTGGCGAAGGTGCAGATATGGTTTTCACCGGTTTTATCACCATCATTAGGGATTAATTTCAACAAAACAGCAAATGAAGAAATGTATTCAATCCAAAAAATAGGTTATAAAAGAAGTATTGCTGTTGCCGTTTTTTTGTTGGCGGCATTCATCCAAACTTCTGTAAAAGCGCAGTTAAACCCGCTGGCTACACAGTATTTTCAAAACCAGTATTTGTTTAATCCGGCGATGGCGGGCATGGATGACGGCCTGAACATCAACCTGAGCGCACGCAAACAGTGGAGCAGCATCCCCGGCGCGCCAACTACGCAAGCCATTTCTGCGGATTATCTGCTCAGCCGCGCAGCATTTGGGGTGAATGTTTATGCTGATCAATCCGGCCTGCTCAAATCAACGCGTGCGGTTGCTACTTATGCGTACCATATTCCGCTTGGACAAAATAATCAGAAACTCAATTTTGGTGTTTCTGCCGGAATTTTAACCCAGCGTGTGCCTTTAGATCAGATTTCTGGCGATGCAGGTGATTTATCCATTGCCCGTTACAATGAACGCCAGAGTTCGCTCGATGGTGATTTCGGTACATCTTACACCAGCAACAACCTAAACGTGCAGTTTGCGCTGCCCAACTTGCGCAGTGTTTTTAACCAGGAAAATTATTATGCGATAGACCGCTCGCTATATTTTTCGGCTCTGAGTTACAAGTTTAATTTTGGAGAAGCTATCAACAACATTTTGCTGGAACCAAAAGTGGTTTTAAGAGGCGTAAAAGGCTACACCAATATTTTGGATGTGGGTGCAAATTTGATGCTGGCCAATAATCAGCTTTCCATCCAAGGCATGTATCACTCCACCAAAAGCATAACATTTGGTTTCGGGCTGAATAAAAATGCTTTTTCTATCCTGGCATTTTATACCACAGAAACAGCTTCCATAAACAATTATACTAATGGAGATTTTGAAATCAGTTTAAGATTGCATGTGCTGAAAAAATAGTTTTTTCAAACTAATGCTTATTACCTTGCGTTCCAAGTTTTAAGATGACAAGGCTTCTTTTATCAGGTAAAATTTGGTCTGATCTTAAAATACGGTTATAAAAGAAGCATTGCTAAAAATGCAATTTCAACTTAAATTTGATTCAGCACACTGTAAGTTTGATTCGGAAGTTTGAATAGCTGTGTACATTTTCTGAATGCAATTTTCCCAGCTGTGTGACAAAGCAAACCGGATTCGAGCTTGTTGTTTTTGCTGATTATTTTCTGCCAAAGCATTTGTTATTTTAGTCGGAAAATCATCTTGGTTATCAGCCAAATAAGTATGTTCTTTAAACATTTCCATGGCTGGTGTTTTTACCGCTACAACTGGTTTTCCCAAAGCTAAATATTCATCAATTTTACGCGGATAATTACCAATTGTGGTTTCGTTAATCTGCTGCGGATTGATGCAAACATCCATCGCATTAAGTAAAACCGGCAATGCCGATGCTTCTTTTAGCCCCATAAAATACACGTTATCAAGCTGATGTAATTCGCTGTGTTTAAAATCATCATCTTCTGGTCCGATCAAAACAATATTCCATTCTGGTTTTGATTTTGCTATATGCAACAGGATTTCCAAATCCAAACGCAAACTCCATAACACACCGGAATAGCCAATCATTGGTTTGCCGTTATTCGGAAATCCTTCGGGCAAAATTTTCGGAACAGATTGATACAATTCCAGCTCACAACCCTGACCAATAAAGTAAGCTTTTGGATTGTATTTTTTACAATATTCAGTCAGATAAGTTGAATTGGAAACGCATAAATCATTCTTTTTAATAATTTCTGGTTCGAAAATTTTGCCGTGATATTTCCAGTAATCCACGCCAAGCATGTAATCTCTGGAATAATAAATACTTGTTTTGGGGCGAAGAAAATCAATCAGATACAAGCTTCTGAAAATGTCATTATCATTAAAAAGTATGCATTGTTTAAATCCAAGTTGAGCCGTAATTTTTTGAATTGATTTGGCATAACGCGCGTTGTTCCAGCGGTTAAATGTATCGAAAAAAAAATGACTTTTGATCCAATTGATGGATTCTAAAATACAATCCGGATACAAGTTCCACAAGTTTGGATTGATTTGTATCAGGTTTTCCGCTTCGCCGCTGATCATTTTTAAACGTTTGATAACGCTTTCTTCGTTGTGTTTACGATATTTTGTGGCGCGATCCAGCGGCGGATTTACATAAAGTACGCGGTTGTGTTTGCTCAGTTCTAAAGCAATGTCTTTGCAATTGCTGCCAATTTCTATATCCCAGGGCTGCTGGCCAACAATGATGAAATCACGGTTTTTAATAAGTGCTTGTTCCATCCTCAGTAATTTTAGCAAAAGATTGATCCAACTTCAGGCTAACGCTGATCATGGCCGCTGCAAAGTAAAATAGAATATTTGTTGGAAACTGCACAATTGCTTCCTGCGGAAAATTGCCAATATTCAACACAAAAACAATAGTTGTTGCGGCCAGGCAATAAGCTTTCAGTTCGGGATTTTTAATTTTGAAATAATTGCTGATGCCGGTTTTTAAAATGATAAACATGAACAGGCAAATTAAAAACAGTCCGATCCAGCCTAACTCAACCGCAACCCGCACATAACCGCTATCCGGCGGAAAGTTGGCCAGGTAAGAATCTGGTGCAAAACGCTTTCCCCAAACACCGGTTGCGCCCAATCCGCCGCCAATTGGATGTGCGAGAATATAAGGCTGAATGCGTTTCTGGTTTTGTTTGCGGACGTTGTAGGAAGCATCGTCGGATGGTTTGAATGCACTTTGAAACCTGAGCAAAGTTGGATTTTTGGTTGGAATTAAAATCATCACCGCAAGTAAAAAACCACATAGCAAACTCATTATTAATACTTTGCGATTGTAATTTAAAACGGCAATCAGCACCAATGCCGCCGGAACCAACACATATGCGCCGCGCGTACCCGAGTAAAGCATGTTAAGCAAAAAAAACAGTGCTAAAAACAGCATGACTACTTTTTTCCAGGTTTTGAAAGTACCCGTTATCAAACAAATGCAAAGCAAACTACTGATGACCATGTTGTAAGAAAACGAAACCGGATCTGAAAAAATAGAAAATTTACGCCAAACACCGTTGATAAACAGCAGCGAAATCATCAGCGGATCATTCAGTTGCGCCTGTTCAAACGCAAAAAAACCGTAATGCTCCTGTTTGAAGCCGTAAATAGCTGCAAAAAGCGACAAGCCGATCCACAATTTGATCACCATTCGTAAAAAATTAATGCTTTTTAGGTGATAAACAAATACAAAATACGTTAGCGTAACTGCAGCCACCGTGCGGATGGTATAAAGCCAGGCTTGTCTGGAGGATGCTTCAGGATTTAATACTTCCAGCAGGTTATAAAAAATCCAAACCAGAATAATTTTACCGATTGGCGTTTTGATGATACTCCAATCCGGATGAGTTTTTTGTTTGATTAAAAACCCGATTAAAAGCAGCAGTTGCAGCGCGTCCATCAGTGTGCCTAAGGGAAAGTTTACGCCCATTCGGATCACCCACATCACCAGGTAGGCGGCAATCAGCAAGATTAAAATGCCCATTTCCGGATAAACCACCACACCATAAATGATGGGTAAACCAATTATAATCAGCAAAAGCCATACTCCAGCAGCAAAACCAACTTTAACGATCAGCAGCGGGAAAATCAAAGCGGCAAGCAACATTAGCGGTAACGCATATTTGTTGAGGCGCAGGACGGGAATGGCAGACTGGCATCGTGCTACGGCCAGCAAATTAGTATTGTTTGCTTGGCTTTGGTATGATGCCGGCAATACTTTCATTTTAAAAAAACAGGATTTTAAAAAAGAATATAAATACGCTTAAAAAAGCCAGTACAATCGCTAACTTTTCGGGCAGACTTTTTTGTTCTTCATTTGTACTTACCGGCCTGATCACAGCTTTTTTGCATCGTATTGATAATAATGATCCGTGGCCACAGAACGCTCGTTGGCTTTACGCATTTTCAACAGAGATAATACCTGATAAAACATAAATTTTGGTATACCAAATAAAGCACGATAAATACGGATGTTGGTTTTAGTGTGTAGCAACGCAATAAAAAAGCTTAAAATAAATATACCAAATGCAGCTAACCAGATTAGGCTGTATGCCGGAACTACCCACAAATTAATTACCGTGCAAATGGCAGCCAGAATCAGAAAAATAAACAATGGCGGTCGCAAAAGTACGGATCCGAATAAAACCTGGTTTACGCTGCAATTTTTCAATCCTTTAAAAACCAAACCAAAACCGAGGCCGGAATATTTAAACCAGCTGTTGATCCAGCGCGAACGCTGGCTAACTAATTGATGCGGCTGCGCCGTTTTTTCATCGTACACAATTGCATTTTCTGCATAGGCAATCTGCAGACGGTATTTTACAATTTCGGCTTGTAAAACCTTATCAAAACCTGCGCCGCTAATATCTAAGTTTTCCAGGCAAAATTGATACAACTCTGTTGTAAAAGCCATCCCCGAACCGGATAACGTAGCGGATGATCCCGCTTTGAAAAGCAGTTTTCCATCATAAAAATGATAATATATGTCCCTCGCGGCATCCAGGCAGGCATAAGTGCTGTTGAGGTTTTTAGCAGCCCGCAAACCTTGCACCGCCTGATAACCTTTGCTAAAAAACACGTTAACTTCTGTCAGATAATCCGGGTGTACCAGATTATCGCTGTCAATAATAGTTAACCTCGGGTGCGGACGAACAAAGCGGTTAATGGCATAAAAATGAGATCGAGTATTACTTCTCAGTTCCGTTTCCGGCCGTAAAATCACTACTTGCGGATGATTGAAATTCAAGTTGGAAACATCGCACTGATCTGCAACAATATAAATGATAAAGTTTTGGTATTGCTGATTAAGCAGTGATACAACCACCGCCGGCAAGGTATGGGTTTGCTTGTAAGCGGTTACAATAATGCCATAATCAGGTTCTGTTACACGGTTCCAGATTTTATTTGGTTTGAATTTGTTTCGGGCTGCCGGATAAAAAAAGTACAGCAACAACGGGAAAATCAGATTGTATCCAATTAAAACTTGCAAAGCCTGCCAGATAAACATTAACACACGGGTTTCCATCTAATAATAATTTTAATTAAGCCTGTTTTAGGTCAGGTTCTGTATTGATAATTACTTTATTCATAATCAGTCCGATAAACTTCGAGTTTAAAGTTTGCAGATAACTGATATATAGCTTTTTATCCTGATTGATCGGTTGATTGGCTTCAAAAACCGCAACTACTTTATCGGCAAATTGTATCCATTCTTTAGCCTTGTTCATCAGGCTTAAAGGTTCTGTTTCCACAATTACGATGTCGAAATTTTTTCGCAGCTGCTCAATTTTGCTTTGGATGTTTTTTGCATTGCTTTTTTCGAGCAAAGACAAGTTTCCGCCTTTGTTGCCCATCACGCTGATCAAACTGTTTTCGGGCGTTTTGATCATCAATTGATCATTCTTCAAATAATCTTCCAGGTAGGATTTATCTGCTGCTGATGCGGTTAAAGATGGATTATCAAAATTGCCATCAACCACCAACACTCGTTTATTTACCATCGCATAAGCAGAAGCCAAACTCATGGTAACTAATGATTTTCCTTCTTTCGGGCCAAAACTTGTAATGGCAAGCACTTTACCGCTTTCATTAGTTAAAGATT
>JBPBQN010000255.1:0-17860 GCA_050954865.1 Janthinobacterium lividum | reverse complement strand
CTGAGTACGTGAAAAAACTATTAACGATTCCACCTTCCTTTAAAAAATTTGGTGATGATTACTTTGGTGGCGATGATTTCTACTTTACTTCCGATCCGAAAGAAGGCAAATTAGGTTCGGGTGGAGGAACCGTTAATTTATTGTACGAAGCCAGCAAACACGAAAACAACAGCGAATCGTTAAACGATTGGCTGGGCAAAGAAAAGCGTTTAATCATTCATGCTGGCGGCCAGAGCAGGCGTTTGCCGGCTTACGCGCCCGTGGGCAAAGTGTTTACACCAATGCCGATTTTCCGCTGGAAACGGGGCCAGCGCATTAACCAGACTTTATTTGAACTGCAAACGCCGCTTTATGAAGAAATTTTAACCAAAGCGCCGGCAAACCTCAACCATTTGGTAGCCAGCGGCGATGTTTTGATCCGGACGGAAGGCGCGCTGCCGGAAATACCGGATGCGGATATCGTTTGCTTCGGATTATTTGAGCAGGCAGAAAAAGCATCCAACCATGGCGTGTTTTTTTCGACCAAAAGTTCACCTAAAGAACTGGCTTTTTCGCTACAAAAACCATCGGCCCAACGCTTACAGGAATTGCAGCCCGACAATTTGTTTTTTATTGATGTAGGCATCTGGCTGTTTAGTCCGAAAGCGTTAAAAGTGCTATTTGACCGCTGCGGTTGGGACGAGGAATCCAATTCTTTTAAAAACCAGCTGCCTTCGTTTTATGATATGTACACCGAATTTGGTCAGGCACTGGGCAGCAATCCTACGCTGAAAGATGATGAAATTAATGCGCTAAAAGTAGCTATCGTTTCGTTGCCAAAAGGCGAATTTTATCATTTCGGAACGAGTGCAGAACTGATTGAATCCACTGGGAAACTGCAAAATCTGGTTAAAAATCAGGAGGAAATCTGGCATAATAAAATCAAGCCAAATCCGGATTTGTTCGTGCAAAATTCAAACACTAAAATTGAATTTTCGCATCAGCATAATGCCATCTGGATTGAAAACAGTTATGTTGATGCTGGCTGGAAACTGCACAGCAAACACATTATCACCGGCGCGCTAGCCAATAACTGGACGCTTGATTTGCCGGAAGGAACCTGTATCGATTTTCTGCCAATTGGCGAAAATAAGGAGTGGTGCGTACGAATTTACAGCTTTAACGATCCGCAATTACCAAAACGCGGAGCTGGCTCTGATCGGGAAGATATTGCTAAAGATTGGTTTGATGAACCTGTTTATCCGGTTTTTGACGCATCAGAATTGACGGAGCAGCTCGTTCAGGATCTGATTGACAACCCACAAAATTTTGCAAATAAAGGCAAGCGTTTAATCAGTGCCGCTGCTATTGCAGATGAAGTGAATTTGTATCGCCAGTACGAGCAGCGCAATAACTTTTTGAAAGATAATTTGTACAGCATGGCTTCCAACTGGAAGAAATCTGTTTTTTATCAGTTGGATTTGAAGAATGCTGCTTTTATCTACCAAAAATCAGGCTTGCCGCTGCCGCCAGAACTACCTAAAAATACAGTTTTGCTTACCCAGTTGCACGATCAGATGTTTAGAAGCGAAGTGTTGGGTTCGGGCAATCCTTTAGCAGCCGTTCACGAAGAAAAAGCTTTCGGTTTGTTACGGGAAACTACGGTAGAAACGGCAAAAACGGAACTGGCTGAGCCGGAATTGAGTGTTATGTCCGATCAGATTGTTTGGGGCAGAAGTCCGATCAGGCTTGATCTGGCCGGCGGCTGGACGGATACGCCGCCTTACTGCTTCATTAACGGCGGCAAAGTGTTAAATATGGCCGTAGAACTGAACGGGCAGCCGCCTTTGCAGGTTTTTATCAAGCCTTCAACAGAACTGAAAATTACGTTGCGTTCGATAGATTTAGGAGTAAAAGAAGACGTAAACACGTATGAAGAGTTGAATGATCATCGTGTAGGTTCCGTTTTTTGCATCCCGAAAGCAGCACTTTGTCTGGCTGGTTTTAGTCGGGAATTTTCAACCGTAAAATATAATTCACTCGCCGATCAGCTTAAAGCATTTGGCTGTGGTGTGGATATTACGATGCTGGCCGCCATTCCAAAAGGCTCTGGTTTAGGAACCAGTTCGATTTTGGCCAGCACGGTTTTAGGTACGTTAAGTGATTTTTGCAACCTGAAATGGGATAAATACAACATCTGTTCGCGCACGCTGGTTTTAGAGCAAATGCTAACCACTGGCGGCGGCTGGCAGGATCAATACGGTGGCATTTTTGGCGGCGTTAAATTGCTGGAAAGTTTGCCAGGCATTGTCCAGAAACCTACCGTACGCTGGGCACCGGATACGATTCTGACTGATCCTTCCGCTGCTTCGATTTTGTTGTATTACACTGGAATTACACGTGTTGCAAAAAATATTCTGGCAGAAATTGTAAAAGGCATGTTTTTAAACGGCAACCAGTATTTGAGTTTGCTGGAAGACATGAAACATCATGCCACCAAAACTTACGAAGCTTTCCAATATGCTGATTTACAAAAGGTTGCAGAAGCAGTTGGCACTTCTTGGCAGTTTAACCAGCGTTTAGATAGCGGCACCAATACGCCGGAAACGCAGGCCATCATCCATAAAATAAGCGATTACATCACCAGTTGTAAACTACTTGGCGCAGGCGGCGGCGGTTACATGCTGCTATTTGCAAAAGATGTGGCGGCGGCCATACAAATTCGCCAAATTTTGAATACTAATCCGCTGAATAACCGGGCGAGATTTGTGGAGTGGAACATTTCTACCGATGGCTTTAAAGTTTCCCGGAGTTAATTATTTCATCAATCGCAATGCTTCTTTTATCATACTTTTTTTGGTGTGATAAAAGAAGTATTGTCAATTTTTGTCAACCCAAATTTCAAAAATACTTTACTGAAAATTTTATAAAAACTGCTAACTGTATTTTTTTAGTATGTTTACTTTTGATAAAATTTTTAGTAAATGAATACCATTCTTCTCGTTGCCGTTTTGCTGATTTTACTGGTTGCTGTTTTTATCCTGCTAAAAAAAGCATCGCCTGCAACAGCGTTTTCTGCGGATGATTTTACGCGTTTGCAGGAAGAAAATGTGCAGCTGAAAGTTGGTTTAGGCAAAGCCGAAGAACGCGCGATCAACCTCAACCAAGAGAAAGAAAATGTCAGTATTTTGCTGCGCGAAGAACAGGATCGCGTGATGGCGGATTTGGCCGAAGAACGCGAAAGCCACAACGAAACCAGGCAGCAACTGGAACGCACAAATGCTTTTTTTATCACCCAAAAAGAGCAACTGGAAAATCAGAAAATAGAAGTGGAGCAAACGCGACAACATTTTCAGCGGGAATTTGAAAATGTGGCCAATAAAATCCTCGAAGAAAAAACGCAGAAATTTACCGAAGCCAACCGCAGCAACATGGATTTGCTGCTGCATCCGCTGAAAGAAAACATCAAAGCGTTTGAGGAAAAAGTGGACAAGGTTTACAAGGAAGAATCCAACGAACGCTTTACGCTGAAAGGCACGATTGATGAACTGATCAAACAAACCAAAATCATTCAGGATGATGCCACAAACCTCACCAAAGCATTAAAAGGCGATACCAAAATGCAAGGAAATTGGGGCGAAGTGATTTTAGATCGTGTGCTGGAAGCTTCCGGTTTGATAGAAGGCGAAAGTTATACTAAGCAAGGCAAAAACATGAACCTTTTTGATGAGGACGGCAACCGTTTTATGCCGGATGTGATCGTTCATCTACCGGAAAACAAGCATTTGATCATCGATTCAAAAGTATCTTTGATTGCTTACGAACGGCTGGTTAATTCCATCTCCGAAGAAGAAAAAGCCAGACATATCAAAGCGCATATTGATTCGGTAAAAAGCCATATTTCGGGTTTGAGTGCCAAGAGTTATCAGAATTTATCGGGCTTAACTTCTCCGGAATTTGTGCTGCTTTTTGTGCCGATCGAATCCTCGTTTTCCATCGCCATTCAGCATGATCTGGAACTTTTTGATTTTGCCTGGAAAAAACGCGTGGTGCTGGTTACGCCATCCACGCTTTTGGCTACTTTAAAAACCATTGCTTCCGTTTGGAAACAGGAACAACAAACCCGAAACGCACTTGATATTGCTACAAAAGCAGGTTTGCTGTACGATAAATTTGTGGGTTTTACCGAAGATATGAAGAAGATTGAGCAGCACATTGATAACAGCAAAAAAGCTTATAATGAGGCTTATAACAAACTTTCTTCCGGTACCGGAAACCTGGCCAGTCGTGCTGAAACATTGCGAAAATTAGGTGCTAAAAACAGCAAGGTATTGGATCAGAAATTATTGCTGGATGAGGAATAAATTTTGAAATTAATCCGGCCGTACAGCACCTTTTTTCCGGATGGAATTGATTTTTATCTGTGTAAAACTATTACCTGGACTGCAATTAAATTTTGTGCTTAACAAATTGTAACTAATGGTTACCTGCAAACTATCGGTTTTTAGTAATTCCGGTAAATTTAATGGGCTAAAAACAGTATCGTTGTTAATTTTTACCAGCCAGCCGCAACCATCAGAAGCTATATTTCCTGCATTAAGCAGCATTGCATCTGTTTCTTTATAAACAGTTTGTTCTTCTTTTTGACAGCTAATCATGCTGAAAATCAATACCAAAAACACAAAGAATTGCCTTTTCATAAATACCTGATGTGTATTTATGTTAAACGCAAAAGCAAAATTTAAGATGCTTCTTTTACCGGTGTATTTTACTGCTGTACGTGGATGGCATCAACATAAATTTGCGGATAAGTATTTAAAATACACTGATATTTGGTGTTGAGCAGATGATAGCTTAATGTAATTTTCAGGCTGTCTTTTTGGTATAAATCAGGAAGGTTAACAGCATTGTAGCTTGTTCCGGAAGAATTAATTTTCACTAAAAACCCGCAAAGTGCAGTACTGTCAATTCTTGCACTGATGTTTTTTTCTGTGCTGGCATCACTTTTCCGACAGCTAAACAGTACAAAAATTGATAGTAAAATGCTACCCAACAGAATCTTATAAAATGCCTTCACTTGGTTTTTAATTATCAGATTTATAATAATTTATCCTTTAAAAGCATTCCAGCCCTGCGCTGTTAACTGATGTACATTGCCAGATTTGGAAACCAAATTGCAGCCTGCAGCAGCTTCCGTAATGTGGCCGATAACACTAATATCAGCACTAAATTTAATCTTGTCGTAATCGCTCTGTTTGATGGTGAAAAGTAATTCATAATCTTCGCCACCACTTAAAGCACAAATGGTTGGATCGAGGCCAAATTCACGTGCTGTTTCATACGTCATCGGATCGATCGGAATTTTTTCTTCATAAAGTGAGCACCCTTTATTACTTTGCGTGCAGATATGCAGGATTTCGGAAGCCAAACCATCCGAAACATCAATCATCGATGTCGGCTTAATTTTCAATTCTTTAAAAATTGAAATAATATCACCGCGCGCTTCCGGTTTAAGCTGGCGTTCTACAATGTAATCTTTGCCTTCTAAATCCGGCTGAATGTTTGGGTTTGACAGATAAACCTGTTTTTCGCGTTCCAGCAGCTGCAAACCAACGTAAGCACCGCCCAAATCGCCAGAAACACAGATTAAATCGCTTTCTTCGGCCGTATTGCGGTAAACCACATCAGCTTCATCCGCATAACCAATGCTGGTTACACTAATCACCAAGCCTTGTTTTGAAGAAGATGTATCGCCGCCAATCAAATCCACTTTATACTGATCGCAGGCCAGCAAAACGCCCTGATACAATTCTTCCACGGCTTCCAGCGGAAACTTACTCGAAATGCCCAGCGAAAAAGTAATCTGACTGGCCGTTCCGTTCATCGCATAAATATCACTCAAATTAACTTGTACTGCTTTGAAACCCAGATGCTTAAGCGGAACATAAGCCAAATCAAAATGCACACCTTCTAGCAATAAATCGGTAGAAATCAAGGTTTTTTTTCCGGCGAAATCCATTACTGCGGCATCATCACCAATTCCTTTTACAGAAGTGTTGTCCAGCAGTTTTATATTTTTGGTGAGGTGACTAATCAGGCCAAATTCGCCTAAAGCAGCCACGTCTGTTTTTTCTTTATTATCAAACATTTTTCTTTTTTGAAACTGATTCCACGGATTTTAAGAAGATTACACAGATTTAATCTAAAATCTTGATGCTTCTTTTATCAGGTAAAAATCAGTGTAATCACAATCCTAAACGAGCCGAAATTTCCAGCATTCTTTCAATTGGTTTTACCGCTTTTTCGATGATGTGTGCAGGAACAAAAATTTCAGGCTGCTCATTTTTCATACATAAATAAAGCTTTTCCAGCGTGTTGCGTTTCATGTGCGGACAATCATTGCAAGCACAAGCATTGTTTGGCGGTGCCGGAATAAAAGTTTTTGCCGGATTATCGCGCTGCATCTGATGCAAAATACCTGATTCTGTCGCTACAATAAATTCCTGCGCCGCATTTTTGGTAGCAAAATTCAGCAGTCCTGTGGTCGAGCCAATATAATCTGCCATATTCAAAATACTGTCCTCACATTCCGGGTGTGCGATAAATTTTGCGGCAGGATAACGCTCTTTCAGCCTGGTAATTTTTTCCCTCGAAAATATTTCGTGCACCATGCAGGCACCGTTCCACAAAACCAAGTCGCGACCGGTTTTTTTAGCTACATATTTACCTAAATTCCGATCCGGACCAAAAATAATTCCCTGTTCCGGTGGCAAACTTTCTACAATTTGTATGGCGTTGCTGGATGTGCAAACAATGTCGCTCAAAGCCTTCAATTCTGCCGTACAATTTACATAAGTAATCACCAAATGATCCGGATATTGCTCCTTAAATTTTCTAAATAAATGCGGCGGACAGCTATCTGCCAGCGAACATCCGGCTTTGCTGTCCGGCAATAAAACTTTTTTCTGCGGAGATAAAATTTTAGCTGTTTCGGCCATAAAATGTACGCCAGCAAAAACGATTACGTCGGCATCAGTTTTTGATGCCTGTTGCGAAAGTCCCAAACTGTCTCCAATGTAATCTGCAACATCTTGAATATCAGCTTCTTGGTAGTAATGCGCCAAAATAATTGCATTTTTTTCTTTTTTTAATTTTTCAATTTCTGCAAAAAGATCAAGCGACGGATCAATGTATTCGTCTGCAAAACCTTTCACTCTTATTTCTTCAAAAGTATCCATTTTCAACATTTCAATAAAAACAACTTATTCTTTAAAAAATAAAACTATAATTTATTAGTGTGTTAGTTTCGTTCAAAAACTTGTTTAAAAATATTTGCAAAAGTAGTTTAAGGATTGTTATCCACATCTTTTAAACAAAATGTTTACTTTATCGTGCTGATTCTGTGCTGTTTTTATCAGCCAAAATTATTTTCAAATTTTTCAATGTGCAATCTTTGAGTTATCCACGATGTTAGTATCAAGCCCCGAAATTGTGGAAAGTTGCATAGAAATAATTACAGTCATTCGGTTTATCCACATCAATCCTCACAAATAAAAATTTGCTACATTTTTATCACCGCTAAATTAACATCTTTACACCTGTTATAAACAATATGTTGAATACGTTGATTTTTTGCGAATAAAATATGAGTAGAGTTGTTGATTACTTAGTTATCGGATCTGGAATTGCAGGATTGAGTTTTGCACTAAAAGCTGCGCAATACGGTAAGGTTCTGATACTTACAAAATCTAATGAAGATGAATCCAACACTAAATACGCACAAGGCGGCGTGGCCGTAGTTGTGGATAAAGAGGAAGATTCTTTTGAAAAACACATAGAAGACACGCTGATTGCCGGCGATGGTTTATGTGATGAAGAAGTGGTTCGGATTGTGGTGGAAGAAGGTCCGCCAAGAATTAAGGAAATTATTGATTACGGAACCAATTTCGACAAAACCAATCAAGGTATTTTTGATCTGGCAAAAGAAGGCGGACATTCTGAAAGCCGTGTGTTGCATTATAAAGATATTACCGGTTTTGAGATTGAACGCGCTTTGCTGGAGCAGATTCATCAAAACGAAAACATTGAAATTTTAACGCATTATTTTGCGGTTGATTTAATTACGCAGCATCATTTAGGCGAGTTTGTAGATCGGTCAAGCACAGATATTACCTGTTATGGCATTTATGCTTTAAATAACCTGACTAAACAGGTTGAAAAATTTCTGTCGAAAATAACCGTAATGGCTTCCGGCGGTGCTGGCCATATTTATTCAATTACCACAAATCCAACAATTGCAACCGGCGACGGCGTAGCGATGGTTTACCGTGCAAAAGGAAAAGTGCGCGATATGGAATTTATTCAGTTTCATCCAACTGCTTTATATAATCCAGGCGATTATCCATCTTTCCTGATTTCGGAAGCCGTTCGTGGTTTCGGCGGAATTTTAAAACGTCGGAACGGAGAGGAGTTTATGCAGGAATATGATCCGCGGAAATCATTGGCGCCAAGAGATATTGTGGCGCGCGCAATCGATGCGGAGATGAAAAAATCAGGCGATGATTTTGTTTATTTAGATATCCGGCATCGGGGCAAAGAAGATTTGCTGGCTCATTTCCCGAATATTTACGCCAAATGTTTGTCTATTGGTATAGATATGACCAAAGATTTGATTCCGGTTTCTCCAGCCAGTCATTACATGTGTGGCGGCGTGATGGTTGATACGCACGGACAATCTTCGATACAACATTTATATGCCTGTGGCGAATGTTCTTCAACTGGTTTGCATGGTGCCAATCGATTGGCTTCCAACTCTTTGCTGGAAGCTTTGGTTTTTGCACACCGAATTTTTGAAAATGCAATTCCGAAAGCCAATGCTTCTTTTATCCCGCAAAATGTACCGGATTGGAATGAGTTTGGCGTGGCACAGCAAAACGAAGATATTTTGGTGACGCACAACATCCGCGAAATGCAAAAAATTATGAACGATTATGTTGGCATTGTCCGTTCAGATTTTCGGTCGGAGCGGGCCTTGCGCCGTTTGCGTTTGCTGTATGAAGAAACGGAAGATTTCTACAAAAAAACAAAGCTATCAGTTAAACTTTGCGAGTTGCGAAACTTGATTCAGGTTGCTTATTTGGTTGTAAAATCGGCCATGATCCGCAAAGAAAGTCGTGGTTTGCATTTCACTACAGATTATCCAAATCATGCGAAAGAATTATACAATACGATTCTTTAAAAAATAGGTGATAAAAGAAGCATCAACCCAAAACCAGCTACCTGATTTATGCCTTTAATTTTGCCCGTAAAAGATAAAAATCCCATCATTGGTGAAGACTGTTTTATTGCCGAAAATGCCACAATTGTTGGCAATGTAGTGTTGGGAAATCAGTGTTCTGTATGGTTTAATGCGGTAATTCGCGGTGATGTTAACTCAATTAAAATCGGCGATCAAACCAATATTCAGGATGGCGTGGTGATTCATTGTACGTATCAAAAAGCGGCAACGGTGATTGGCCATCATGTTTCTGTTGGCCACAATGCCATAATTCATGGCTGCACGTTGCATAATTATATTCTGGTGGGAATGGGCGCAATCATCATGGATCATGCAGTTATAGAAGATTTCTGCCTGATTGCAGCTGGTGCCGTAGTGTTGGAAAATACAATCTGCGAATCCGGTTTTATCTACGCCGGAACGCCAGCCAAAAAAGTAAAAGCTGTTTCAGAAGCGCAAATGCAGCAACTGAAACAGCTTCCTTTAAATTATATTTTGTATTCCAGCTGGTTTACGGAGTTGTAGCCAGTTTAGGAACATCAATTGTTTCGTTCATTTCCCAGTTTGCGCGCAGACTCAACTCCTTATTGTAGTACCAAATCGGTTCTGGCAGTGTTCTTTTTTTCAAATTTCCGGTATCCCATTTTCCATTTTTATTAAAATCGTAAATCACACGCACACGATATTTTCCAACGGCATAATCATTAAAAGTTACTTTGCCGCTTTTCTGGATCAATACTGTTTTTATCACCCTTTTTTCGGTGTTCAACAATTCTAAAATATAGTTTTTTGTGGGATCAGGAATATTAACCGTAAAAATCATTGAACCATAATTTTCATCTTTATTAAGCTGAAAAGCAACAGTAGTTTTTTTACTTTTGTTACCAAAAATATCGATAAACGCACCTTCATTTAAAACAACTTCGTAATGTTTTTCGGCTCTCCAAGGATATTTTAAAACATAACTTTTTAAGGATGCACTATCTTTTTCCAAACTAAAGCCATACTTCGGAACAGAATCTTCGTTTATAACAATCTGCGCTTCATTAATAGATTCTATAGGGAAATTGGCAGTCAGCGTTAAACCGATTTTCGGTTTCAGCAATCCGCCTGCGTTATTGGTAATACTTAAATTTCGTTTGTAAACATCGCGTTTCCCTCGTCGCAGCGTTATGGTATCCAATGGTTTTCCGGCTGATAAGAATGCTACTTTTACCGAGTCAAAATTCATGTCACGCAAATAAACTCTGGCAGAATCAGCATTTTTACTAAACTCAACAACTTTCTGTTTATCCAGCACTTCGTTTTGCAAAATCCTGATTTCTGGTTGAGGAATGCCGGTATTAAATGAATAAAACAGCTTTCCGTCTGATTCAATTTTTCGTTCAGTTACCCGAAATCTTTGCGGAATCGCTTTAAACAATTCCAGTTGTATGCCGGAAACATCTTTTTTAAGCTGAATATCTTTAGGAAGGATTGCAATCAGTTCGTTATCATTATCAAAAATCCGGTTCGGACTTGCTTCTTTTAGCGCATAAATTTTATACGTATTGGCGTGCAGGTTGCTGATTTTGAAATTTCCGGCCGTATCCGTTATGCTATAATAAGAAGGTTTTTTTTTGCCGAATAGGAGAGAGTCTTGCTTTTCTGTAAAAATAAAAACGGTTACTTCTTTTTCTGGCTCCTGCGTTTCTGCGTTAATTACTTTGCCTGAAATGCTCAGCGAATCAATTTCATTTCCGGTTGTAAAAACATACGTAAAATTTTTGAGGATGTTATTTTCGTTTACATCGCCAATCGCTTTCCCAAAACTAAAAACGTAAGTTGTATTTTTTCTCAACGAATCTTTGAGCGTAATTACTAAACTTTTTTGTTTAACCCGATATTGCGGCTGCTGTTCCTGCGCCGGCGAAATGCTGATTTCCTGGTACTGGTTGTTCAGTTTAAAATACTCATCAAAATCCAGTACAATCACTTTCTCATTAAAATTTCTGGTTTTATTGGCTGGCGTTGCTTCTAGTAATTTCGGCGGAGTTTTATCTCGCGGTCCACCTTGAGGTTTTTGGATGCTTGCACAGCCAAAAACCGAAATTATAGTGATAAAAACAGCAATTAGCCGAAAGGAGGAAAGAGAAGGTGTGTTAAAAGCCATTTATATGCGCTACAATCAATTATTTTTTTTGAACAAAGATTATCATTAAAAAAAACAAATCTCCTTTTATAGAAGATTTGTTTTTGAGCAAAAACGGACCTAAAAATACGAAAAACTCTTATCTGCTGATGTGTACCATCAACACGGAAACATCCGATGGAGAAACGCCGGAAATCCGGGAAGCCTGACCAAGTGTTCTGGGTTTTATTTTGATCAGTTTTTCGCGTGCTTCTTTTGATAAGGAAATTATGTCGTTGTAATTGAAAGTCGGGTTAATTTCCCGGTCTTCCATTTTTTTCATTTTGTTTACAATCTCCAGTTCTTTTTCAAAGTACGATTCGTATTTGATTTTGATCTCTGCCTGCTCAATCGTTTCCTTATCAAAACTTTCCAAAAAATCGTTCAAAACCGGCGATGCTTCTTTTAGCCTGATAAAATCCATTTGCGGCCTGCCGATGATTGCTGCCATTTTTACATTTTGGCTGATAATGCTTGTTCCGGCTTCTTCCAAAATGGTATTAACCTCATCAGGTTTAATTGAAGTATTTTTAACAAAGTTTACAATAGCATCCGAATTTTGTACTTTGTTATTTACCGCTTGCATTCTTTCTTCATTAATCAAACCCAGTTCGTAACCGATTGGAGTAAGGCGAATATCTGCATTATCCTGACGCAGTAATAACCGATGTTCTGCCCGCGATGTAAACATGCGATAAGGCTCTTCCGTGCCTTTTGTTACTAAGTCATCAATTAAAACGCCGATGTACGATTCGGAGCGTTTCATAATCAATGCTTCTTTTACCGCTACATTTTGGTGCGCGTTAATTCCGGCGATGAATCCTTGGCAAGCTGCTTCTTCATAACCTGTGGTTCCGTTAATCTGACCGGCAAAAAACAAGTTGCTAATTATTTTAGTTTCTAAAGTTAGTTTTAATTGTGTTGGCGGAAAATAATCGTATTCAATAGCGTAACCCGGACGAAACATTTTTACGTTTTCAAATCCTACAATTTGCTTTAAGGCTTTGTATTGAACATCCTCTGGAAGTGACGTAGAAAAACCGTTTACGTAGATCTCAACGGTGTTCCAGCCTTCTGGTTCCACAAAAATTTGATGTCGGTCGCGCTCTGCAAAACGATTAATTTTATCTTCAATAGAAGGGCAATAGCGCGGACCTAAACCTTTGATCCGACCAGAAAACATGGGTGATTTTTCGAAGCCTTCCTTTAAAGTTTCGTGCACATTATTGTTGGTATAAGTTATCCAGCAACAACGTTGTTCCTGTGATTTTTTTATACCAATATAAGAAAATTCTCCTCTATCTTCATCTCCCCATTGCGCTTCCATTTTGGTATAATCCAAACTTCTGCCATCAACCCGTGGAGGTGTTCCGGTTTTCATCCTGCCAGCTTCAAAACCCAAATTAACCAACTGCTCGGTTATGCCATGTGCGGCTTTTTCAGCAGTACGTCCGCCGCCAAACTTTTTTTCGCCAATATGAATCAAGCCATTTAAGAAAGTTCCATTGGTTAAAACTACAGCTTCTGCTTCAATTTCAATACCAAGAGAAGTTACTACACCACATACTTTTTCATTTTTAACAATCAGTGCATTAACCGTATCCTGCCAGAAATTTACATTCGGAATGCTTTCGAGCATTAAACGCCATTCTTCTGCAAAGCGCATCCGATCAACTTGTGCACGTGGACTCCACATGGCTGGACCTTTTGAACGGTTTAACATTCTGAACTGAATAGTTGTTTTATCAGTTATAATTCCAGAACCGCCCCCCATTGCATCAATTTCCCGAACAATCTGGCCTTTTGCCACGCCGCCCATTGCGGGATTGCAACTCATCTGAGCGATGGTTGCCATGTTCATCGTAATCAATAATACTGATGAACCTAGCCTTCCTGCCGCTGCTGCTGCCTCACATCCTGCATGACCGCCACCAACAACAATTACATCGTATTTCTTAAACATTTTGTTTAAATAGTTTCACGTGAAACATTATTCATTTTATAAATCTGATAAAATCAACCATTTTTCTAAAAGTTTTTCTAATTCTTTTTGCTGATTTTGAGCACTGTTAGAAGCTGCAATTAAATCTTCTGTGTTAGATTTTGGATCTTTTATAATTAAGTTGTAATTAGTTATTGATTGCTCCAGCGTAGCAATATTTACTTCAAGTTCTTTTAATTCTTTGTCTTGCTTGAAACTTGGTTTGGTAACAACTGAATTTACGCTTGAAATTTTTTCTGGTTTGATATTATTTTTGGCAACTTGTTTGCTTGCCGCATCTTCTAAACGGAAATCTGTGTAATTACCATTGTAAATTTGCAGGTGCCCGTTCTGAGTAAATATGAAAAGTTGTTCAGTTAGTTTATCTATCAGATAACGATCGTGTGAAACTAAAATGATTACACCAGAAAAATTAGTCAGGAAATCTTCCAGCACGTTTAATGTATCTGTATCCAAATCGTTGGTGGGCTCATCTAAAATTAAAAAGTTAGGATTTTTAATTAAGATCATCAACAGCTGTAAACGCTTTTTTTCACCACCGCTTAAGTTGCTGATAAATCCATGCTGCTTTTTTGGTGGAAATAAAAACTGCGTTAATAATTGCGAAGCTGATAGCAACGTATTATCAGCCATCGTAATATATTCTGCAACGTTTTTGATGGTATCAATTACTCTTTCTGCATCATTAAACTTTAAACCAGACTGCCGGTAATAACCGATAGAAGTAGTTTCACCAACGGTTACAGAACCAGAATCAGGTTTAAGTTCTCCTGTTAAAAGATTTAATAAAGTTGATTTACCAGTACCATTTTTTCCGGCTAAACCAATACGATCGCCTTTTTTAAATACATAATTGAAATCGTTAATAACGATTCGATCATTAAAAGATTTGTTCAAATGATCTATCTCTAAAATTTTGTTCCCTTGTCTGGTAGATTTGATAGATAGTTCTAATTGCTCTTTCTGCCCGTTATTTTGCGTTCTGCTTTGTAAATCGTAAAAAGCATCAATCCGCGATTTAGATTTTGTGCTGCGTGCTTGCGGCATTCTTCTCATCCATTCTAATTCTTTTTTTAATAAATTAGAGTTTTTCTGATATCGAACCTGATCTACTGCTTCCCGTTCTGCTCGCTTTTCTAAATAATAACTGTAGTTTCCCTGATAAGGAAATATCTTTTGTTGATCAATTTCGAGTATTTCATTGCAAACATTATCCAAAAAATAACGATCGTGCGTTACTAATAAAATGGTTTTATTGCCCGTTGTTAAAAAACTTTCCAGCCATTCAATCGTTTCAATATCCAGATGGTTGGTTGGCTCATCCAGAACAAAAAGTTCGGGATCGCTGATCAGTAATTCTGCTAAAGCCAAACGCTTTTTTTGTCCGCCGGAAAGTGTTTTGATTTGCTGATCCAGATGATGAACATCCAAACGGTCTAAGATATTTTTGATTTTATATTCGTATTCCCAAGCTTCCAGTTCGGTGATTTTGGTTGTTACGATTTCAATCTGCTCATAATTTTCAGGATCATTTTCCAGTAATGATTCATATTCTTTAATCAGTTGCTGCTGCTCGTTATCAGATTTGAAAATGAAATCATTAATGGTTTCTTCTGGATTAAACAAAGGATCCTGCTCCAGATAACCCATCGAAAGAAATTTACTTTTCACTACTTTGCCTTCCGTTGGCTTCATTTTTTCGGCCAGCAATTTTAACAAAGTAGATTTTCCGGCGCCGTTTGCGCCAACTAATGCAATGCGTCGGCCAGAATTTATACCAAAAGTTTGCTGCTTAAAAAGCCAGTTATCATGAAAGGAATGTCCGAGGTTTTCTGCTGAAATTAAAGTGCTCACGCTAATTTTTTGATTTGGTCTGAGGGATAAATAAAAATGCCGGAATTGGTTTTTAAAGATTGATTAAGCATCGCTTTTGCAACTACCGCTGCAGAAATGCTTTGAAATTTTCTCAAGCGGCCAATCAAAAAAAGATTGATCAGCTTTGCCAGTTTCATGCCAAAACGTTCGCCAAAACGTTTTTCTTTTCTGTTTCCGGTTAAAAAAGATGGCTGGTAGATGTAAAGAGATTGTAAACCTGTTTTTTTCAAATCCTGCTCTGTTTCACCTTTAAGGCGAGTATAAAAAACAAAAGAATTTGAATTTGCTCCGACAGAAGAAACAATATGAAACTGCGGAATGCTGTTTTTAGCACCTATTTTTGCTAACTCAACCGGATAATCATGGTCTATTTTTCGGTACAAATTTAAATCTGGTGTTTTCTGGCGTGTTGTTCCTAAACAGGAAAAAATAGCATCACCATTGATTTGAGCCTGATAATCCTCCAAATGGTCAAAATTTACTACCAATTGTTTCAACTTTTCATGTTGAAAAGGAAGCTGTTTTCTAACCAAAACCAGCACTTCGGAAAATTCAGGATGATGCAGCAGCTGCTCTAATAACAAACTGCCAACCAGGCCGGTTGCGCCTGCAACAATAACTTTGTGTGGCATAAAATTTACAAAGTACAAAAGTACGTATTATCGGTTTGGAAAAATAACCACGCAACATAATAGCATCTCTTAAAATAAATTTTTACATTCATCAACTTTTGTTTTAAAAATTTCGTTCAAGGAAACAATCACATCAATTATTAATTATGGCTGATCAGGCATTACCTGCTTGGAAAAGAACGTTGGAAGAGGCAGGATCGCAAATGCTGTTTTTAGGGCGCTTTTTTAAGAATATTTTTAAATCTGGTTTTGAATGGTCTGAATTCATCCGCCAGTGTTATGAAATTGGCTACAAATCTTTAACGCTGGTCGCTTTAACTGGCTTTATTATGGGTTTGGTTTTGACGCTTCAATCACGGCCAACACTGGCAGAATTTGGTGCAGAAAGCTGGCTTCCGGGCATGGTTTCATTATCAATTATTCGGGAAATCGGTCCGGTTATCACTGCTATAATTTGTGCCGGTCGTGTTGCATCCAGTATCGGTGCGGAGCTGGGCAGCATGAATGTTACCGAGCAAATTGATGCGATGGAAGTATCAGGAGCAAACCCGATGCAGTATTTGGTGGTAACGCGCGTTTTGGCAACTACTTTAATGATTCCGATTTTAACATTTATCTCAGATGTTGTGGCTTTAGTTGGCGGCTATCTGGCCGTAAATATTGATGGTAAAGTAAGTTTCTATCTGTATTTTACAAAATCAATTGCGGTTTTGGGTTTCAGTGATATCGTTCCGGCAACGATTAAAACCGTGTTTTTTGGGTTGGCAATTGGTTTTGTTGGATGCTATAAAGGAATCAATTCAAATAAAGGCACAGAAAGCGTTGGTTTGGCGGCAAATTCTGCGGTGGTAACTTCGTCATTGTGGATTTTTGTAATAGATGCGATTGCCGTACAGTTGACTAATTTATTAGCTTATCATTAAAATGGAAACAGCACAAGAAGAAAAAGTAGCAGTTTCCGCAGAAAATGTTGTTGAAATTAGAGGGCTAAAAAAAGCATTCAGTGGTTATGAAATTTTGAAAAACATCAACCTCAATCTGAAAAGAGGAGAAAACCTGGTTGTTCTTGGAAAATCAGGACAAGGCAAATCTGTAACCATTAAATGTATGGTTGGTTTGCTGAAAAAAGATGATGGCACCGTAAAAGTTTTTGGTGAAGAAGTTTCGGATCTGGATGAAGAAGAACTGAAAAAACTGCGTACCAGAATCGGATTTCTGTTTCAGAACTCTGCTTTGTATGATTCCATGACAGTACGTGAAAACCTGGAATTTCCACTGACCAGAGTTTTGAAACTGACAGATCAAACCGAGATTAATTCGCGAGTGGAAGAAGTTTTGGAAGGCGTAGGATTAAAAGATGCTGTAGATAAAATGCCATCAGATCTTTCGGGCGGCATG
The DNA here is from genome assembly GCA_050954865.1 of Janthinobacterium lividum. GTDB lineage: Bacteria > Bacteroidota > Bacteroidia > Sphingobacteriales > Sphingobacteriaceae > Mucilaginibacter_A. Next base: position 527 of record JBPBQN010000255.1, on the reverse strand, counting down.
CGCAAACGCATCGGTTTAGCCAGAACACTGATTATGAAGCCGGAAATTATGCTGTATGATGAACCGACAACAGGCCTCGACCCAATTACTTCCAGGGAAATAAGCGAGCTGATTTTAGCCATGCAAAAGAAGTATCAAACCTCATCCATTATTATTACGCACGATATGCCTTGTGCAAAAATTACCTCTGACAGAGTGGTGGTGATGAATGACGGAGAATATATTGCTGAAGGTACGTATGAAGATTTAGAAAATTCTGATAACGAATTGGTAAGATCTTTTTTTAAATAAAAATATGAAAACAGATAGCGGACAAAAATTAAAATTAGGAATATTTACGTTAGCAGGAATAATGGTACTGGTAATGGCTATATTTTTTATCGGAAAATCAAAAAGCCTTTTCAATTCTACCTTTAATGTTTATGGCATGTTTAAAAACGTAAATGGTTTGCAGGTTGGCAATAATGTGCGTTTTGCGGGAATTAATATTGGCGTGATCCAAAATATCAGGATCGTATCGGATACCG
>JBPBQN010000254.1:0-18274 GCA_050954865.1 Janthinobacterium lividum | reverse complement strand
GTTTACTCCTTTTTTAACAACTACATTCGGACCGATGGTTTGTCCAACCTGTACCTTTTTTTGTACGGCTAAAAGTTTTTTAATCTTCTGCATCTTGCCTGATTTATTTTTTTGATCAGTAGAATCAGTTACCAGGCTGTCTTTTGCTGTAAATACAAAATATTCACCCATTTGCTCTGTAACGGATTTACTTGGCAATACAATCTGAGGTGATGTATCCTGGTTGTGAACCCTAACTATACAACTCATTCCGGCTATCAAAAAATCTGTTGGATTATCAAAAATTAACCTGATGCGTACCGCTCCGGTTTGCGGATCAACAGCATGATCTATAACCGAAATTTTTCCGGTTTGTGGATAAAGAACATTATTAGGAAGCAAGAGTGTAAACAAAGAATCAATATGGCGTTTGCTATTTTTAAGTTCGTCAAAATGAGCAATCTGTTTTTCATTAATCAAAAAATCAACAGCTATTGGGTTAACTGTAGAAAGTGTATTTAAAGTAGTAGAACCTGCCGTTACAACGTTGCCTAATTTAACCTGACTAAAACCTATAGTTCCGCTAAATGGCGCGTAAATTACTGCATAACTTAAATTGGTACGTGCTGTTTTTACCGCTTCTTCTGAAGATTTAACCAGGTTTTTAGCATTTTGATAGGCAATCACTGCGTGATCGTAAAGCTGTTTAGCAACTGCATTGTACTTGTTTAAATAGGCATAGCGGTCTTCATCCTGTTTTGCCTGTATCAAGTTTCCCTGCTGAACCTGACGGTTAGCTACTGCTGCATCATAATTTTCCTGGTATAAACGTTTGTCGATTTCATAAAGCTTTTGTCCTTTTTTTACGTAGCTGCCTTCCTTAAAAAATATCCCAGTAATGGCACCCGGAACTTGCGGAAGCAGATTTACCTGGCTTAAAGCCTGTGTAGTAGAAGGATAGTTATCATAATATAAAACTTTTTCTGCCTTTGCTTTCATCAAATTAACCGGGATCGAAGGGTCAGTTGGGGCTTGTTTCTTTTTGCAGGAAAATAATGCAAAACATACAATTAAAATTAATATTGATCTATTTACAGACATTAGGTAATTATGCATTTTTATGATCTAGTATGATATATTTCCCATCGCTTTTTCCAAATCTATTTTGCTTGACAATAGTTGGAATAAGGAATTTAAATAACCAATTTCTGAATTTATTAAATTTGATTCCGCAGTAATTACATTCAGGTACGCCACTACTCCCTGTTGATATTGAAGCGTAACAACAAAATATACTCTTTTGGCCAGTACAACATTTTTTTGCAGCTCACGCAGATTATATCTGTTGCTTTTATAGTTTGCCAAAGCACTGGTATACTCGGTATATATTTCAGATTTCAGGTTTACCTGACTTAAATCAATTTGCTGCTGTTGCAATTTTGCCCGGCGCAAACTTTGTAATCTTGAAAAACCATTAAAAATAGGAATACTGATAGACAATCCGACGGTAGAGTTTGGATAAGACGTACTGAGAAGATTGGCAAAACTGTTGTTGTAATAAGCCAGATTATAATTGTAAAAAGCAGATAAAGTGGGTAAAAATGCAAAACGGTAATAATTGATATTCTGATTCTGAATACTTTTCTCCGTATTTAAAAACTGATACTCTATACGTTTTTCGTATTGCAGCTGCTGTGTAGTATCCACATTGATATTCTGAATCATTTTCAAAGTATCAAAACTTACATTAAATTGTTTTTCAGGCTGATAGCCCATAAACTGTTTCAGGGTGGCGTATTGCGGAACTACATTTTCTGTTGCCTGTTTTAACTGGATTTTAGAATTAGTAAGCGTAATTGTAGCTTGCTCGTAATCTGTTTCATCCACAATTCCGCCAACGTATTGGTGGTAAGCATCTCGAACGTTTTTCCCTAACCGCGCGGTATCTTCTCTTAAAACGTTGATCTGTTCTAACGTTAGCAGCAGGTTATAAAAAGATTTGCTGACAGATGAAACCACATTTATTTTAGTGCTATCAGTTACTTGTTTGGCTTCTTTGACATACAAAGGTGCACTCTTGGCAATGAGCAAAAGATTAGGACTAAACAAAGCTTGTGAAGCAGAAACACCGGGTGCAAAACTGTTAGATACACCAGTTTGTTGCCTAACTACTGTTCCGCCAGTTGCTACATAAGTTGTAGGTAACTGAAGATAATGTGTAAGATTACCTGCAGCATTAACCTGTGGTAACCAGGCCGCTAAATTAATCCTGTTGGTTGCCCTTGTAATAGATTCATTAATTATCGATTGCTGCAGGAAGGGCTGGTGCTGTAGCGCATAATCTATACATTGCTCCAAAGTCAAGTTGGTAATGGTGTCAACACCAGTACGACTTTGCGCATTAGAAAACTGGCTTATACAAAAACAAAATATTATAAGTAGTATGTTTTTCAACTTGTTAATATAAAAAAATGCGGATTTATATAATTCATTAAAGTTATTCGCTTCAGCTTGTTTAACCTTGTCAGATTAAGTTAACCATTCCAAATGTTGTTGGTGTAAAATTGGTAAATTCAAACTTATTATGTTGGTAACAATACTGTTAAACAAAGAGTTTGAATGAATTGAATAACAGTTTTGTTACCAGTTACAAAAAGGAGATTTTGAGCCTGTTCAATTTTTATTAAATTTATTTACCATGCTTCTTTTATCACCCTAAAATAGGAAAACTTTGGTGCCTTTTTAATAATATTAAGGATTGATAATAACATAATTTATAGGCATAAAAGAAGTATTACAAAATTTTCCTGATCCGGATTTAAGCAGATAAAATGTTTTAATTTTTACTTTCCCCTCACAACTCCACACTTTCAACTTTATCCAAAACTGCTATATTTGCAGCACTCCACACTAAAATAGTTTGGTTTATACAGAAGAGGCGAGAGATCAGGCTCAAAAACCCTCTGGCAACCCGCAAAATATCAAGCAAGGTGCCAAATCCTGCTCCGCAAGGAGAACTATAAATTGAATATGAAAACAAATATTTTTACTTTTTATTGTAAGGCTGTTAAACAAACACTTGGCAATCATTTAAGCATTTTTTGCTGATGAAAACCACTGTAAAAGAAACAGCGATTGTTTCAAAACCAACATCCTATAAAACCGATAGATTATAATGGAAGCAAGCCAACTCCAGCAACTGGAAACCGAGGTTGAAAATATACCGCTAAAAGAAGCATTGCAATTGGTGGCAGAACGTTTTGCAGGACAAGTTGCTTTTTCAACTTCTTTCGGGATGGAAGATCAGGTGATTTCGCACATCATCGGCAAAAATAAAATTCCGCTGAAAGTTTTTACTTTGGACACCGGCCGCATGTTTAACGAAACTTACGAAGTCTGGCAATCCACCGCAAATATCTTCGATTTGGCCATCGATCCTTTTTATCCTGATGCGCAGGAAATCCAGCATTTTGTAAACGAGCGCGGCATCAACAGCATGTATTTATCGGTAGAAAACCGGAAAGAGTGTTGCCGCATCCGCAAAATTGAGCCGCTAAAAAGAGCATTGAAAGGCGTTTCGATTTGGGTTACAGGCGTTCGGGCGGCGCAATCTGTTAATCGGCAAAACTTTAAACTTTTTGAGTGGGACGAAGCTTTCCAGTTGATCAAATTTAATCCGCTGCTACATTGGAGCGATGCGGACGTGGCCGATTTTATCCACCAAAACCATACACCTTATAATAAGTTACACGATCAGGGTTTTTTGAGTATCGGCTGTGCGCCCTGCACCCGCGCCGTTCAGTTTGGCGAAGATGCGCGTGCCGGACGTTGGTGGTGGGAAGATTCTAAAAAAGAATGCGGACTGCATCAAACCATCGTTTTGGCCGATATTACCGATCCGGAATTAACACAAGACAATCTTAAATAATGAGTATATCCAATCATTTAAAAGAACTGGAAGAAGAATCCATTTACATTATGCGCGAAGTGGCTGCACAATTTGAGCGGCCGGCTTTGTTGTTTTCGGGCGGAAAAGACTCGATCACGCTGGTTCACCTGGCGCGCAAGGCTTTTTATCCGGCCAAATTTCCGTTTCCTTTAGTTCATATTGATACCGGCCATAATTTTCCGGAAACGATTTCTTTCCGCGATCAACTGGTGGAAAAAATTGGTGCGCAACTGATTGTCCGTTATGTGCAGGACAGCATCAACCAGAAAAAAGCAGCCGAAGAAACCGGAAAATATGCCAGCAGAAACAGTTTGCAAACGGTAACACTTTTAGATACGATTGAAGAATTTAAGTTTGATGCCTGCATTGGCGGCGCTCGTCGCGACGAAGAAAAAGCACGCGCCAAAGAACGTATTTTTTCTGTTCGGGATGAGTTTGGTTCCTGGGAGCCGAAACGCCAGCGCCCGGAACTGTGGGGACATTTAAACGGCATGATCAATTATGGTGAAAATGTGCGTTGTTTCCCGATCAGCAACTGGACGGAACTGGATGTTTGGAATTACATCAAACAGGAAAAACTGGATTTGCCAAGTATTTATTTCACCCATCAACGAGAAGTTTTGATCCGTGATGGTCAGCTTTTCCCTTATTCTGAGTTTTTGAATATGGATGGCGAAGAAATTACCACACAAGATGTTCGCTTCCGCACCGTTGGCGATATGACTTGTACGGCTGCCGTTTCTTCAACCGCCGGAACCTTGGATGATATCATCACCGAAATAAAATCTTCCCGAATATCGGAGCGAGGAGCGAGGATGGATGATAAGCGTTCCGAAGCGGCAATGGAGAAAAGGAAGTTGGCGGGATATTTTTAGGAGATAAAGCAGAGAAATCTTCAATACTAATACAGAAAATTTAACTTTTAAAGAGTTCTACATTTAACTTCAATATTAAATAAATCTAATGCCACCTTTCGATCCAAGAAAAGTAGATTCTCCAAAATCACGTATTAAAAGAGTTGTTACAGTTATTGATGATGGTATAAGTTCCCGTACCGATATTTCAATTGTTGAATTGGAATTGAAAAATGGAGAGAACCCATTTGGGTTCAGATGGAATGTTAGTAATTGGAGTCCAAATCCTGATTTAGGTTTTCCATCTTCAAGAGGAAAACCAACTTGGTTTATTGTACCAAAAGATGGAATGAAGAATTTAATAAAAACCTTAAAAATTGTGGAGGAGTTTTTGAGAACACAAAAAAACACCGATAAAAACAGCATCTAAAACCAATACTGTTTTTATCACCAAAAAATTAATATGGAACTTTTAAAATTCTCAACCGCCGGTAGTGTAGATGATGGCAAAAGCACGCTCATCGGCAGGTTGTTGTACGATACAGGCTCGTTAACCGAAGATCAATTAGAAGCGGTAGAAGCAGCCAGCAAACGCAAAGGCTTTGATTACCTCGATCTTTCTTTGCTCACCGATGGTTTAAGTGCCGAACGCGAGCAAGGCATCACTATTGATGTGGCGCATATTTATTTTGCCACTGCAAACCGCAAATTTATTATTGCCGATACGCCCGGACACGTAGAATATACGCGTAATATGGTTACCGGCTCTTCGCATTCGCAACTTTCGATCATTTTAATTGATGCGCGAAAAGGTGTGATCGAGCAAACGCAACGCCACTTTTTTATTGCTAATTTATTGCAGATACCGGAAATTGTAGTGGCTGTAAATAAAATGGATCTGGTGGATTTTCAGCAGGAGAAATTTGAGGCGATAAAAACAGCATTCCTGCAATTTACAGCAGGTTTCCCGCACTTTAAACAGCATATTACGTTCATCCCGATCTCGTCTTTAAAAGGTGATAATGTGGTAAACGAATCAACGAATATGAGTTGGTACGAAGGAAAATCGTTGCTGCATTATTTGGAAAATGTGGACGTAAACAGCAACGTTAATAAAACTGATGCGCGTTTCCCGGTTCAATATGTTATCCGTCCGCATTCGGAAGAATTTCATGATTACCGCGGTTATGCCGGAAGAGTAATCAGTGGCGAATTTACTGTGGGTGAGGAAGTTACCGTACTGCCGTCTCAGCAAAAATCAGTTATTAAACAAGTTGTTACGTTTGATGGCGATTTGGAATTCGCAGAAACCAATTCATCGGTTACGCTGCTTTTGGAAGATGAAGTGGATATTACCCGCGGAAATATGCTGGTAAAAACAGCAAATCTGCCACAAATTGAAAAAGAAATTACTGCAGATATTTGCTGGATGGATGCGCAGCCGCTGGTTCCCGGTGGAAAATATATGATCGAACATAGCCATAATCTGATCAAAGCGATTGTGCGTGAAGTGGATTATATCGTTCATACCAGCACTTTACATCAAGATACGGAGACGAAAACCATAAAACTGAATGACATTGCACGGGTGAAAATTAAAACGGCACAACCGCTTTTCTTTGATGCTTATGCGCAAAACCAGGCAAATGGTTCTTTTATTTTGATTAACGAACAAACGAAAAATACGGTTGCGGCGGGGATAATTGTTTAGAAAGCTTTTAGCTGTTGGCAATCAGCTTTCAGTGAAATGCAAAGTCGTCACTTTGTCATCCCGACGATAGGAGAGATTTTATTCAAAGTGAAAGAGAAAATCAGTTTAGTTTGAATAGGATTTCTCCTTATGGTCGAAATGACAAAGTGGTGAAATGCAAGATATAAAACAATTGCAGATCATAAATACGAACTGACAACTCGCAACTAAAAACACACAACTGAAAATGCAGATCAACCTCAGCAGAAAAAATAAAGCTTACCATTTTGAAGCGGTAAACGAACAAGGCAACACCTTAAACATGGATGCCAATCCAGCTATCGGCGGCGAAAATCAGGGCTTTAGGCCGATGGAAACGTTGTTGGCCGGTTTGGGTGGTTGCAGTGCAATTGACATGATTTCGATCCTGAAAAAGCAGAAAGAACCAATCGAAGATTTAAAAATCAACATTGATGCAAAACGTTTTGAAGGTCAGGAGCCGTCTTTATTTGAAATTATCAACATTGAATTTCATGTTTTTGGTGCGGTAAACGAAGCAAAAATCCAGCGTGCCTTGCAACTCACTTTTGATAAATATTGCTCTGTGGCACAAATCCTGAATAAATCCGCAGAAATTAAATTTTCCTACAAACTCAACTAAATTATGAGTCAGCATTTTGAAACCCAAGCCGTTCGTACACAAATCGAACGCAGTCAGCATAAAGAACATTCCGCACCCATCTACATGACTTCCAGCTACAAGTTTGATGATGCGGAAGAAATGCGTGCGTTGTTTACCGGCGAGCAGGAAGGCAATATTTACAGTCGCTACGCCAACCCGAATGTAGATGAATTCATCACCAAAATGGCTATTTTGGAATGTACGGAAGATGGCTGGGCAACGGCAACCGGAATGGCGGCTATTTTTACCACGTTCATGACGTTTTTAAAGCAAGGCGATCATGTGCTTTCCAGCCGTTCGGTTTTTGGTTCTACACACCAATTGCTGCATAATATTTTCCCGAAATGGGGCATCACATATTCTTATGCGGATCTCGATAAAACGGAAGAATGGGAGAAGCTGATTCAGCCCAATACCAGAATGATTTTTGTTGAAACGCCTTCCAATCCCGGAATCGATATTATTGATCTGGAATGGGTAGGCAATTTCGCTAAAAAACATGGCGCGATGCTGGTTGTAGATAACTGCTTTGCAACACCTTATCTGCAACAGCCAATTAAATACGGCGCAGATTTATCGATCCATTCGGCAACAAAATTTATCGACGGGCAAGGCCGTGCAATGGGCGGAATTATTTTAGGCCGAGGCGAATTGATTCGGGAAATTGAAGGATTTGCACGTCATTCTGGTCCGGCTTTATCGCCTTTTAATTCCTGGATTTTAAGTAAAAGTCTGGAAACTCTGGCTGTTCGCATGGATCGTCATTGCGAAAACGCTTTAAAAGTTGCTACGGCTTTAGAAGCTAATCCGGAAGTAGAACTGGTAAAATATCCTTTTTTGCCTTCGCATCCGCAGTACGCAATCGCCAAAAAACAAATGAAAGCTGGCGGCGGCATCATCACTTTCGTACCAAAAGGTGGTTTGCAAAGAGCTGCAAAATTTCTGGATTCATTAAAAATGTTTTCTATTTCGGCAAATCTGGGCGATACACGCTCGATTGCGACACATCCGGCAAGTAGTACACATTCCAAACTAACGGAAGAACAGCGGAATGAAGTTGGCATTCAGCAGGGAACAATCCGTTTGTCGATTGGCTTGGAACATGTGGACGATATTTTGCAGGATATTGAGCAAGCGTTAGAAGCTTCGGTGTTGATTGAGTTGGAAGCCTCAAAATAAGGTAAAAATATGGCGGTAAAAGAAGTATTAGGCACCTGCTTCTTTTACCGGCAAAAAATATATATTACTATTGTATATTAATTCTATAGAGTATAATGCAAAGTTTCAGAACTGAATTAGAGAACCCGGTTGTAGAGAAAGATATTCTGGATTTAGAGAAAAAAATCCGCTTTTTTCGCGAAGGAAAAATAGATGACGAGAAGTTTCGCAGCCTGCGTTTGGCGCGCGGCGTTTACGGTCAGCGGCAGCAAGGCGTGCAAATGGTGCGCATTAAATTGCCTTATGGCAAAATTACCGCGCAGCAACTGAGCAAAATCAGTGATGTTTCTGATGAGTACGCTACTGGAAACCTGCACATTACCACAAGACAAGATATTCAAATCCACTTTGTAAGCCTTGATCGTACACCACAACTTTGGGCAGAACTGGAAGAAGACGATATTACCTTGCGCGAAGCTTGCGGAAATACGGTTCGGAATGTAACCGCGTCGGCAATGGCTGGTATCGACCCAAAAGAAGCTTTTGATGTTTCGCCTTACGCACATGCTGTTTTTGCTTACTTTTTGCGAAACCCGATTTGTCAGGAAATGGGCCGTAAATTCAAAATTGCTTTCTCCTCTTCCGAAGATGATTCCGCCTTTGCTTTTATGCACGATCTGGGTTTCATCCCGAAGGTAAAAATTGAAAACGGCGTAGAAATAAGAGGTTTTCGGGTTGTGATTGGTGGCGGATTAGGTTCGCAGCCTTATATGGCAGATGCCGTGACGGATTTTATGCCGGTTAACCAGATTATTCCTTTTACAGAATCTGTATTGCGTGTTTTTGACCGTTATGGTGAGCGCAACAAACGCCACAAAGCACGGATGAAATATTTGGTGCAGGAAATCGGTGCGGAAGAATTGATCCGTCTGGCAGAAGCAGAACGCCTGGCTTTAAAAAGCAAAACTTACGAAATCAGTACGTTTGAGCACGAAACCATCATTCCGCAAAACGAAATCTTCTCCGCAGAAATTACCAATCCGCTGAAATACGAGCAATGGCTGAAAACTAATGTTTTCCCACAAAAACAAGCCGGATTTATGGCGATCGGTTTGCGCATTCAAAACGGTGATATCAAAACGCCTGTTGCCCGTAAATTAATTACACTGGTAAAAACAGCAGCGGCAGATGATATCCGTTTAACCAACACACAAGGCATGATGTTAAAATTCGTTCGCGAAGAAAACCTGCCTTATGTTTTTGAAGAACTTAACAAATTGAACCTGGCCGAACCTGGTTTTGAAAGTATGGCCGATATTACTTCTTGCCCCGGCACGGATACCTGTAATCTTGGGATTTCCAACAGTACAGGCATCACGCGCGAACTGGAAAAAGTAATGAAAAATGAGTTTCCGGATTTGATTTACAATACGGACATCAAGATTAAAATCAGCGGTTGCATCAATTCCTGCGCGCAACATGCGATGGCCAGCATTGGTTTCCACGGTTCGAGCATGAAAATCGATAAAATGGTTGCGCCGGCTTTGCAAGTGCTTTTGGGTGGCGGGCCAACCGGAAACGGTGCCGGTGCTGCTGCGGATAAAGTAATCAAAGTGCCAAGCAAACGCGGTCCGCAGGTGTTACGCGATTTGCTGTTTGATTATCAGGAAAATTCGATTGAAGGCGAACTTTTCAATCAGTATTATAACCGCCAGGGCAAGATCTATTTTTATGATCTGCTGAATCCGCTGGGCGATACCAAAACTGTTGTTCCGGATGATTTTATTGACTGGGAACATTCTCAGCCGTATAAAACCGAAATTGGCGTAGGCGAATGTGCCGTAATGACAGTTGATTTGGTGGCTACGCTGCTGCTCGAATCCGAAGAAAAACTGGCTAATGCTGATGCTTCTTTTATCAACCTTGATTTTGCCGATAGCATTTATTACGCTTACACGGCATTTGTAAATACGGCAAAAGCGATGCTGATGTCTGAAAGTATTAAAACCAACACGCAGGCAGGAATCATCACCGATTTTAACAAAAGTTTTGTGGAAACCGGTAAATTGAACCTGGATATGAGTTTTGAAGATTTGATTTACCAGATCAATCAGCAGGAGCCAGGCGAAGATTTTGCTGCTTATTACATTGAGCAATCTAAATTATTCCGACAGAAAGCAAGTGATTTTAGAAACATCCAGCTAACGGAAAAAGCAATTTAACGGGCGTAAAAACAGCATGACTGCAGACGAAACCCTAACTCAAAAACCGGTTGAAGTGAACACACTTTTCCCGGTTTTTTTAAAACCCGACAAGCTAGAAACGTTGCTGGTTGGCGGTGGTTACGTAGCAATGGAAAAGTTACAGGCGATTTTTGGCAATTGTCCGGCTGCAAATGTGCAAATCGTTGGGCGCGAAATTTCTGCGGAAATCAAAAATTTTGCCGGTAAAAGAAGCATTCGGTTTGAAGAGCGCGCTTTTGAGGAAAATGATCTTTTCGAAAAAGATATGGTAATCGTTGCTATAGATGATAAACCCGTTGGCCGGCAAATCTATCAGCTCTGCAAATCCCGGAATCTGTTGGTTAACGTTGCAGATACGCCAGAATTGTGCGATTTCTACCTCAGTTCTGTTGTGCAAAAAGGCAACCTGAAAATTGCAATTTCTACCAACGGTAAATCACCAACGGTTGCCAAACGCGTGAAGGAAGTTTTGAATGAAACTTTTCCGGCGGAGATTGATTCGGTGCTGACGAACATGACGCAAATCCGCCAAAAACTTAACGGAGATTTCTCTGCCAAAGTAAAGCAGCTGGATGAAATTACGGCTGGTTTGTTAAAAGATCAGCCTAAAAATGAGCAACCGGCAAAAGTGAAAATTACACGTCCGGTTACGATTACGCTGGCCATTTTATCAGCCATTAGTTTGATGATATTGGGACATCTTTTGTTCGTATTTTTTACCGGAAGAGGAATTATCGTAGCTCAAAACTGGGTTACCGAACAATTTAACCAGCAACTTTTGATCTACATGCTGGGCGGTTTTGTGGCTTCGCTGATTGATGGCGCCTGCGGAATGGCTTACGGCGTAACTTCTACAACTTTTTTGATTTCTCTTGGAATTCCGCCTGCTGCTGCCAGTGCCAGCGTTCACGCTTCAGAAGTTTTCAATAACGGAACTTCCGGTTTAATGCACTGGCGATCAGGAAATGTAAACTTTAAATTGTTCAAAAAACTACTGATTCCCGGAATTATTGGTGCTGTTTCTGGTGCTACAATTTTGTCTTCCCTACATCAATATGGTCATTATTTAAAACCGTTTGTCGGTTGTTACACGTTGTTTTTAGGCGTATTGATTATCCGCAAAGCATTGAATAAAACACGTCCTGCTAAAAAAATTAAACGGATCGGTTTGCTTGCCGGAATTGGTGGTTTGCTGGATGCCATTGGCGGCGGCGGTTGGGGGCCGATTGTTACCACCGGATTAATTGCTGGTGGCCGAAATGTGCGTTATACGATCGGAACATCTACTTTAACCAAAGGCTGTGTGGCTTTTACCAGTGCAGTTACGTTTATTTTGCTAATCGGTTTGCACCATTTCCAGGTGATTCTGGGTTTGGTTTTAGGCGGCATGATTGCTGCACCAATTGCCGTACGCATTTCCAATAAATTGCCGGTAAAAACACTATTGCTGTTTGTTGGCATGGTGGTGATTTTGGTTTCGCTGAATATTATTTCTACGCTTTTCCTGAAATAACAACTCACTGCAAAATTTCTACATTTGTTTAATCTTTGCTGATTCAAACACAAATTGCTTTGCTCACTAAAAAAACAAAATACGCTGTAAAAGCGCTGATGGCACTGGCTCGGAATACCGAAAACCGACCGATGCTGATTGCAGATATTGCAAAAGGCGACGCACTACCCAAAAAATTTTTAGAAGCCATTTTGCTTGAACTAAAACGCGGCGGATTTTTAAGCAGTAAAAAAGGTGCCGGCGGCGGCTATTATCTGCTTAAAACGGCAGAAGAAATTAAGCTTTCAGCTATAATTCGTGTAATTGATGGTCCGATTGCGTTGCTGCCTTGTGTAAGCTTGAATTTTTATGAAAAATGTGCCGAATGTATAGATGAGCATTATTGCGGCATTCGCGATGTGATGGCTAACGTGCGTGATGCAACGTTGAAAGTTTTGGGCGATACCAGCATTGCAGATATGGTGCATCGGGAAGATACGTTGGCAAAAGCTGAGGGAAAAGTGGCGGATGATCGAGTGGTGGGATAAATGTATTTTTTACTGATAAAAAAATTATTTTTTATGTGAGCAAACCTGCGGTTGCTTGAGCTACTGTTCTTTTTGCTCGAATAAAAAGAACCAAAAATTCAAGACTGCCGAATCGCCTCCGGGCGGCATTCAGTCTTGCGCGCTTAGATGGCAATCTTGCATACGTCTCTGCTTGGTTTTTAAACTGCTCAATCATACTTCTTTTATCAACCTTTCTACAGAACTTTTCTGAGCCGTTTGCAAGATCGCCTCTGAGGTGCGGCCGCCTGACAAAACGCCCGGAGGGATCGGGTTTGTCTTGATTTTTTGGTTCTTTTTGATCAAGCAAAAAGAACAAAAGCAAGTGCAAACAGCCCGCTTATATGTTCAGTTATAAATTATTGAATATTAAGGCCGATATCCTTCACAATAATAAACCCAAAACTTCCTTACTGCGCGGTTGCCATTTTTAATGACAATCGGCTCTAATTGCTGAATGTTTTTGAAGTAAAATTTTAATTCTGGCGGCGCAATTCCATTTTTAGAAACATCATGAAATCCCGGATCAGAATCTAAAAACAACGCATTTTTACCTTGTAAAAGAAGCATATTATCCCCCACATAATCAAACTCCAAAGCGGGTTTGCCAGTTATATTTTGTGCATAAATTTTCTGCGGAAGAAAGAAACGCAATTCAGCACTGGTTTTGTAACTATCCGTAGAAAATATGAACGTATTTGGATGCGTTTTTTGCAGAATCTGAACTTGCTCAGCCAGCTGTTTCCAGCCAAACCAGGTGTCGTCGCTTTTAATTGGAACAGAATAAAAAATCACTTCAACCGCAAAAGCGATGTGCAAGATTGTAGAAATCCAGCTATTTATTTTGGCTGATTTTTGACTGATAAAAACAGTAAGAAAAATAATTCCGGTGATGTAACCCGGCATCATCCAGTTGATTTTCACCCAGTAAATCGGACTAATCAGAAAAAATCCTAAAAACGCAGGCAAAAAAAAGCATAGTAAAAACAGTATTTGATCGCTGGGTAAAATCCATCGAACCAAAACTTTTTTGATGAATTTAAAACTGAACAAAACCAATCCGCAGAAAGCAACCGGAAGCAACAAAAACATTTGCGTGCCAACCGTTCCTAAAAATAAATTTGGTTTAAGCTGAAACTTGGAAATATCGCCGGTCCGAGTTTTGGATTGAAATAAAAACGAAGCAAAATCGTGCTGATAATTCCAGTAAAAAACCGGAAAAGTAACCAGAATAGAAATCAGTAAACTCAGCCAAAACCAAATCGAAAACAGATTTTTTCGGTATTTATTGGACAGGATCAGGAACAAAATCAACCCAAATTGCAGCAAAACGGCGGTGTATTTGCTATCGAAAGCCAAACCCATTAGCAAACCTGCCAGTAGCCACGCCATTTTTTGCTGCCTAAAAACAGCATGATAAAGCGCAATCAGCGATAACGTCCAGAACAGTAAAAGCGGCACATCCGGCGTGGAAATGGTGGAAAGAACTGAAACCAAGAATGTAGAACCCATCAAACCCAAAGCTAAATTTTGCTTCGATTTGGATAGAAAACAACCGGCCAAATGGTAAAAACCGTATAAAGTTGCGCTGGTTACCGTAAAATCGGTGAATTTGATAACGAAAACGGATTTCCCGAAAATGGTTGTGAAAAGCCGCAGTAAATAGCCGATCATCCCTGGATGATCAAAGTACGATAAAGCCAGATGCTCGCCGTAAAAATCGTAATAAGCGTCTTGTGGCATCATCCCGAAAAATGGCAGCAGCAGGAAGCGGAAAAGCTGGAATCCAAAAAGAATGGTTAGAAAAGGATGCTGCTTGTAAAAGTTATTAAAGCTATTCATTTCTCTATTTTGCCTTATAAAAGCAACTTCTTTGTTTACAGTTAATCTTTAACTTCTTAATGTAAAACGGCAGTAACCCTGTAACTGTTAAATTTAAAAATCAGGTTATGGAATAAAAAACCAAGTCCGCCGCCGCCCATTCCCATATCATAAATCCACTCTTTGGTAAAGTCATCTTGTAAAGTAGGCTTTCCTAAAATTTGTTTTACTTGGTTTGTGTCTTTCCTTATCAGTATTTTACTATCAATAATACTATTTGCCATCTGATAACGATCTTCTTTGCTTGTGATCCATTTCGTGCTATCAAAGTCTCGTTTGAGTTCGTAAAATAAAGCCATGAAAAACATTGCAATGGCAACCTCATAGATTACTGGAACCAGAAGAAGAGTAGTCAATCAGGTAGCAATTTTTCTTGTATGTTCGTGTTTAATAATTTTATTGAAAACCCATTTGAAAAAGAAAAAAGTTGGAACTGCTATCAAGAGTGCAATAAAATAAAATTCGATACTCAGACCAAATAATTCTGGAAGAATAAACAGCAAAAATTTATTCATATACCAATACTTCTTTTAGCACTTAAAAATTAAGCTTTTAAACCAATTTCCCGCAAACGCTCATCTAAATATTCTCCGGCAGTTGCATCAGGATAAGCTTTTGGGTGTTTAGTATCTATGCAAGAATCCAGACAAGCCAAACTAACCGCAGCTTTTGGATGAAGGAAAAACGGCACCGAATAACGGGAAGTTTTCATCAATTCGCGCGGCGGATTAACAACGCGATGCGTGGTAGATCGCAATTTGTTGTTGGTTAATCGCTGTAGCATATCGCCTACGTTTACTACAATATCTTCGCCGTGGGCTTTTACGGGAAACCAGTCACCTTCGCGGGTTAAAACTTCTAATCCATCTGCACTGGCACCAATTAATAAAGTGATTAAGTTGATGTCTTCATGCGCGCCTGCACGAACGGCGTCATCGGCAACCAGTTCCGGGTTTTCTATCGGGAAATAATGGATGCCGCGCAAAATCGAGTTTCCGTTATGCACTTTATCATCAAAATAGTTTTCGGGTAAATCTAAATAAACAGCAATGGCGCGTAATAAATGATCGCCGGCCTGCTCCAGTTTCTGATAAACTTCGCGTGTAACCGGATTAAATTCTGGTAGTTCTTTTACCGCTAAATTTTCGGGATACAGTTCTTTTACGGGATCATTGTCTGTTACCGTTTGTCCGATCTGCCAAAATTCTTTTAAATCCGGCGTTTTAGCGTCTTTGGCTTTTTCGCGGCCTTTGCTGGTGTAGCCGCGCTGTCCGGCCAGTTCTGGTTTTTCATAACCAAATTTGGTTTCATCTGGTAACGAAAACAATTGCTGAATTTGTTCGTACAACTTGGCAATCAGTTCTTTACTTAAACCATGATTGCTAACCGTGATGAAACCGGTATCGTTAAAAGCCTGGCCAATCTCGTCAGAAAAGCGTTTTTTATCTGCTGCGGAACCGTTTATATAAGTATTTAAATCTACGCGGGGAATATTTACAGTTTTCATTTGATGGAACAATTTGCCGGTAAAATTACTTATTCTAAAGGATTTGCAAGTGTGGAGTTGATAGATTTAGCTGTAATCTTTCACCAAAAAATACCTGGTAAAAACAGCATTTATCAATATAACCTACTGTAAACTAAACGAAAACAGGTGCGCTTAGTCGAACTTACATTATTTCCAACAGCCTAATTCTGATCACAATGATAAACCTTTTCAAAAAAACTACATTAGCTTTTGTTGCTGTTATGGCGATGTATTGCTTTAACATAAATAAAGCCCATGCGCAACCTGGTGCTTCTGTTTCCATTCAAACTTTTTATGATGAACTGGAGCCTTACGGACAATGGATTGACGACCCGGAACTGGGTTATGTTTGGGCGCCGGATGCCGGCCCGGATTTTAAACCATACGCTACCAACGGGTATTGGGCCGCTACAGAATATGGCAATACCTGGGTATCTGATTACGATTGGGGCTGGGCCGCTTTTCATTATGGCAGATGGCGTTTTGCCCAAGATTACGGCTGGGAATGGATACCTGGAACAGAGTGGGCACCGGCGTGGGTAAATTGGCGCACCGGCGGAGATTATTATGGATGGGCACCGCTTGGACCAGGCATCGGGATTGATGTTTCTTTTGGTTCCGGATATTATGAGCCGGATAATTACTGGGTTTTTGCACCGCGCAGATATGTTTATGCACAAAACATAAACCAGTATTATGTTCCTTACAGTAGAAATTACAGCATCATCCGGAACACAACCATCATCGATAATATTTACAGCAATAGTAATCGCCGTTATATTTCTGGCCCACGGCCGGATGATGTGCGCCGTTACACCAATGCGCCAATTAATATTTACAACATTAATGACAGCAAGCGGCCAGGCGGAGCAAGAATCCGTAACAATACCATCAATATGTACCGGCCACAAGTTGCTTCTAACGGCAATAATGGTAACCGGCCTGAGCCAAACCGCGTAATTAACCGTGGAAGTTCTAACAGCAATCAGGGTTTCAGCAATGGTAATACCAATCAGAATGGTGGTTTTAACGGCCGCGGAAATCAGGGAAATGCACAAAATTTTCCATCAAATAACAATGGTTTTGGCAGAAATAACGGTCAAAATGGTGCTGCCGGTAATCAGTCTCCGCAAAGGAGTTTTCCTAACCAAAACCAAAACCAAACTCCAACTAACACTAATGGACAAAATGCTGGTGGAATGATTAACCAAAATGGAAATAATCCTGCCGGTTCTTTTGGTGGAAGGAATAATAACCCAGCTAATCAATCTGGCCAAAATCAACCAAGCCAAAATCAAAATAATACTGGTTCTTTTGGTAGAAGGAATAATGATCCGGCAAATCAACCAAGTCAAAATTCTACTGGTTCTTTTGGTGGAAGGAATAATGATCCAACGAATCAACCAAGTCAAAACCCAAGTGTAAATCCTGCTGGTTCTTTTGGTGGAAGGAATAATCAGCCTGTACAGAACAACAACACACAACCAACTGACTGGCGGCAATCACGCGGTTTTGACCGGAACAGAACCCAGAATAACATACAGATTCAACCTAATCAGAATCAACAGAATCAAATAAATCAACAGCAAAGGCAACAACAAAATCAGCCAAATCAGAACCAGCAAAACCAGCAGCAGATGCAGCAACGCCAACAGCAAATGCAACAACAGAACCAACAACGTCAGCAGCAAAATCAACAGCAGATGCAGCAGAGACAACAGCAAATGCAACAACAAAGGCAGCAGCGTCAGCAACAAAATCAACAGCAACAGCAAATTCAACAACGCCCGGAACGGCAAGAAAGGCCGGAACAAAATAGAAGTTAAACGATAAATGTTATAAAAAAAGCTTCTCTGAAAACCAGAGAAGCTTTTTTTAATAGTGAAAATTTATGTGGTAAAAACAGTATGGCTTTTTAATCAATGGTAACGCATGCTTCTTTTACCGGGATAAAATTGTGCAAAACGGATTAAGATGCAGCTACTTCCTGCTTTAAATAGGGTTTGATTTTGGTATACAAACCTTCGGGCGTGTAAGGTTTCAAAAAGTGATCTGTTAATCCTTCCTGGTGTAAATTTTCTAAATCCAAGCCAAAAACGCTGCCTGTTAAAGCAATAATCGGGATGGTTTTGTATTTTTCCTGCGGCTGCTGCCTGATTAATTTTGTGGCTTCCAAGCCGTCCATTACGGGCATGTGCAAATCCATTAAAATCAAATCGTAATCTTTTGCCGTTGCCATTTCGAAAGCTTCC
>JBPBQN010000253.1:0-18987 GCA_050954865.1 Janthinobacterium lividum | reverse complement strand
TGATCATCAATAGCAAAAACTTAAAACCATGCTCAAAAATTATTTCAAAATTGCCTGGCGCAATCTCATCAAAAATAAAACTTACTCAGCCTTAAATATTGTTGGTTTGGCCGTTGGGATGGCGGTTGCTTTATTAATTTCGCTTTGGGTTTATGATGAATTATCCTTTAACCAATCCTTTAAAAACTACGACCGCATTGCTTTGGTGATGCAAAATAAACAAAGCAATATTGGGATAGAAACCTGGCCGCTAACGCCGTATCCATTGGCGGATGCGCTTCGTGCAGAGTACGGCAGCAGTTTTAAACAAGTTGTGCTGGCATCCGGAAATTGGGCGCATTTGTTAAATACCGGTTCTAAAAAAATATCGCCAACCGGAACTTATTTTGAGCCGGGCGTTTCCCAAATGCTTAGCTTGAAAATGTTAAGCGGTTCTGAAAACGGATTGCAGGATCAAAATTCTATTTTACTATCAGAACAGGTTGCGGCATCGTTGTTCGGCACCACAAATCCAATCGGACAAATCATCAAAATGGATCAAAAAACGCCTGTTAAAGTAGCAGGCGTTTACGAAAAATTACCGCTCAATTCTGCCTTTGCAGATGTACAGTTTATGGTGCCCTGGAAATTGTATTTCAGCAATACAGAGTGGATCCGGAAGGCGGAAGACCCGTGGCGGCCCAATGCTTTTTTTACCTATGTAGAATTGGCGGATCATGCTGATCTTGAAAAAGTTTCTACCCAAATTAAAGATGTTCGGCTCAAACATGTCAACCAAAATCTGGCCAAACAAAACCCACAGCTGTTTTTGCAACCGATGCGCAACTGGCATTTGCAGGATGAATTTAAAAACGGCATCAACACCGGCGGTCGTATTCAATACGTTTGGCTTTTTGGGTTGATCGGTACATTCGTGCTGTTTTTAGCCTGTATTAATTTCATGAATTTGAGCACGGCGCGCAGCGAAAAACGCGCAAAAGAAGTGGGCATCCGCAAAACAATCGGTTCATCGCGCCAACAACTAACCAATCAGTTTTTTGCAGAATCCTTACTTTTTGTGTTCCTGGCGTTTTTCCTCAGCCTGATTCTAGTGCAGTTATCGCTTCCGGTTTTTAATGAAATTGCAGGAAAAGAAACACATATTTTATGGTCGAATCCGTTTTTCTGGCTGCTTAGTTTGGTTTTTTGTTTACTCACCGGATTGGTTGCAGGTTTATATCCGGCTTTATATCTTTCTTCCTTTGAACCGATAAAAGTGCTGAAAGGCACGTTCCGCGTTGGCCGTTTTGCCGCTGCGCCGCGCCAGGTTTTAGTGGTGGTTCAGTTTACAGTTTCTATCGTGTTGATTATTGGTACGATAGCAGTTTTCCGGCAGATACAGTTTGCCAAAAATCGGCCCGTTGGCTACAACCGCAATAATTTGGTGATGGTTAGTATGCCTTCAGCAGCAATGCACAACCATTTTGAGGCGATAAAAACAGTATTAAAAAATGAAGGCGCAATTGTGGATATGACTGAATCGGAAGGCGGCATCACTAACGTAAACTCCACCAATACGGGTTTTGACTGGAAAGGGAAGGATCCATCGCTGCCGACAGAATTTCCAAACACCGATATTGGTTATGATTATGGTAAAACTGTTGGTCTGCAATTTATCGCCGGTCGGGATTTTTCTAAAGATTTTCTAAGTGATTCTTCCGCAGTGATCATTAACGAAGCCGCTGCCAAACTGATGAATTTTAAAAATCCGGTGGGAGAGATGATTACCTGGGACGGCCATCCGATTCAAATCATTGGCGTGGTAAAAGATATGGTTATGGAATCACCTTACGCGCCGGTGCGGCCTTCAATTTTTGATTTGTTAAATGAACCAGGCAGCGTTTTAATCGCTAAAATTAACCCAAAAAGAAGTGCTAGTGAAGCTTTGCAGCAGATAGAAAAAGTGTATAAAACATACAATCCGGAGCAGCCATTCGACTATAAATTTGTTGATGAAGATTACAACCGCAAGTTTGGTGATGAAGAACGCATCGGGAAACTGGCCGGTGGTTTTGCTGCGCTGGCGATTTTTATCAGCTGTTTGGGTTTGTTTGGGATGGCTTCTTTTGTGGCCGAGCAACGCCGTAAAGAAATCGGCGTACGCAAAGTGCTCGGCGCATCGGTTTTAAACCTGTGGCAAATGCTTTCCAAAGATTTTGTGCAGCTGGTGTTTTTATCCATCCTGATTGCGGCACCAATTGCCTGGGTTTTTCTGCACAGCTGGCTGCAAAATTACGCTTATCATTCTGCCTTATCCTGGTGGATTTTTGCTGCGGCTGGTTTTGGGGCGATTAGCATTACTTTATTCACTGTTAGTTTTCAGGCGATAAAAGCAGCATTGGCCAATCCGGTGAAGAGTTTGAGGAGTGAGTGAGTTTACATGATTAATTTCCATTTCTCAGCATTCATACTAAAATTTACCCGATAAAAACAGCATTACACCAACAACTATTCAAAATCATGCTTAAAAACTATTTTAAAATTGCCTGGCGCAATCTGTTCAAAAACAAGGTTTATTCTGCTATTAATATTGTTGGTTTAGCCGTTGGGATGTCAGTTGCCATGCTGATTGGTTTTTGGATTGATGACGAACTTTCATTCAATAAAAGCTTTAACAATTACGATAAAGTTGTACAAATTATCCAAAATCAAACTAATGGAAATGATGTTTCAACCGTAAGAACCATTCCAATCCCGTTGGTTTTAGAACTAAGAAATAAATATGCTTCTGATTTTAAGCATCTCGCTTTAACACGCAATTATCAGGAATCGCATATTCTGGCTTTCGGTGATAAAAAAGTTATTGAAAATGGAATTTATGCTGATTTTGCTAATAAATTTGCCAATCCGGTAAAAAGTTTAAGGAGTGAATAAAAGCTTTCAGCAACGAGCTTTTAGCCGTCAGCAATCAACAAAACAATTCAACAAATTGCCATGAGCGGAAAGTCAATTGCTAAAAGCTGACAGCCATTTCCTATCTTGCTCAACAAACCATACTGCATTTATGACCCTTAAACAAGCTTCCGTTTTAGTAATTGATGATGATACCGATGTACTTACCGCTGTTCGGTTGCTCTTAAAAACGGAAGTAAAAGAAGTGGTAACCGAGAAAAATCCGGAAAACCTGCGCGCCATTTTAGCCCGGCAAAACTTTGATTTGATTTTGCTGGACATGAATTTTAACAGTTCCATCAATACCGGTAACGAAGGTTTGTTCTGGCTCAATAAAACGCGTGAGTTTAAATCAGATGCAGCCGTAATTATGATTACGGCATATGGTCATATTGATCTGGCAGTAAGATGTTTAAAAGAAGGTGCAGCCGATTTTGTGGTGAAACCATGGCACAACGAAGTGTTAATTAATGTGCTAAAAGAAGCATTGGCCAAACGTGCCAAAAGCAAATCGCCGCAAACTAATGCTGCAAAAAACTCGATTGTGGGCAGCGAGCTGATCGGCGAATCGGCCATCATGCAAGATATTTTTTACAAGATCGAAAAAATCGCCCCAACAGATGCCAATATTTTGATTTTGGGCGAAAACGGAACAGGTAAAGATTTGATTGCTAAAGCAATACATCAGCAATCGCTTCGCGCAGCAAAGTCTTACGTAAAAGTTGATGTGGGCGCACTGTCCGAAAATCTGTTTGAAAGCGAACTTTTTGGTCATAAAAAAGGTGCTTTCACTGATGCTCGCGAAGATCGCGCCGGCCGTTTTGAAGCAGCCAACACCGGAACGTTATTTCTGGATGAGATTGGCAACATCGCCTTACACCAGCAGGCCAAATTATTGAGTGTGCTGCAAAATCGTCAGGTTACGCGTTTAGGCAGCAACCAGCCCATTTCGGTAGATATCCGTTTGATTTGTGCCACAAACGTTCCGTTGATGGAACTGGCTAACGAATCACGCTTTCGCCGCGATTTGATGTATCGCATTAATACTGTAGAAATTACGGTTCCGCCACTGCGAAAACGCGGAAGTGATATTTTGTTGCTGGCGAAATACTTTGGCAAAGTTTACAGCAAAAAATACCTCAAACCAGAACCTGAATTTGATACTAAAGCAACCGAAAAACTGCTGCAATATGCTTTTCCAGGCAATGTGCGCGAACTGCAATATACCATGGAACGGGCAATTATTATGGCTGATGACCATCTACTTCAAGCAAAAGACCTGATTTTTTCGCCCATAGAACAAGTGCCGGAAATGAACGAACCGGATGAATTGCGCCTCAGTTCCATCGAAAAAAATACGATTTTACGGGTGATCGAAAAAAATAGCGGCAATATTACCAAAGCCGCAAAAGAACTCGGCATTACGCGCACGGCTTTGTACCGGCGGTTGAGTAAATATGATATTTAAAAGTAGGTGAGTGGAGCATCCAGCTTGAATCAACAATAAATTTCTTTTCCAAATTTAGGTCGATAAAAGAAGCATCTGCTTAAATTCTTAATTAAAAGTCCGCAAAAAAAGCGCAGTTTCCCGCGCCTTTTTACAAACAAAACTTAAAAAAGAACTATATGATGATACCCATTTTTTTGGCGATGTCACCAAACATTTGCGGGTCAATTCCATCTGCGCCTGGCGCACTTAATTGTGGTTCTTCATCCAAATCCGGCGGCGTAAATCCTTCCGGTGCACCAAAAACGACTTCCAGTTCCTGCCCGTCTTCCGGGTGCGGACCATTCCAAATTAATCCGGCCTGACGGAAATCATCCTGACTGTAAGTATAAAGTTTTAAATGCGAATTTTGAGATTCCCATTTATGCGTTTCCGGGAAAGCTTTGTTGCTCAATTCTGGCACTGGCACCAGTTTGGTTACAGCAACTCCGGTTAAATGCTCCAAAGCGCGGGCATAAGCAACAACGTGCAAGCCGCCTCTCACCAACAAATAAGCAATCATTTCTCTGGCGCAAGGATCTGTCACCATTGAATAAACTCTTATTTTATTGGCGCGAGCACCGCACTCCAAAAAGAAATTATGCAGCAAATCCAGCTTTAAATTACCGCTGTTAAACACGTTTTGGCCAGTCCAGAAATTGCCCATAGAATCTACCGGCATAGAAGTTTGCGCAGTCGAAAAGAAATGGTACGTGTTGCGTGCATCAACAACTTCTTTTAACGGACCAGGTTTTGGGTCATGGCCACGCTGCGTAGAACCCGTCAGCAATAAATTTATGGCGTAAGAAACGGCCTCGATATGGCTGTATTCTTCTCCGGCGATACTGGAAATCACGTCATAATACGGCCGCAAACGCTTCCTTCCCCTAAAATTAAAGGATTGAAAAGTGTAGTTCATCAGCGTTGACATTTCTCCGAATTTTCCGCCCAGTAATTCCTGTACAGCGGCGGCATCATTTGGTGATGGATTGTTCGGGATCGGTAGTTCTACAGCGATCTTATCTGCTTTTAAAATCATAGTAAAAAAATTTAATTTAGTTAATGAGTTTAGTTACAACTTGTCGCTATAAGTAAAGTTTCAATACTAATAATTTATTTTTTCATGTTTGATGATTTTATACTGATAAAAACAGCATCAGCTTTCCACGTACAATTCGCCGGCTTTAATGGCTGAAGTTTTAATGCCTTTGATCATTGCCGAACTGAAACCGTTATGCTCCATTTCGTTCAAACCGGCAATGGTGCATCCTTTGGGCGAAGTTACTTTATCAATTTCCTGTTCGGGGTGAGATGCCAGTTGCAATAGCAAATCTGCCGCGCCTTTGGCCGTTTGCGCTGCCATTTTTAAAGCATCGTGCGCGTGGAAACCAATTTCTGTTCCGCCTTGCGAAGCTGCCCGGATCGATCTTAAAAAGAAAGCAATCCCGCAGGCGCATAAAGCCGTAGCCGAAGTCATCAGTTCTTCGTTAATTTCAATGCTCACACCAACCGTATCAAACATGGATTTTACCAGGTTCAGGTTTTCTGCGGAAGCATTATCTGTCGCGATACAAGTCATGGACTGGCCAATGGCGATGGCCGTGTTCGGCATGGCTCGCACTACTTGCACATCCGCATTCAGCTGCTTACGGATATCGGCACAACTTACTCCGGAAATGACCGAAATGAAAAGCTGTTTTTTTAGGTTGATGCCTGATTTAATTTCATCCAGCAACTTGTTTAACTGCTGCGGCAACACGGCAATGATGATGATATCAGCTTCTTTTACCGCAGCTAAATTGTTGTTTGATAGTTGGAAACCGGCTTCGGCCTGCGGTTGCAAAGCAGCCAGATTCCGACGTGTTAAAGTAATGTTTTGCGGAGCAGATATATTCGCTTTTACTAAACCTTTCGCTAAAGATAAACCAATGTTTCCGCTGCCTAAAATGGCTATATTTTTATCAATCATTTGTTGAGTTATAGTTTATAAACTATTGATTATAAATTAAATAAAAAAATATTTAAATATTAGTTAAATCTGAGTTTTCTACTTTTCAGCTTTTTAAAGTTGTTCCAAAAGAAGCCTTTTTGTTGATCAGATGAAGCTCATCAGCCTGACCAATAATTACTTCTTTTACACCACTTTTTATGGCATCAAAAGCATTATCCAATTTGGGCAACATGCCTTCGGAGACAATTTTTTCCAGCTTTAATTGTTCGTATCGCTGCGGATCAATTTCCCGAATCAGCGAATCTTCATCATCTATATTCTGCAAAACGCCTTTCTTTTCAAAACAATAAATCAGCGTGGTTTCATAGATTTTTGAGAGCGAAACTGCCAACGCAGCCGCGATCGTATCGGCATTTGTGTTTAATAACTGGCCGTCGCCATCATGCGTCAGCGCGCAAAAAACAGGCGTAAAACCAGTCTCCAATAACTTGCTAATATTTTCTGCTTGAATGGAATTTTTATCCAGATCGCCTACAAAACCATAATCAATGGTTTTAACCGGGCGTTTTTTGGCTTTGATAAAATTGCCATCGGCACCTGTCAGTCCGATTGCATTATTGTGATAACGCTGTAACTGCGCCACCATATTTTTGTTGATCAATCCGGCATAAACCATCGTAACCACACGCAGCGTTTCAATATCGGTAATGCGGCGGCCATCAACCATTTTGGCTTCAATCCCTAAAGAAGAGGAGATTTGCGTGGCCACTTTTCCGCCGCCGTGCACCAGCACTTTCAAGCCATCCAGCGCAGCAAAATCCTTTAAGAAATGATGCAGATTGGCAGAATTATCGATTACGTTTCCACCTATTTTAATTACGTAGAGCTTCATACTTCTTTTATCGGTTAAAATTATTGCTGCCGAAATTAAACAATTTGTTTTGTGCCGAAACTGGTTTGGGTATAAATAAGCTTTTGGCGATGTTGTTTTTATCGACTAAAATTCAGCCAAAAACCATTTGAAAATTTTATTGGGTTTGCGGTGATAAAATCCTAAATTCGCCATCCCAAAACCACGGAGAGATGTCAGAGTGGTCGAATGAGCCAGCTTGGAAAGCTGGTGTACGGGCAACTGTACCGAGGGTTCGAATCCCTCTTTCTCCGCATACTAACCTAAATAAATATTAAAAAAGCCTTTTAATTATGTATTAAAGGGCTTTTTCATTTCTGCAAAAACCAAATCCAAGGAGGATGATTTTATATAGATAAAAACAGCATTGCTTCAAAATAAAACTGGTTTTTCTCCGCAGAAAAAATTAAAGCCTAATAAATTTATTTTTATTTTGCAGGATGTTCAAACTAAAATTTCCCGGTCTGTTTGTGGCGTTTTTTGGCTTGATGCTGGCCGCCTGCCATCCGCCTCAAAACAAAAAAAATGCGGCAACTGAAGAGCAGAACATGCACTTTAGTTACGACGACAGCACGCTAACCAACCGGATTTTGCCCGTGATGATGCCTTACAACCGACTGATTGACCCGGCCGGAAAGGTAATTTCTTTTGGCAGTCCGGATGTGGAAAACCACAGCATGGACGTAAAATTGATTTCGCAAAGCAGCGAAATTGTGGTGGAAGATCGCTATGGCATTGCAGTGATCGATACCACAACGCAAAAAGTTATTGGCAGATGGACGTACAGCGATGACCCGAAATTGGCTGGTTTGATGAGCACATATTCGGGTTTAAAAGTTTGCAAAATTAACGGTGTCAATCAAGTTTTTTGGAGTGCGGCGGTTTCCAATGGCAGTAAATCGCGTTCGTGTGTGTTGCAGGCTTCGTGGGAAAACGGTAAGCTGAAAATAGAAAACGTGTTGGATTTTAAGCCGGGAAGTCCGTCGCCATTAGCGTTGCCAAACGAAGTTTTTATTAATCCGGAAAATAGCGAAAACTTTTTATACGTGGTTTTGAACGGCAATAATCAGCTGGTAAAAATTAACCTTAAAAACAGCAAAACCATTTGGACGAAACCCACCGGCGTGGCACCGTACGGCATTACGATTGTGCAAAATAAAATTTTTGTAAGCAACTGGGCCGGTCCGCTTCCAACGGATACCACGCGCGAAACGGCAGGCGTGCCTTATGGCAAAACGTACACTGATCCCAAAACAGGTGCGACAGCTTCCGGAACAGTTTCGGTTTTTGAGCCGGAAACCGGAAAAATGGTGAAAGAAATTAATGTTGGTTTACATCCAAATGCCATCATTAACAGCAGCGACGGTAAATTTATTTACGTGGCCAACGGCAACAGCGACAAAGTTTCGGTTATCTCGGTAGAAAACCTGCAAGTTGCAGGTGAAATTGCCGTTAAATTAATACCTGGTAAAAATAGCTTCATCGGCGATACACCTAACGCGCTGGCTTTAAGCGGCGATGGTAAAGTTTTGTTTGTAGCCAACGGACTGGATAATGCGGTTGCGATGATAAAATTAGGGGTAAAAACAGCATCAAACGGATCGGGGAGCAGTGAAGTGATGGGTTTTGTTCCGACGGAAGCGTATCCCGGCGGTTTGCTGGTTGATGGCCAAACGCTGTTTGTAACCAACTTGGAAGGCGAAGGATCGCGCGTGAGCAGCAACGAAATGGGTGCCGGTTCGAGAGCCGAGATCCCGACGAGCGCAATTCCATCAGCAACAAAACCGGCAGTAAAAGTTGCGGCAGGTGCCATTCCGGCCGGAAAATCAGTTGTTGGTTCGGTTGCGGCAAATCCCATTCCAACAGCAGCTGGTGAGGCTTTTAATACGCATCATCAAAAGGCAACGGTTTCAATCATTCAAATTCCTGATAATCAGCAACTAAATCAATATACCAAACGTGTAAAGGCTTTAAATTTAACTTTCAGGCAGGAGATTGCACGTTTGCTTCCGCGTAAAAACATCGCCCCAAAACCAATGCCTGAGCGTATCGGCGAGCCGTCGGTTTTTAAACATGTGCTGTACATCATCAAAGAAAACCGCACGTATGATCAGGTTTTGGGTGATATGCCGGAAGGAAACGGTCAGCCGTCGCTTTGTATTTTTGGCGATCAGGTTACGCCGAACCAGCACAGTTTAGCACGAAATTTTTTGCTGCTCGATAATTATTACGCTTCCGGAAAATGCTCTGCCGAAGGCCATCAATGGACGGACGCTGCCATGGTAACTGATTATGTGGAGAAAAGCGTGCGCGCCTGGTTTCGCAGTTATCCGCATGTGCAGGAAGATGCGCTGGTTTACGATAGCAACGGATTTATTTGGAACAACGCCGCCGATCATGGCAAAACGGTACGGATTTATGGTGAAGCCTGCCAGCCGCATTTGGATAACAAGTTGAACTGGATGGATATTTACGAGAATTACAAAGCCGGAAAACCGTTCAAATTTTATAATACCAGCACCATTTCGCGCGTTCGGCCAATGTTGTCGCAAAGTTATCCGGGTTCAGATGATCATCGGGTGAACGAGCAATTGCGCGCAAAGGCGTTTATTAATGAATTGAAAGAATACGAGAAAAAGCCGGGCGACCAGTTGCCCAATTTAATGGTGATGGCTTTATCTTCTGATCATACAGTTGGCACGCGGCCGGGTTTTCCAACACCAACAGCAATGGTAGCGGATAACGATTTGGCTTTAGGGAAAATTATTGAAGCCGTTACCAAAAGCCGTTTCTGGAAAAATACCGTTGTTTTTGTAACCGAAGATGATTCGCAGGCAGGCTGGGATCATGTTTCCGCTTACCGAACCACGGGTTTTGTAGTGAGTCCGTATTCGGTTTTCAAACATAAAATCTCCACCAATTACAATCAGGTGAGCATGGTGCGTTCCATTGAACAGATTTTGGGTATTCCGCCGATGAATGTGATGGATGCCACCGCTTTGCCGATGTTTAAATGTTTTACCGGAAAGCCTTCCACTCAAACTTATCAAAGCCTGGCCAATCAGGTTCCGATTGATCAAATCAATCCCAAATTAGCCTCGTTAAAAGGAGCAGCATTGCATTTTGCCAAACTTTCATTGCGGCCGGAATATGATCATATTGATGGCGGAAACGATGATGTGATGAATCGGATTATTTGGTTTTCTGCCAAAGGAAAGAAAACTTATCCGGCAAATTTAGCAGGCCACGATACGGATGATTAAACTGTTACCAATTGCTTTTCCATAATTTTAACATTCCTTCAGATAAAATTGTAACTTGCTAAAACCTATTGAAAAGGCACGGTAACGGTTGTGTTGTTCACATAACAGCTTTTAAAACAATGTTTTCAGGTTATCAAATTGTTAAGTAATTTAGAAAAACAACTGCTGATTTTAACAATAAAGTAATACGGGCAGAACCTGATTATAAAGTTAAAATGCAATTTCTTTTCAAAATATTTCAGGTCTGGTTAGCGCATTATGCTGTTGAGTGATTAGAATGATTAGTACATAAAATTGATCTTTGTTCCATCAAAGCAATCCTAAAAAATTTGACTGTTTTTTAAGTAATAAAACAGCATCCCTCAAAAATGATTTCAACATAAAACAGCGGTGATGGGTGCCGGTTTTAAAACAAAAATTTAACAGCATCAGCATACTGTTTTTATGCCGGTAAATTTGGTATTTAAACTGATGCTTATTCGCCGGTAAACCTTTGGATTTGGCCGAAGGTTTTTTTATGTTGATTAAATCGAATAAATTCGGGTTTTATACAACGCTGCAAAAACTGAAATGATCCGGATATTATTGGTTGAAGATGAAGAAAAAGTTTCTTCCTTTATCAAAAAAGGGTTGGAGGAAAACCAGTATTCGGTAGAACTGGCCGGCGATGGCGCAACGGCGTTAAAAAGGGTTTTGAATGATGCTTACGATTTTATTATTCTGGATGTGATGCTGCCTTATATCAGCGGAATTGAGTTGTGCAAACAAATCAGACTAAAAAATGAACAGTTGCCTATTTTGATGCTTACCGCTTTAGGAACGGTGGAAGATAAAATAACCGGATTTAAAGCCGGTGCAGATGATTATTTGCTTAAACCATTTCATTTTAGTGAGTTACTGGTTCGGATTGAAGCTTTACTTCGGCGTAAAAAAACCGATGATTCGCATTTGCTGGCTTTTGAAGACATCGAACTAAACACGTTAAACAATGAAATAAAACGGGCCGGACAGCCCGTCAGCTTAACTACAAAAGAATTTGATTTGCTGGTTTTTTTCCTCCGAAATAAAAATAAAATCCTTTCGCGACAGCAAATTGCAAGAGAAGTTTGGGGCATCGATTTTGATACCGGCACCAATATGATTGATGTTTATGTAAATTATCTCCGTAAAAAACTGGAGAAAGGGCATGACCGAAAAATTATCCATACGGTAATTAACAAGGGTTATATATTGAAATAACAGAAGCAGATGAAAATCAAAAACCGGCTTTCGTTATATTTTGCGCTGATTAGTTCGGGCGTGCTGCTTGCTGTTTTTATCACCATTTATTTGTCGTTTGTCGTTTTTTTTCGCAATGATTTCTATACACGGTTAACCGAAAGAGCAACCGTAGCAGCAAGGCTTTATTTAGAAGCTGATGAAATTTCGCTGGATTCTTTAGAAAAAATTCAAAAAGGTTATTTGAATGAGTTGCCAGATGAGGTGGTTCATATTTACAACAGTGATAACCATGCTGCTTTTATCAAGGAAAAAAGGAAACATTGGAACGGCATATTTTTAGATAAAATCAGGCAAAAAGGTTTGCTAAAGTTTGATGATGATGACCGGCAGGCAGTTGGTATTTACCACCAGGATAACCAGGGAAATTTTGTGATTTTGGTTACAGCTAAAGATTTGGAAGCTGTACATCGCCTTAAACAAATGCGGGAAATAATGCTTTTTCTGTTTTTTTTGGTTGGTGTGTGTCTGTTTTTAATTGGTAGATTGTTTGCAAAACAAGCTTTATTTCCTTTAGATCAGGTAGTTAAGCAGATGCAGAAAATACGGGCAACCAACCTGCATCTTCGGGTAAACGAAGGCAAAGGCAAAGATGAGATTAGCAAACTGGCCCGAAGTTTTAACCAACTGCTGGAGCATCTGGAAAACGCTTTCGAGATGCAGAAAACGTATATTGCTAATGCATCGCACGAACTGCGAACGCCTGTGACCAGTATCATTGGCGAAATTGAGGTGGCACTTTATCATCCGCGCAGCGAAGCAGAATATCAGTTGCTGCTAAAATCGGTTTTGCAGGATTCGGCCCGATTAAAAGATACGATCAGCAGTTTAATGGAGCTTGCACAGGTTGATGCGGATTATACGCTGGCCGAACAGGAAAACGTGCGTGTGGATGATTTAATTTGGGAACTGCAAAACCATTGGAACAAGAAGGGAAAAGGCCAATTGGAAGTTTCGATGCAGCAAATGCCGGAAGATGAAAATCGGCTAATTTTATCTGTGAACCGGCATTTGCTGCTTATCGCTTTAAATAATATCATCAGCAATGGCTTTAAATTTTCTGATAATCAGAATGTTAAGCTGAGTTTGCTGGCTGATGAAAACCAGATTCAAATTCGTATAAAAGACCAGGGAATTGGCATTGCCGCAAGTAATCAAAACCAGATTTTCAATCCTTTTTTTCGGGGCGACAATGCGCGAACCTATTTAGGCAGCGGCATAGGTTTGTATATTGCCGATAAAGTGGTAAAACTATTTGGCGGCAAAATAAGTGTTACTTCTGTTCCTGCCCAAGGAACCGAGTTTTTAATTGCTTTTCCCGCAGCATAGATATATATCTTTCAAAATTTTGATAACCTGATACTTCGTTTACAAGTATAAATTACAAGGATAGTTAATTTAATTACTGCGGAGATTTATTTTCAACAAAATCATTCAGGTTTTAATTTTGCGGTACTGTAAAATTTAAGTTTGAAAAACGCAGAAGTAAATTCTAATCCCGCTTTAATGTGATGCTTCTTTTAGCACCATAAATTTGTATAGAATAAATATAATCATGCAGCAAAAAATGATAGCCATATTTGGGCTATGCCTGTGGTGGATGATGGCTGGCAGCAATCCTGCTTTGGCACAAGTAAATCCCTCAACCACAACAGACACACTTAAACTCAGCATAAAAGATGCAGAGGATCAGTTTTTAAGAAATAATTTGCGGGTGATTTCCCAGCGTTTTAACATTGACAATGCCAGCGCGCAGGTAATTACGGCCCGCCTTTTCCCTAATCCGGATTTTAGTTTTTCCAACGGTATTTATGCCAGTAACGTAAACCAGGGGCCGCCGGCTTACAAGGAAAGCACTTATAACATTTCGCAGCTTTTTACTACAGCGGGCAAGCGTAATAAAAATATACGGCTGGCTAAAATTGGCGTTGACCAGGCCAAATACCAGTTTTTTGATCTGTTGCGCACGCTAAAATATGCGTTGCGCAACGATTTTTACAGCATATATTTTCAGGAGCAATCCTCCAGAGTTTACAATCAGGAAATTGGGTCACTGTCTAAAATGTTGGGTGCATTTAAAGAACAGTATGCCAAAGGAAATATTGCCCAAAAAGAAGTATTGCGTATCCAATCCGAGTTGTACTCATTGCAGGTAGAATACAACAATCTGCAGGTAAATATTGATACCACGCAAGCCGAATTTAAAATGCTGCTAAAAGCTCCGCCAACGGTTTACGTAGTGCCTATTGTAAACGAAAGCAATTATACGGGTAAAGATATTGTAACAAAAGTTCCGTATCAGCAACTGCTTGATTCTGCTTACGTTAACCGGTATGATTTAAAGTTTGCCCAATCTACCGTAGATTACAGCAACGCCAATTTATCGCTGCAAAAAGCATTGGCCGTTCCGGATGTTTCGCTTTCAGCCAACTTTGATAAGCTGGGTGCTTACGGCAATAATTACATTGGTGGTGGCATTGAATTTAATCTGCCTTTTTTTAACCGGAATCAGGGTGGAATCAAGTTAGCACGCATTGCGATAGACCAAAGTAAATACGATTTGCAAAACGTGCAGAATCAGGTTTCGATGGATATTTCGGTAAATTATAAGGGTGCATTGCGATTAGAAAATCTGTATAAAACCTTTGATCCGCAGTTCAAATCCGATTTTAGTCATCTGATTAAAGAAGTATTTATCAACTACGAAAAAAGAAACATCAGTTTATTGGAGTTTCTGGATTTTTATGATTCCTATAAAACTAACGTATTGCAGCTGAACAGTTTGCAACTCAGTCGTATCAATTCGCTGGAGCAGCTTAATTTTGTTACTGGCACACCATTTTTTAATCAATAATCAGCTTTAATTTTTTCTAATATATCCATGAAAAAAAGTATCGTTAAAAACAGTATCAAAGCATTTAGTGCAGGCTTGATACTCTTCAATTTATTTTCCTGCCAATCCCATGAAAACAACGCCGACGATGTGCGTACGCCTTACGTGGTCCCGGATTCGCTGATGAAAACGATGGTGATTGACACCGTAAAAACCTCTGATATCACCGATGCCCTGAAATTTAATGGTACGGTAGATTTTAACACCAATAATGTGGTGAGCGTTTTTCCATTGGTGAGCGGTAACGTACAAAATATTAATGTAATGCCGGGAGATTACGTGCACAAAGGTCAGGTTTTGGGTATCATTAAAAGTGCTGAAATTGCTAATTACAACTCGTCTTTAACAGATGCACAAGCTTCGTTACGATTAACAGCCAGACAATTAGCGCAGCAAAAAGAATTGTATAAGAGTGGTTTAGCTTCTCAGGTTGATATTACAAATGCAGAAGTTGCGCACGAGCAGGCACAAGCCGCGCAAACCGCAGCACAGCAGGTTTTAAGTGTAAACGGTGACAGCAAAAACGGCGAATACGTGATGAAAGCACCAATTGATGGTTTTATCGTGCAAAAAAACGTAAACAATGGTATGAGCATCCGTACAGACAATAATCAAGGCTTGTTAACCATTTCTGATCTGAAAAATGTCTGGGTGCAGGCCAATGTTTATGAAGAAAATATTGCTAAAGTAAAACAAGGCGATGCTGTTGATGTAAGCATTATTTCATATCCGGATCAAACTTTTAAAGGTAAAGTAAACGAAATTATGAACGTGCTGGATCAAACTTCTAAAGTGATGAAGATGCGCGTGGTACTTGACAACCCAAAATATTTGCTGAAACCTGGCATGTTTGCCACGGTGAGTTTAAATGATGATGAAAACAAAAAAGGCATCTCAGTTTCCAGTAAAGCTTTGGTGTTTGATCATAGCCAGTATTATGTGATCACCGTAAAAGGTAAAAAAGATGTGCAAATCCGTCCGGTAGAAGTAATTAGCATTAACGGCCCAACGGTTTATATTAAAAGCGGACTTGCACCAGGCGAGCGCGTAATTGCTTCTAATGCACTGCTTATTTATGGCTCTTTAAATAGTTAATTTCCTCTTTTTCAGATCTATAAAAATGATTAAAATTCTTAAAGGTATCATTGGGTTCTCCCTAAAAAACCGATACCTGATTATATTTTTAGCTGTTGCACTGGTAATAACGGGCATCTACACTTTTATGCAGATGCCAATTGAAGCCTTCCCGGATGTTACTAATACGGAAGTAGATATCATCACGCAATGGCCGGGGCAAAGTGCCGAAGAGGTGGAGAAATTGGTAACCATTCCGATTGAAATCGCCTTAAATCCTGTTCAAAAGAAAGCCAGTTTGCGTTCATCCACCATTTTTGGATTGAGTTATGTAAAAGTGCTTTTTGAAGACGGTGTACCAGATGCCGAAGCGCGCCAACAGGTTTATAACTTATTAAACAACGCTACATTACCAACCGGAATCACGCCATCTGTACAGCCGCCAATTGGCCCGACTGGTGAAATTTTTCGGTATACTTTAAAAAGTTCTGTGCGTGATGTGCGAGAACTGAAAACGATTCAGGATTGGGTGATCGACAGGCGTTTGCGTGCCATTCAAGGAATTGGAGATGTGAATAGTTTCGGCGGTAAAACCAAAGCTTACGAAATTGCAGTTGATCCCGGAAAACTGGCTACGTTAGGCATTACGCCACTGGATGTTTATGCAGCCGTACAAAAAACCAACATTAATGTTGGCGGTGATATGATCATCCAGAACAATCAGGCTTTTGCTGTGCGCGGTTTAGGTTTGCTGCAAGACATTAACCAAATAAAAAATGTGGTGGTGAGCGACAATAATGGCGTGCCCGTAATTGTGAATGATGTAGCCACCGTTTCTGTTTCCAACCTGCCGCGTTTGGGTTTAGTGGGAAGGAGTGATGCCATTATTGATAAAAACGGCAAACGAACTGTAGTAGATGATGAAGATGCGGTAGAAGCCATCATTGTAATGCGTAAAGGTGAAAACCCAACACGTGTTTTAGCTGATTTAAAAGCTGAAATCAAAAAAATTAATGATGAAGTGCTGCCTGCCGATACACAAATCGTGCCTTATTACGATCGTTCTAACCTGATCGGTTTTGCCACACACACCGTTTTGCACAACCTGATCGAAGGTATTTTGCTGGTTACTTTTCTGGTGTCTATTTTTATGTTCAATTGGCGCACCACATTAATCGTTTCCATCATTATCCCGATGGCGTTGCTGTTTGCTTTCATTTGTTTACACATGATGGGCATGTCGGCTAACTTGCTTTCATTAGGTGCGGTGGATTTTGGGATCATCATTGACGGAGCCGTAGTGATGGTTGAAGGCATGTTCGTAATCCTGGATCATGAAGCCGCAACAATGGGCATGGATCGTTTTAATAAAAAAATAAAACTGGGCCTCATCCGTAATAACGGCGCAACTTTAGGTAAAGCTATCTTTTTTGCCAAACTGATTATTATCACCGGTTTGCTTCCTGTATTTGCATTCCAAAAGGTAGAAGGTAAACTGTTTTCGCCGTTGGCCTACACACTTGGTTTTGCCTTACTGGGTGCTTTGATTACCACGCTGACTTTGGTGCCGGTATTAATCAGCATGTTGCTTAAAAAAGATGTGCATGAAAAGCATAATCCTTTCGTACACCATTTAACCAAGTTTATGTTGGGCGGTTTTTCTGCTGCTTTTAGGCATAAAAAAACGGTGGTAATTACTTCTTTAGTTGCCATGGTAATTGGTTTGTACGCATTCAACTTTTTGGGAAGTGAGTTTTTGCCGGAGCTAAACGAAGGTTCCATTTGGCTGCGCGTGCAATTGCCTTACAGTGTTTCGCTGGATAAATCCGTGCAAACAGCCAAGCAGGTGCGTGGTATTTTAATGACTTTTCCGCAGGTAAAATATGTGGCTTCGCAAACCGGCCGACCAGATAACGGAACCGATGTTGCTGGTTTTTATAACAACGAGTTCGACGTGATTATGTATCCGGAAGATGACTGGAAACCGAAAATCAGTAAAGAAGAACTGATTGATCAGATGCACGTTAAGCTGGCTAAGCTTCCCGGCACGGAACTGAACTTTTCGCAGCCGATCAGCGATAACGTGGAAGAAGCGGTTTCCGGTGTAAAAGGTTCTATTGTGGTTAAGGTTTATGGTGATTCGTTAAATTACAATGAAGATAAAGTAAACCAGATTTATCAGGTACTTAAAAAAATACGCGGTATTGAAGATTTGGGCGTATTAAAAAGTATCGGTTTGCCAGAGCTGGATATTCAGTTGGATCAGCAAAAAATGGCACAATATGGCGTGGCCGAAACGGATGCCAATACGGTGATTTCTATGGCAATTGGTGGTACGGCAGCTTCTACTTTGTATGAAGGTGTGCGTACTTTTGATATCCGGATTCGTTTTCCGGAAGCTTTCCGCAAAACACCGGCTGATATTGGCAATTTACAGGTTCCAACATTAAGCGGCGGCAAAGTGCCAATCCGGGAAATTGCAACCATCAGTCAGAAAACTGGTCCATGCTTAATTTTCCGCGATGGAAACGAACGCTATGCAACGGTAAAATTTTCAGTCCGCGGCCGGGATATGGGCAGCACCATTGCCGAAGCGCAGCAAAAAGTAAACGCAGCCGTACAAATAAAACGCGGTTATCGCCTGGCTTGGCAAGGTGATTTTGAAAACCAGCAACGTGCCGAAAAACGGTTAACACAGGTTGTTCCGATCAGTTTGATACTTATCTTTTTCCTATTATACATCATGTTTGGTGATGTAAAAGATGCCGCACTGGTTTTTTTAAATGTGCCTTTTGCCATCGTCGGTGGTATTTTAGCGTTGATGATTACCGGCACCAATTTCAGTATTTCTGCAGGTATCGGTTTTATTGCCTTGTTCGGGATTTGTATTCAGGATGGCGTTTTGTTGATCACCGTTTTCAAACAGAATATTGAGAAATTTCAAGGACAGCATAAATCGTTATACACTTCTTTACAATTGGGCGTAAATTCCCGGATTCGGCCAGTAATGATGACGGCCTTGATGGCAGCCATCGGTTTGCTTCCGGCAGCCATTTCGCATGGTATCGGTTCAGAAAGTTCCCGTCCGCTGGCCAGAGTTGTAATTGGCGGAATTTTATGCGCAATGATTTTCAGTCTTTGGGTTTTCCCGCTGATCTTCGGTTGGGCTTACCGCAAAACAGATGAAACCACGCGCTAATG
>JBPBQN010000252.1:0-19299 GCA_050954865.1 Janthinobacterium lividum | reverse complement strand
CCTCCACCCGAACCTAATTTGCCTTCTTTCGGATCGGAAGTAAAGTAGAAATCATCGCCACCAAAGTAATCATCACCAAATTTTTTAAAGGAAGGTGGAATCGTTAATAGTTTTTTCACGTACTCAGGATTAAGCAGAAAACTGCATGTAAAATTGAATGCGAAAATATGAAGTTAATTTTAGATGCCGTTTTTTGCCATAATTTCAGTCATTAAAAAAGCAACGGTTTCGCCATAATTTAAGCGGTTGCCTTCGATAGCGTTGGAATGATAGTTCCACTCCAAACGCAGTTTTTGCATCACTTTATCTTCAATTTCCTGAGAAAGCGGACGTAACTGATCGATTTGATTTTTAAGTGAATCAAAATTTTCAATCAGTTCGGTTTGGCTAAATTCTACTTCTAAACGGAGGTCCATTGGTGCTAATCTTACCTAAATATATAAAATAATTGGCTTTGATTTATCAATTAGCAATAAATGGATCGATTAAAAGAAACGAGAGTAAATTTTACCTCTGAAAATAAAACGAGGGTAAAAAATCAACTTTTTTACCCTCGTTCTAGTAAATCTACTTCGCCCGTTCCACGCGCAAACCCACATCCGAAACGCCTCGCAACGGATTATCGCGCATATTTTGCTCCAGCGTAAACGTATAATTTCCTTTAGTTGGGAACCGAAAATTAGTGTATAAAGGAAGCACGTAACTATATAAATTACCGGAACCGTTGCCCAGCCATTCACCATCCGGATTGGCCAGTTTGAACTCATAACGGATGGTTTTGGTGTGATGATCCGGCGTGGTTTGGTGCATCAAAATAAAAATATTGGAATATTTATACTCTGCGCCATGGCGCAAAATAAAGTAAACGTTGTACGGCACGGAAGTATCCTCGACCTTAACCTCCGTTTTAATTTTGTTGGAATACGACCAGTTTTGATTGCTGATTTCGGTACGCTGATCAACCAACGTTCCCGGTTCGGTGCAAGCCGGAAACGTTGAAATCAAACCAATAAAAATAGCTGCTAAAAGAAGCTTTCCGCGAATCATTCTGGTTGAGGATTGTTGTTTTGCTGATTGTTATTTTGATTGTCCGGGTTGCGGTTTGGGCGGTTTCTGCGATGATTACGGCGGTTTGGATTGCCGCCTTCCCGCGGAGCCGCAGCATCTACTGGATGTTCCGGATTGTTAGGCAATACTGTTTTTACCGGTATATTTTGGGTAACCACTTTGGTAGCCTGTAAAATCGGTTTTTGTCCGCCTTCCTGTGGTGGTTTTGGTTTGTTCCGATTGTTGTTATTTCGCTTGTTGCGGTTGGCACGCTCATCTAAACGCGTTAAACTATCCTGACCTACAACATTCTCATAATCAAATGCTTTTACAGCTACTTCCGGTTCCTGGCTCTCACCCAAATCCGGAACAGTTTCGCCACTTTTGTTGATGACCTGTATTTCCCGAACGTGTTTAATCGGCACCGGCACCCAGTTTTCTTCTTTTGGATAGCTAAACCACATCAGCTTTTTAAAAATATCCGTTTTTTGCAAACGTGCATCGCCTTTTTCGGTCCGCAAAATGTGCACATCATCCGGAATATCTTTCAAAGCATCCATGTAACTGTCTAATTCATAATTTAAACAGCATTTAAGTTTGCCGCATTGTCCGGCCAGTTTTAGTGTATTTAAAGAAAGATTTTGATAACGCGCCGCAGCGGTAGAAACCGTTTTAAAATCTGTGAGCCAGGTTGAGCAGCATAATTCTCGCCCACAAGAACCGATTCCGCCTAAACGACTTGCTTCCTGGCGCATACCAATCTGTCGCATTTCAATCCGGATCCGGAAAGATTCAGCCATTTTCTTGATCAGTTCCCTAAAATCAACCCGGCCTTCTGCCGTATAATAAAAAGTAGCTTTGGTTTTATCGCCCTGATAATCTACATCGCTGATTTTCATGGAAAGATTCAAATCCAAAGCCAATTTGCGGGCTTTGTGCATCGTTTCCCATTCCTGCTCTTTAGCAGCTTTCCATTTATCCACGTCGCTTGGTGTGGCTTTTCGAAAGATTTTTTTAGTTACGTCTGCTTCTTTTACATGCTTTTTTACCAGCTGCATCCGCACTAGTTCGCCGGTGATAGAAACGTGGCCAACATCAAAGCCGCCGGTTGTGGTTTCGGTAACCACAAGTTCTCCATTTTCCAGGTAAATGTTATCGATATTGAGATAGAAATCTTTGCGTGACCCCTTAAATTTTACTTCTACTATTTGAAAAGGTCTATAATTAGAAGGCATATCCATGTTAGACAGCCAATCGTAAACATCCAATTTGCTGCATCCGTTGGTAAGGCAAGCGCCGTTACTTTTGCAGCCCGCAGGCGCACAACCGCCGCCTGAAGAACAACTTCCACATCCCATGATTAATATAATATATGTTGAGTCCCTTGCGGGAACGTTTTGAATTTTAAAATTTTAACTAATTGCAAAGATACGTCTAAAAATAAAATTCTGGGGTTGGCATTCCGCTCCACATGATAATGCGCTTTATCCAATTCATTGGTAATCACTTCCACCATCGGCATGGTTAAAACTTTGCTGGCCATATTTTGCGCAACAATCATTTCTTTTTCGGGGAGATGAACCAGATCGGCGGCACCAGAAATCAGCATGCCACACTCGCGGATAAAGCATAAACCGTATTCTAAAAAGTTCTTCTGATTCTCGCGGCCCAACTTGGCTAATTGCTCGGTAAACTCAATTATTTTAAATCCATCGTTTGCAAAGCACAGCCGCAGCCATTGCGCAAAACGTTCGTGGTAACTGCTGTCATCCTGACTGATCCGATGTATTGCAGCCGTTAAATTACCGTTGCTGAGGTAAGCAATTTGTGCCGCCGCCGCTTCTGATTGCTGATGTTGTAGCAGATATTCCTGCACATCTTCATCTTTTAAAGCTGGAATTTTAACGAGTTGTGTGCGAGACAGAATCGTGTTTAAAATATCATCCTGCGACTCGGCAACCAGCAAAAAAAGCGTTTTTTGCGCCGGTTCTTCTATAATTTTGAGCAGCGTGTTGCCTTCTTTGTCCAGATATTCCGGCAGCCACATAATCAGGATTTTGTATTCTGATTCAAAAGGCTTGAAGCTCAGCTTACGGATAATCTGATGGCACTCAGCAATGTTGATGTTAGCTTGTTTGTTGGCTGCATCCAGGTAACTGCGCCATTCGTCCAGGTTTAAATATGGGTTTTTGAGGAAAGCTTTTCGCCACTGATCAATAAAAGTTAAAGCCGTATCGTCTTTGTGTTTGGCAAAAAACGGATACGAAAAATG
This sequence comes from Janthinobacterium lividum, assembly GCA_050954865.1. Classification (GTDB taxonomy): domain Bacteria; phylum Bacteroidota; class Bacteroidia; order Sphingobacteriales; family Sphingobacteriaceae; genus Mucilaginibacter_A. The sequence continues at coordinate 15,980 of JBPBQN010000252.1, read as the reverse complement.
CAGATCCGGATGCACCAGTTTTTGATATTTGCGGCAGGAATTACATGCTCCGCAGGAATCATTTTCCTGCTTGTTTTCGCAGGAAATATATTGCGCATAAGCCACCGCCAAAGCCAAACTGCCCGAACCTTCCGGCCCTAAAAACAGCTGCGCATGGCTTACGCGGTTCTCTTTCACGGTTGTTAGCAGCCTTTGCTTGATGGTTTCCTGCCCGGTTATTTCTTTAAACTGCATCGTTGCAAATTAAGAATAAGAATTGAAATTGCCGTTTGGAAAGCTTTTGGGTTGATATATTTGATGCGGGTTTTACAATTCAGGCCGATCGCCTGAGCCAAAATTTTACCCGCTAAAAACAGTATGCCCCGCATTATGGCCTTTGATTACGGCACCAAACGCATCGGTATTGCCGTAACTGATCCGCTGCAAATTATAGCAACCGGATTGGATACCATCCACCCAAAAGACATCGTGGAATACCTCAAAAAATACCTAGTAAAAGAAGCAGTGGAACTTTTTGTGGTAGGAGAACCAAAGCAAATGGACGGCTCGCCTTCGCAATCTGCACCGATGATCAAGGGTTTTGTAACGATCTTGAAAAAACATTTTCCACTGGTTCCGGTGGAGATGATGGATGAGCGTTTTACTTCTAAAATGGCTTCCGCAGCAATTGCCCAAAGCGGATTGAAAAAAACGGATCGTCAGGATAAATCCCGGATCGATACCATTTCTGCAACAATAATTTTACAATCTTACCTCGAAAAAAATAGCCAGTAAAAACAGCATCTGCCCAGAAAAACAGACAGGCTGACCAAGATTTTAAAAAAGAATATCTTTGCCGGATGGAAATGTTGGACGGCCTGCTACAAACTTATCTCGAAAACCATTGCGAACCGGAGCCGGAAATCCTTCAGAAAATTGCCCGCCAAACGCATTTGAAAGTGTTGCGCCCGCACATGATTTCGGGTCATTATCAGGGCAGATTACTTAGTTTTTTCAGCAAATTACTTCAACCCAAAGCCATTTTAGAGATTGGTACTTTTACTGGTTATGCAACGATTTGCCTGGCAGAAGGATTGGCGGAAAATGGTGAAATTGATACGATAGAAGTTGATCCTGAACTGGAAGATTTGCTGAAAAGTAACTTTTTGGCTTCTGGATACGTAAATAAAATCAAGTTATATATTGGAGAAACATTTGATATTTTTCCTGTATTATCACATAAAATATACGATATTGCATTTATAGATGCTGATAAACGCAATAATTACAAATATTACGAGTTAATACTCGATAATATCCGGCCTGGAGGATTAATAATTGTGGATAATATTTTACGAAAAGGTAAAATAGCAGACAACAGTTTCCAGGAAAAGGATATGCAATTGTTGCGGGATTTTAATGATAAAATAACTGCTGATTTACGTGTTGAAAATTTAATTCTTCCAGTTAGGGACGGATTAATGATCATCAGAAAAAAACAATTATGAAGAAAGTATTTCTACCGTTACTCTTATTGTCTGGCTTTGTTGCCAAAGCACAAAACACATCAAAATCTTACATCGACAAGTACAAAGATGCTGCCATAAGTATCATGCACGATTACGGAATTCCAGCAAGTGTAACTTTGGCTATTGCTATGCACGAATCTGCCAGCGGAAACAGTGCTTTGGCTAAAAAATCCAACAATCAGTTTGGTATGAAAGGCCACCATACTTACAAAACTTACGATTCTGTTTTGGCTTCTTTTGATGATTTTGCCCGGATGATGTCTGAACGGAAACAATTTAGTCATCTGGCAGAAAAATTTGATTCTTTTGATTATAAAGGCTGGGCAAAAGCCATCCAGCATGGCGGTTATGCCAGCAGCGGCAAATGGTCATCTCAGGTGCTTTCACTTATTAAAAAATTCAGTTTGAATGATTTGGATGAAAAACCGGAAGAAAGCGATCAGTAATTTTTTTAATTAGCAGCAGCCTTCCTCTCCTTTTTTCGAAACAATTTATATTTGCCCCCGTAATATTTTTTCTATGTATAAAAAATGGGCATTTTATTGTGTGCTGCTAATCATGGTTTCCTGTAGTTCGCGTAAAAACGGAATTACCAATCACCAAGCGGAAAAAAACAATAAATCAATCCAAAAAATTAACAAAGACGCCATAGCGCAATACACTACGTTTGGCGGCGTTTCGCAATATATTGATCGTTTTCGCAGTATTGCCGTACAGGAAATGAATATTTACGGCATTCCGGCCAGCATTACGCTTGCGCAAGGTTTACTCGAATCCGGCAACGGTAACGGCGAACTTGCTGTTGTGGCCAATAATCATTTTGGTATTAAATGCACTTCGGATTGGAAAGGCAAATCTTACTTCAAAAATGATGATAAGATTAACGATTGTTTCCGCGTTTACGATAATCCGGAAAGCTCCTTTCGGGATCATTCGGAATTTCTGAAAAGAAAACGTTACGCACATTTATTCGAGCTGGAAAAAAACGATTACGAAGGCTGGGCAAATGGTTTAAAAGATGCTGGCTATGCAACCAATCCGCGTTATCCGCAGTTGATTATCGGTTTGATCAAAAAATATAATCTGGATCAATACGATGTGAGCGAAACCGATAACCAAAAAATTAAACGGGAAGACCGTGTGCTTACTCAAATCAATAAAAATATTGGCAAACCAGCTAAAGATACTTTGGCACATGCGCAACCACCTTCAAAACTGGTTGTAGTTCCGGCTTTACCCATCAATACCGGCAAAACTTACCAGGTAAAACAAGGCGATACACTCTACAACGTTTCCAAGCGTTTCGGTTTAAGTGTGGATGAATTGAAAGCTTTGAACACAATGGGCGAAGACAATATTAAAATTGGCCAACAGCTTATCATTGCACGTTAAAGTTAATTATTGTTAAGGAGCTGCAAAATCTCGGGTTTGTAAAGTAGTTTTGTGTTATAATGCTGAAATATTTGCTGTGTGGATTTTGTCTTTTACTGTTTTTTGGAGATTTACGTGCACAGGAAAAAACAATTCAAGGAATAATTTTTGATCAAAGCACCAAAGAACGGATTGCACGTGTTTTGGTAAGCAATCTTCGCACAAAAGCAAACATCTATAATAATTTAAAAGGTGAGTTTAATATTGCTGTCCGACTAAACGATTTGCTGATCTTTTCTAAAACAGGTTATTTTAACGATACGGTTAAAATTACGGCCTTGCAAACGCTTCCGGTTTATTTAAAACGATCCAGTATTGTTTTGCAGGAAGTAACTATCAGAGACAGCACTTTAAGTGCACAAAAAAAGCTGGAAGCAAACAAGCAGGAATTTAACAAAGTTTACGGTGCTTTAGCCAACAAAGATTTGCTGACTGTAGGCAGCAACGGTGCCGGAATTGGCATTGATGCTATTTACAATATGCTGAGCCGCCGCGGCCGCAACGCCAGCAAACTGCGTGAAATTATTGATCGGGATTACAAAGCACAAGTTGTGGATGCGCGTTTTAACCGGCTCGCAGTAGGTAATATTACGGGTTTAAAAGGTGAACTGCTCAGCAGTTTTATGTATCGTTACCGGCCTGATTATAACATGATTGTGTTGCTAAATGATTACGATTTTATCTCCTACATAAAATCTTGTTACAACCGTTTCCGGCGCAACCCTTCTGCTTACTATCTGCCACCTTTACAACCCGGAAAATGAAGTGGCGTTATCCAATAATCGTTGTTCCTTCGCTGCGTGCAAATGGCATGGCACTGTTTCCATTTATTTTGGTGAAGCTGGAAAAATCCAGGTTTGATGAAGTAATGATCCGGCACGAAATCATCCACCTGCGCCAGCAACTGGAAATGCTGGTGCTACCCTTTTACTTCTTTTACCTGGTAAATTATTTGTATAACAGAACCATTTACAACGATCATCACGAAGCATATATGAACATTGTTTTTGAGCGCGAAGCATATGCCAACGATAGGTTTCCGGATTATTTAAAACGCAGAAAGCCGTTTTCCTGGCTAAACTATTTTAAAAATCAGCATTAGTTTTTAAGTTGAAAAATGAAAATCACTTCTGAAAAAAATCATTTTTGCTTTTCTTTGTCCAATATGCGCAGGCTTTCAGGTTTTTGGTTGATGCTTCTTTTAGCACTGTTTTTTCATCGCGCCGAAGCACAGGTAAAAGACTTGGTTAAGCAGGATTCGTTAAAAGCGGATTCACTCAGAAAAGATTCTATCCGGATTCGGCTGGATTCTGTAAAAATCGATACCAACCTTTTAAACCGTTTCCGGATAGAACCCGGCCGTAATATTTTACCCGTGCGTTTGCAGCCTTTAAGCCTTCTCCCGGAATATATTCCCGTTCCAGGTTTGGATTATAAAGTAAGTTATTGGCGCAATAATGTGCTTTTTGGCTTTAACCTCAATCAATCCGCTTTTAGTAACAATTGGAGTGCCGGCGGCGTGAGTTCTATCGCTATAGGAACAAATTTTGATTATAAAACCGAGTATAACCGTAACGGAAAAGATTTTACTTCGGAACTGATTCTGCTCTACGGAAAAGTTAAAAACCAAGGCCAGGTTGAACGTAAAACCAACGACCGGATTTTTTGGGATAATAAAGTTTCCATCAACTTTTCCAAACACTGGGATTTTTACGGCTCGCTTAGTTTTGAATCTCAGTTTGATGAAGGTTTTAATTACTCTAATGATGTTAATACTCCTCCGGTATTAATTTCCAGGTTTATGGCGCCTGGTTATCTCACAGAATCCGTCGGTTTTGAGTATAAACCGGTAAAATATTTCAGCATGCGTTTTGGTACCGGTACGGCGCGACAAACTTTTGTGCTCAGCAATTCTGTTTATCCGAGTGATACGGCAACCGTTTATGGCGTACATTATGGTAAGCACGTGTTAAATCAGCTGGCTTTCCAAATCGTTTCTAACTTTGATAAAGACATCGCCAAAAACGTTAATTTAAAAGCCCGATACCTGATTTTTGTTCCGTATGATACGCCGCTGAACATGACGCATCGGCTTGACGGCACGCTCACCGCAAAGATAAACCGGTTGGTAAACGTAAGCATAATTGGCACATTGCTTTACGATCCCAATACTTCAAAACGCTTGCAGGCTTATCAAAGTTTGGCACTGGGCGTTACTTATAAATTCCCCTATTACCGGTAGTTTTCACTGATTTTTACCTGCTAAAAGAAGTATGGCATAAACGTATTGCTATTTATTTATAGCTTCAAAATCATAACTTTGTGTTTTATTTTAATGATTTAAAAAGATGTTTGATAATCTTTCGGATAAACTCGACCGCGCATTCAAGGTTTTAAAAGGACAGGGCTCGATCACGGAAATCAACGTGGCCGAAACCATGAAAGAAATCCGCAAAGCTTTGCTGGATGCCGACGTAAACTATAAAACTGCAAAAGCTTTTACTGATGAAGTGCGGCAGAAAGCTTTAGGCGAGAATGTGTTGACATCGATTTCTCCCGGCCAGTTGCTCACCAAAATCATGAGTGATGAACTCACCAATTTGATGGGCGGAACAACTGCCGAACTTACTTTTCAGGGAAATCCAACCATTATTTTAATTGCCGGATTAAATGGTGCCGGTAAAACCACTTTTTCCGGTAAGCTGGCTCTTTTCCTCAAAACACAAAAAAATAAAAAACCTTTACTGGTTGCTGGCGACGTTTATCGTCCGGCTGCGGTAGAACAATTGAAGGTTTTGGGCGAGCAGATTGGCGTGCCGGTTTATGCAAACCTCGAATCTAAAGATCCAGTTGCCATTGCTTTGGAAGGATTGGCGCAGGCCAAACAAAACGGAAACAATGTTTTAATTGTGGATACCGCCGGCCGTTTGGCCATTGACGAAGCCATGATGGTGGAAATTGAGCAGGTAAAAAAAGCATTGAACCCGAACGAAATTTTGTTTGTGGTAGATGCGATGACCGGTCAGGATGCGGTAAATACAGCAAAAGTATTTAACGATCGCTTGGATTTTACCGGAGCTGTTTTAACCAAATTGGATGGTGATACACGTGGTGGTGCGGCTTTATCCATCAAATCTGTTGTAAACAAACCGATTAAATTTATTGGAACCGGCGAAAAAATGGAAGCGTTAGACGTTTTTCATCCGGATCGTATGTCGTCGCGGATTTTGGGAATGGGCGATGTGATTTCTTTGGTTGAACGTGCGCAACAACAGTTTGACGAAAAAGAAGCTGCCGAACTGCAAAAGAAAATCCGCAAAAATAAATTCGATTTCAACGATTTCTTTGGCCAGATCCAGCAGATTAAAAAAATGGGTAACATGAAAGATCTGATGGGCATGATTCCGGGAGTTGGCAAAGCAATGAAAGATATTGATATTCAGGATGATGCCTTCAAATCGATCGAAGCCATTATTCAATCCATGACACCGAAAGAAAAAGAAAATCCGGATATCATCAACCAAAGCAGACGTGCGCGGATTGCAAAAGGTTCTGGTAATGAACTGGCTGAAGTGAACCGTTTGATTAAACAGTTTGACGATATGAAAAAAATGATGAAGCAGTTTTCAAATCCCGCACAAATGGCTAAAATGATGCGGAACATGCCAAAACAATAAATATTCATTTAGCCGGAAATTAATTTCCGGCTTTTTTTATGTGCTAAAAGAAGCATGGATTTAAGAAGCAATTTCATCCTATACTTCTTTTAACACTCTTTTTTTGTTCTGTATTTTGTTTGTATTATATTTATTAATTTTTAGTTAATTTACAGGAAATTAAATCTGTTTCCTGTGCTTGTAAAAACATTTGGTAGTGCCGTTTACGGAATTGAAGCTACTACCATTACTATCGAAATCAACATTACTGGCGGAACAAAATATTATGTAGTTGGCTTGCCAGATAATGCAATTAAAGAAAGCTATTTTCGAATTAAATCAGCACTAAAAAACTGCAATTACCACATGCCCAAACAGCAGGTTGTAGTAAACATGGCTCCTGCGGATGTGCGCAAAGAAGGTTCTTCCTATGATTTAACCATTGCAATCGGCGTTTTAGCTGCTTCCGGACAAATTTCACATGATGAATTAGATAAGTATCTCATTATGGGAGAACTTTCATTAGATGGCGGATTACAGCCTATTCGCGGTGCATTACCGATTGCCATTCAGGCCAGAAAAGAAGGTTATAAAGGTTTCATCCTGCCAAAACAAAATGCGCGGGAAGCAGCCATTGTAGATAATTTGGCTGTTTTTGGGGTAAATACAATAACCGAGGTCGTAGATTTTTTAAACGGAGAAAAGCCGCTGGAAGAAGAAGAAGTCAATACGCGGGATGAATTTCACCGCAGCATCAGCCAGTACGAAGCTGATTTTTCGGATGTAAAAGGACAGGAAAACATCAAACGTTCGCTGGAAATTGCTGCTGCTGGCGGCCACAATGCTATTTTAATCGGTCCGCCCGGAGCCGGAAAAACAATGCTGGCCAAGCGTTTGCCTTCTATTTTGCCGCCGTTAAGTTTGTCCGAAGCTTTGGAAACGACCAAGATACATTCTGTTGCCGGAAAGCTGGCTGCGGCAGATGCGCTGGTTTCCGTTCGTCCGTTCCGATCTCCGCATCATACTGTTTCGGATGTGGCTTTGGTTGGCGGTGGTGGAAATCCACAGCCTGGCGAAATTTCATTGGCGCACAATGGTGTTTTATTTTTAGATGAACTGCCTGAGTTTAAACGAACGGTTTTAGAAGTGATGCGCCAACCGCTGGAAGAACGCCGCGTAACCATTGCCAGAGCAAAAATGAGCGTGGATTATCCTTCAAGTTTTATGCTGGTGGCTTCCATGAATCCTTGTCCTTGCGGTTACTACAATCATCCGGATCGGGAATGCGTTTGTGGACCAGGAATTGTGCAAAAATATTTAAGCAAAATTTCCGGTCCGTTGCTGGATCGGATTGATTTGCATGTAGAAGTTACGCCTGTTAATTTTACAGAACTTTCTTCGGAAAGAATTTCAGAAAAAAGCGAAACCATTCGCGAGCGCGTAATCAAAGCCAGGGAAATTCAGCAGAAAAGATTTACGGAAAAGCCAGATCTGCATTGCAACGCACAAATGGAATCTAAAATGGTGCGCCAGGTTTGTAAAATTAGCGAAGCCGGACAAATCCTCCTCAAAAAAGCCATGGAAAAATTAGGTTTGAGTGCACGCGCTTACGATCGTATTTTAAAAGTTGCCCGCACCATTGCTGATTTGGCCGAAACGGAAGACATCCAAATTGAACATCTGGCAGAAGCCATCCAATTCAGAAGTTTGGATCGGGAAGGCTGGGCGGGATAAAAGTTTGATACAGTTTTAGTAGCTTAATTTTAAGTCGATAAAAACAGTATCGCCTAAATTAAACCAGTATCAATCCAAGTAAACATCCAGTAAACCTTCGGGCAAATCTACCAGCACTATTCCTTTTACCACATCAATATTTTTGATGATGTTTTCGTTTAACGGAAAAAGAACTTCCCGGTTTTTGTACGGAACGGTTGCGATAATTTGCTGCGGAAATTCATGTATTTCAATGATCTCCCCCAGTTCGCCTTCGTTTTCATCCACAGCAATAAAATGCAGCAAATCTTTCAACCCAAATTCACTTTTTTTCTTTTTCGGTTTGATTTTATTTGGAAGAAAAACATCTTTTTTAACTAACAAAGCCGCTTTTTCAATCGTATCCACATCTTCTAGTTGCAGATAAGCCACGTTTTTCATCGGCAGTTTAAAAAGCGTGATAAAATATGGAACCAGTTTTCCACCAATCTCTAAAAATAAACTTTTAATTTTCAGTTTTTCCGGCTCCTCAAAAGCGATAAAAACCTGTAATTCACCTTTTAGTCCGCGGGTTTTGGTTACAGTTCCTAAGCGGAAACAATCCTCATGTGTCATCAATAAAAGGGCTTAAAACAAGTATAGCGAAGCTTTTGATAAAGCTTCGCTATACTGTAATGTTATTTAGGCTGATTATTCAGCTGATGTTGTTTCTTCTGGTGTTTCTTCAGCTACTGGTTCTGCAGCCGGAGGCGTGTTTTTTGCAGCTATTGCAGCAGCACGATCAGCATTTTTCTTCGTTTCTGCAGCTAAAGCATTTTTACGTGCTTCACCTTTAGCAGTTGATAAAGAAGTTGTTTTACCACTGATTTTATTTTCTTTCTGCTCAGACCATTCTGCAAATTTTGCATCAGCTACTTCCTGAGTTAAAGCACCTTTTTTAACACCACCTTGCAAGTGTTTTTTGTACATTACACCTTTGTAACCCAAAATTGCACGGCAAGTATCGGTTGGTTGTGCGCCTGTATTTACCCAATCCAACGTTTTATCAAAATCAATAATAATGGTTGCCGGGTTTGTATTTGGGTTGTAAGAGCCTAAACGCTCAATAAAACGGCCATCACGCGGGGCGCGGGCATCTGCTACCACGATGTGATAAAAAGCTTTACCTTTTTTACCGTGTCTTTGTAATCTAATTTTAGTTGCCATTTTTTGTTTTTATGTATTCAACATATCCCCCGGAACTTTTTGTTGCGAGGGTTGCAAAAGTAGAAAAAATAATTAGTTTTTTGTGTAATTATCAATAAATCAACCTAAAATCTTTTTTGATTAATTTAACTTCAGCATTAAAATAATTATTTTCTTTTGTAAAAAGCGGATTGAAAAATGGAAAAACAACGTATTGCCATTGATATGGACGAAGTGCTGGCTGATGTGATTGCCAAATTTGAAGCATTATACAAACAAAATCATCCTGAAGAAGCATTAAGGCAGCTAAAAGATGGCGAAGAATTTTATGCCATTTTGCCAGAACATATTTCCGGCGATTTCAGGAAACATATTTATGAAAAAGGTTTTTTCCGCGATTTGGAAGTGATTAAAGACAGCCAGCGCGTTGTAAAAGAACTAAATGAAAAATATGATGTTTTTATCGTTTCTGCCGCGATGGAATTTCGCAATTCGTTAGAAGATAAAGTGGATTGGCTGGCAGATCATTTTCCTTTTATTCCGTGGCAGCGAACTATTTTCTGCGGATTAAAAATTGTAAATGTTGATGTTATGATTGATGACCGCAGCCGCAACTTTACAGCATTTGATGGTCGGCCATTGCTATTCACTTCGCCCCACAACAAACTAATTACTGAGTTTGAACGGGTAAATACTTGGGAAGAAGTGGCTGCCAAACTACTTTAATTTTAGGGTGATAAAAGAAGCATGCTTCTTTTATCACCCTAAAATTTACAGTGAGAGGATCTCTACAATTTTTAAAAAATTGGGGTTGATTTCGGTGTTGTGCTTCACTGCTTTACTAAAATCGGTATAACTGATATCGTTGTGGATAACGCCGATCATTTCATTACGGTGTCCGTCCAGCAAAGCTTCTACCGCTGCAACGCCAACGCGACTGGCCAAAACACGATCCATACAAGTTGGCATACCGCCACGCTGAATATGTCCCAAAATAGAAACGCGGGTATCGTAATTCGGATATTTTTCTTTGATTTGATCGCCGATCTCAAAGGCATCGCCAGATTCTTCTTCTGCTTCAGCAACAATAATTATTTTGGATGATTTATGCCTGCGGCCGCGCTCTAACCGTGCAAAAACAGAATCGATATCGCTGGTAGAATCCGGAATTAAAATCGCTTCCGAGCCGGTTGCAATTCCAGTGCGCAACGCAATTTGTCCGCCATCTTTACCCATCACTTCTATAATAAACAAACGATCATGCGATTCGGCTGTATCACGGATTTTATCTACCGCATTTACCACTGTATTGATAGCTGTATCGTAACCGATGGTAAAATCCGTTCCAAACAGATCATTATCAATTGTTCCCGGCAAACCAACAATTGGCATATTAAATTCTTCTGCAAAAATCTGTGCAGCTTTGAACGTGCCATCGCCACCAACAGCTACTAATGCATCAACTTTATTTTTTTGCAACTGTTCGTAAGCCAGTTTCCGGCCTTCGGGGGTTTTAAACTGTTCGCTGCGTGCAGTTTTTAAAATGGTGCCGCCGCGCTGCACAATATTGGCTACCGAGCGGCGATCCATCAAAGCCATATCGCCGTTGATCATGCCTTCATAACCACGACGAATGCCCGTAACCTGGATGTTATAATACAAAGCTGTGCGCACCACTGCGCGGATGGCTGCATTCATCCCCGGCGCATCACCGCCGGAAGTAAACAAGCCAATGTTTTCTATAGATGTACTCATGATAATCTTTTGATCTTCAGGTATTTACTTAATCGGAATGTTAAATTCAACATCATCCGGCGGCAGGCATTGTTTATCGTTACAAACCATAAACTCTACCTTGCCTTTAATGCTGGTTTGCTCTTTATTTAGTTTAATTTTTTGCTGAAAAATCACGCTCTTTTCAAAATAAAGTACATTCATTTTAAAAGAGTTTTCATATTTGGTAACCGGTTTTGGTTCTGCCAGTGCTCCAGTTAACGCATAATCTTTGGAAGGCATAAACGTAAATTCGGTTTTTACCGGTCCGCCTTCTTTTTGCTGGGTTGAATAAATGTGCCAGCCGTTATCAATTGTAGCTTTCATCAGTAAAACAGCTTCGGTTTTGCTGACTTTTTTAGCTGCGTATGACCATTTTACAGGTGTTAAAATTTGTGCAAACAAGCCCGTACTTAAAAAAGACAAGGCTAAACACAGTGTTAATTTTTTCATGGTTGATTGAATATAAACTTGATCTCTTTTAAATCAAAAAATTCGGTTTCATTTTCTCTTTGGATGCCCAGTTTGCCCAAATGGTTTACTGTTGATATCCTTCCTGCAAAGATTTCTTTTTTAGTTTGAAACGGAAGCTCCTGCCCTAATCCGTACAAATTTTGCAGATATTCCTGTTTTATCTCGTCAAAATTTCCCGCTTTTAACTTTAAATAATAAAACTCTATGCTGGTGCAAATTTGTGATAATACTTCTTTTATCACACTATTTTTATTCAAAATCTGCTGCATGGAAATTGGGTTGGGCAAATGATCCGGAAAAGTTTCTTGGTTAATATTGATCCCAATCCCAACAACTGATTGTTTGATGCTTCTTTTAGCCAGTAAATTTTCGATCAAAATTCCGCCCAGCTTTTTCTGGCCGTAATAAATATCGTTTGGCCATTTAATCCGGGTTTGATCACCCAAAATGTTTTGCAATGCTTTGATTGTACCTAAACTTATGGTAGATAGAAGTGAAAAAGTATGATCAGCAGTTAAAAAATCTGGAAATAACAATAAACTAAAGGTAAGATTTTTGCCGGCTTCGCTATGCCAGCCATTTTGCTGCTGACCTTTGCCGGCCGTTTGGCTTTCTGCCATAATGACTGTTCCTTCGGCCAATGGCGTGGAATTTGCCACTAACTCTTTCATCAGGTCATTGGTAGAAGTTATCTCCTTATACGTCAGAATATTTTGTCCAACAAATGCACCCGAAATTATGTTATTTTGCAAAGTAGAATTAAACGTATGTGAATTCGTGTCCAAAACTAAGTGTTTTTAATGATAATAAACAAGAATAAATTAGAATCAGCCTTAATATCAGAGATCATAATCAACGGGATTCAGGAAAAAAAAGGCAATGATATTGTTAGATTAGACCTCAGAAACATCCGCAGTTCGGTGTCAGATTATTTTGTAATTTGTCATGCAGAGTCCACAACCCAAGTAAGGGCAATTGCCGGAAGCGTGGAAGATGAAGTTTACAAAGCCTTAAAACAGGATCCTTGGAGAAAGGAAGGCTTTGAATATGGTGAGTGGATTTTATTAGATTATATTGACGTTGTAGTACACATATTTAAAACAGATAAACGCGAGTTTTACGGGATAGAAGAGTTGTGGGGCGATGCTGAATTTAAATCTTATAAGAGTGCTTAAATTGTTAGATCCTGTTGCGTACTTGTATAATATGTGTTTGTAAAAATGAAAGAAAAAAACGCTGAAAATCAGAAAAATATCCGCCGGATACCCAATAAAAAAACTACACCAAAGCCGCCTAAGTTTAATTTTATGTGGATTTATGCCATCGCCGTAATTGGTTTGCTGGTGGTGCCTTACTTTTTTGGTGGAAGCGGCGGTACATTGGTTAACTTTCAAACATTTGAAAGTACCATGCTTAGAAAAGGTGACGTTGATAAAATTGTTGCCTACAAAAACGGTGATTTAGTAGTTGCCGAAGTTTATATCAAAAAAGACAGTCTGAGCAAATCACAATATGCTAATGTGCGCGATAAACGCTCGTTCAACATGGCTAATGATAATGCGCAGTATTATTTTACCGATGCATCTTATGAAAGTTTAAAACAATCCGTTTTAAATGCGCAGAAAGATGTGCCTGATGCTCAAAAAATCCAGCCAACTTATGAGCAGCATGAAAGTATTTTTTCCAGCTGGTTAGTTCAAACCATCATTATGGTAGCATTATTTGCCGGTATGTGGATGCTGATTATGCGCAGAATGGGCGGCGGTGCAGGCGGCGGCCCGGGCGGACAAATCTTTAACATTGGAAAATCCAAAGCTACTTTGTTCGATAAAGAATCGCAGGTAAGCGTTACTTTTAACGATGTTGCCGGTTTGGAAGAAGCCAAGCAAGAGGTGATGGAAATTGTAGATTTCCTTAAAAATCCAAAAAAATACACTAATCTGGGTGGCAAAATCCCAAAAGGTGCTTTGCTGATCGGTGCTCCGGGAACCGGTAAAACTTTACTGGCAAAAGCAGTAGCAGGTGAAGCGCAAGTTCCTTTCTTCTCGCTTTCAGGTTCTGATTTTGTGGAGATGTTTGTAGGCGTTGGTGCTTCCCGTGTGCGTGATTTGTTTAAACAGGCAAAAGACAAAGCACCATGTATCATTTTTATTGATGAAATTGATGCTATTGGCCGTGCTCGTGGTAAAAACAACATTGTTGGCGGTAATGATGAACGCGAAAATACGCTAAACCAATTGTTGGTAGAAATGGATGGTTTCGGTACAGATTCTGGAATTATTATTCTGGCTGCAACTAACCGTCCGGATGTTTTGGATTCTGCTTTAATGCGTCCGGGACGTTTTGACAGACAGGTTTCTATCGATAAACCAGATTTGAATGGACGTGAGCAAATCTTTAAAGTCCATTTACAGCCGGTAAAAACAGCAGCTGATGTAGATGCTAAAAAATTATCAGCCCAAACTCCGGGATTTGCCGGTGCTGAAATTGCCAATGTTTGTAACGAAGCCGCTTTAATTGCTGCCCGTAAGAACAAAGAAGCAGTTGACATGCAGGATTTTCAAGATGCAGTTGACCGTGTAATTGGCGGTTTGGAGAAGAAAAACAAAATCATTTCTCCGGAAGAAAAGAGAATCGTTGCTTTCCATGAAGCTGGTCATGCTATTGCAGGATGGTTTTTAGAACACGCAGATCCTTTGGTTAAAGTTTCGATTGTGCCACGCGGTGTTGCAGCTTTGGGTTATGCACAATATCTACCAAAAGAACAGTTTTTGTATACCACTGAGCAATTAACTGATGGTTTGTGTATGACAATGGGCGGGCGTGTAGCAGAAGATATCGTTTTTAACAAAATATCTACCGGTGCACAAAACGATCTGGAACGTATTACCAAACTAGCTTACGCTATGGTAAGCATTTATGGAATGAATGAGAAAGTTGGTAATGTTTCTTTTAACGATACGCAAGGCGAATATCAATTTAACAAACCTTATTCTGACAAAACATCAGAATTGATTGATAATGAAGTACGTAATTTAATTGGTTCAATATATGAACGTACCAAACAATTGTTAACGGAGAAACGTGAAGGTTTAGATAAATTAGCCAATAAATTGCTTGAAAAAGAAATCCTTTTCCAATCGGATTTAGAAGAAATTTTAGGAAAACGTCCGTTTGAAACCCGTACAACTTATGATGAATTTGTAAATGGCGATAATCCTTCCGGAAACTTAGCACCGGTTGAACAAAACTTAATTCATGAAGGTGTTGGTGATCATTCTGGTACATTTGAGCGCAATCCGGAAGAAGCAGACGCTAATGCTAAAAAAGCTTAATCGTTTTTAAATAATTTTCAAGCCACTATGTTGCCGCATAGTGGCTTTTGTTTTGAAATGAAAGATAACACGACACCAAAAGAGCAGCTGTTAAAAAAAATCCGCAAGGCTTTGCTGGAAAAGCGCGATAATCCGTATCCGCAACTGGAAGATTTACCGCTTTACGAGCCACAAAGCGATTTGCTGGAGCTGGTTTTTGCCGAGCAATTTACCGCTGTTGCCGGTCAGTTTATTTTTTGTGAAGATGAAATCCAGTTTATCGAAAATCTGTTGACTTTAGCTGAGCAACGTAATTGGCACAAAATTTATTGTTGGGAAAGCTATCTGCAAAACATCCTGCAAACCTATGAATATCCTTATTTCGAAACCGATAAAGATTTTGAGCAAGCCGAAGTTGGTTTAACACTTTGCGATGCTTTAATCGCCAGAAATGGCAGCATTTTAGTTACCAATGGCAATGCAGCAGGCCGAAGATTAAGCATTTATCCGCACCAGCATATTGTGCTGGCGTACACTTCGCAGTTGGTTTTGGATTTGAAAGACGGTTTCAAATTACTTAAAGATAAGTATAGAAATAAACTGCCTTCGTTAATTTCTACCATAACCGGCCCAAGCAGAACTGCAGATATTGAAAAAACACTGGTTTTAGGTGCGCACGGTCCGAAAGAACTTTTTGTGTTTTTGCTGGATGATTTACAACCATAAAAGAAGCATCATCAGATCAATACTGTTTTTACCACCTATTTTTTGGTGTTGATTTGAAACAATTTCTGTTAGATCAATCCTTAATTTAGGGTACAAAAGAAGCATCGCTCATCTAAATAAATACTGTTTTTATCACCTATTTTTTATGCTGAAATAATTGTATTTTGCTACTATTTTTAGCAATTTTGCATTATGGATCA
>JBPBQN010000251.1:0-22512 GCA_050954865.1 Janthinobacterium lividum | reverse complement strand
CTGCGTTCGCCTTTTGGGGTGAGAAATGTGAAAGTTTATATGGATGAATTTCCGCTGACTGATGCCGGCGGAAACACTTATCTGAATTTGCTGGATTTGAATTCCATCCAAAACATCAACATTTTGCGCGGTCCGGACGGCAGTTTATACGGCGCAAATTCTAACGGTGTGGTTTTGATCGATCCTTTTGGCAACCGGCAGCAGCAAAGTTCGGCTTCGGTTGGTTTTGATGCGGGTTCGTACAACAGTTATCACGAAAATATAGGGGTAAAAGAAGTATCCAAAACTAACCAGCTTAACATCAACCAAAGCTGGCAGCAATCGGATGGTTATCGGCAAAACAGTGCTTTGAAACGCAATTTTGTGCAGGCATCTGACAGCTGGACGTATGCACCAAACGGACAATTGAAAGCCCTGCTCTTTTATTCGGATCTGGATTATCAAACGCCGGGCGGATTAACGTTAGCGCAATATCTGGCTAATCCAAGTGCTGCACGGCCGGCTACGGCAACTATTCCGGGCGCAATAGATCAGCATGCTACCGTTTATAATAAAACGCTTTTTGGCGGAGTTTCCAACGAAACCTATTACCTGCCTAACTTAAAACACGTTTTTGCGGTTTATGGCATGCACACCAATTTTGCTAATCCCGGGATCAGCAATGATGAAGTAAGGCTTGAAAATACCATAGGTTTGCGCACTTATTTTGAGTTGAGCAGCAAGGAAAAACAAGTCGATAATTTTAACTGGAACCTGGATTTAGGAACTGAAATGCAGCAAACCCGATCTAACATCAACAATTATGATAACAACCACGGCTATCGTGGTAAGTTACAGGCAGCCAGCAATATATTAACAAAACAAGCCTTTTATTTTACACGGTTTGCTTCAACCATCCTCAAAAAAATACATGCAGAAGCAGCATTAAGTTTAAATAATTATCAATACGATTTTACGGATATTGGTGCAGGAAATGGTAAAAACCGTTTTAAACCGGTGTTGATGCCGCGCGTGGCTTTGTCGTACCAGTTAACGCAGGATTTCGCCTGGCGCGCAACGGTTAGTCGTGGCTATTCTACGCCGGCCACGGCAGAAGTTCGGCCAACCAGCAATATCATCAACAATAATTTACAGGCCGAGAAAGGCTGGAATTACGAAATTGGTTTGCGCAAACAAAGTGTAAATGAACGTTTTAACCTGGATGCTGCCTTGTTTTATTACCGTTTAAACAACGCTATTGTGCGAAGATTAAACGATAACGGAACAGAATATTACTTAAATGCCGGCGGCACTAATCAGGCCGGAATTGAAACTTCAGCAAGTTATCAAATCATTAAAAATAATACAACAGAATTTTTTAGAAGTTTAACACTTAGCAACAGCTTGACTTTAAGCCATTTCCGTTTCCGCGATTATTACAATGCCGCTGCAAATTATTCAGGCAACAAGCTAACAGGCGTTCCGGCAACGGTTTCTGTCAGCCAGTTAAACGTAACCTTTCCGGAACGTTTGTACTTCTTTTTTCAGCATAATTACACTTCGCGTTTACCGTTGGATGATGGCAATACGGCTTTTGCAAAAGCATACAACCTAGTGCAAACCAAAGTTGGCTGGAACAAAAACCTCAGCAAAAAAACCAATCTGAATGTTTATACCGGAATTGATAATTTGCTAAACCAGCATTACAGTTTAGGAAACGATTTGAATGCCGTTGGTTTGCGGTATTATAATGCTGCACCGCTGCGGAACTGGTTTGCAGGCGCAAGGGTTCAGTTTTAAACAAAAAAGCGATACTGTTTTTATCGGTATAAAAACAGTATCGCTTCAAAAAGACAATAATTTTGACTTATTGCTTCACAAAATTATAAACTATATAACCCGTTTTGCCGCCATAATTTACAGGAGATTTCAACGTCATGGTGTTGCCGGTTTGCGCGGTAACCAACAAACGGTAACCTTCTTCCACATTTTTGGGTTTATCTTTATCGTAGAGTTTTTTAAACTGAAATTCTGGTCCGCTGGCACCGTTAGAAAACGACCAGTAAATATTTTGCGTGGTGCCAACTGGACAGCCAGAACCAGGATTATTGATGGTAAAAGAACCGTTTCCGCTGTTGGTTAACTTCCAGATGCTGTTTTCAAAGCATTTATACGGAGCCGTGTTGAAAGCCGATTGCACACTGCCATCCAATAAATCTTCTAAACTAACTTTTGTAATGCCCCAGTTGCCAGAAACTTTTCCGCGGGAAATGGTGTTAGAACCACCTTTTAAACTCGAACAAGCCGAAAATGCCACTGCAATCATCAGCACAGCGACTGTTTTTAAGACTATTTTTTTCATAATTGATTTAGGTTGATTGTTTAAAGAAATCATCTTTTTTAGTTCAGGAACTTAACGGATAAACCAATTTTTTGTTGATAAAAGAAGCATCGGCCAATTTTCATTTTCCGTTCCGTTCGATCCAGGATTGATAAATTTCCTGAAAAACCACTTCCAAAGGCTTGGTAATTTGCCAGTTAGGATAATGCGTTTTCATTTTCCGCAGATCACTGTAATAGCAAATGTGATCGCCAATGCGGTTGGTTTCGCTGTAACTGTACTTCATTTCTTTTCCACTGATGCCGGAAATCAAATCAAAAGCTTCCCAAATCGAGCAGGTATTGTCTTTTCCACCGCCCAGATTATAAACTTCTGCTACGCGTGGCGCAGCAATAAATTCCTCAATAAAACGGGCAACATCAAAAGAATGAATGTTATCACGCACCTGTTTGCCTTTATAACCAAAAACGGTGTAAGGTTTTTCTTCCAAATTACATTTGATCAGATAACTTAAAAAACCATGCAGTTCTACGCCGGTATGATTCGGCCCTGTCAGGCAACCACCTCTTAAACAAGCAGTTGGCATGTTAAAATATCGGCCATATTCCTGTACAGAAATATCCGCAGAAACCTTGGAAGAGCCAAAAAGCGAGTGTTTGGTTTGATCAATCCGGAAATTTTCGCCAATGCCATGTGCAAAATTTGGATCGGCGTAATCCCAGCGTTTTTCCAGTTCCAGCATTTCAATTTCGTTTGGCGCATCACCGTAAACCTTGTTAGTTGACATGTGCACAAACGGAATTTCGGTACTGTATCGCCGCGTAGCTTCCAGCAAATTGAACGTGCCAACGGCATTGGTATCGAAATCATCAAACGGAATATCTGCCGCACGATCATGGCTCGGTTGCGCTGCGGTGTGCACAATGGTATCAGGCCGGATGTTGGCAATTAAATCAATTACGCCTTGCCGGTCGCGAATATCCAGTTCGTGATGAAAAAACTGTTTGATCCGGTTGCGCAACCGGCTTTCGTTCCAGCGTGTATCACCATTCGGCCCAAAAAAAACGGCGCGCTGGTTGTTGTCGATGCCGTGAATTTCCCAGCCCAGATCAGCAAAATGAATACAAACTTCCGAACCGATCAAGCCGGAAGAACCGGTAACTAATAATTTTTTCATATATAAAATATCAGCAGTTTGTATGAAATTAATACTAAAAAGGTTTCAGAAAAAATTGTATTTACAACCTGCCATCGGTTAAATCAGCAGGCAATACTCCTTTTACATCATAAATTACAGCGCATTGGCTTTTCAAAACTTCCAAATCCAAATCCTGAAAATCCTGATGCGCCACGGCCAGCACAATTGCGTCGTAATTATTTTTTAATTGTTTTGGCTGATTAAAAGTTGAGAAACCATATTCGTGATTCACTTCTTCCGGATCAGCCCAGGGATCATAAACGGTTAAATTTGTTTCAAATTCTTCAAAAACACGGATGATATCAATCACGCGCGTGTTGCGCACATCCGGGCAATTTTCCTTAAAAGTGAAGCCTAGGATCAGGATTTTGGCGCGTTTAACCGGAATATCTTTTTTCACCATCAGCTTGATCACTTCCGAAGCAATATACGCGCCCATGCCATCATTTAAACGGCGGCCGGCCAGTATAATTTCCGGATGATAACCAACTTCCTGTGCTTTTTGCGCCAGATAATACGGATCAATGCCGGTGCAATGACCGCCAACTAAACCTGGTTTAAATTTCAGGAAATTCCATTTGGTACTGGCTGCTTTTAAAACCTCGCCAGTATCAATGCCCATCAAATTAAAAATTTTGGCAAGTTCATTTACAAAAGCAATGTTGATGTCGCGCTGCGAATTTTCGATCACTTTTGCCGCTTCAGCCACTTTAATGCTTGGGGCGAGATGTGTGCCGGCCTGCACAATTGATTGATATAATTCGTTCACAAATTCCGCCGCTTCAAATGTGGAGCCGGACGTAATTTTTTTGATATTCACCAGCGTATGTTCTTTATCGCCTGGATTGATGCGCTCCGGAGAATATCCGGCAAAAAACTCCCGGTTAAAAATCAAACCGGAAGTTTTGCTTAAAATCGGCACACATTCATCTTCCGTAACGCCGGGATAAACGGTGGATTCGTAAATCACCAGATCGCCTTTTTTTAACGCTTGCCCAACTAAAATGCTTGCTTCTTTTATCAGCCTTAAATCCGGCCGGTTATGTTTATCCGTTGGCGTTGGTACAGCAACAATAAAAACGGTACAATCAGCCAGATTTTCCGCTTCCGAAGTGCACAAAAGTTTTCCACGTGGAATCAAAACTTCCTGTAAATGTGCAGGTTCCACTTCGCGTGTCCGGTCAAAACCGGTTAGCAAACCTTCTACCCTTTTGCTGCTGATATCAAAGCCAACCACTTCAAATTTTGCAGCAAACGCAACCGCCAGCGGCAAACCAACGTAACCCAAACCAATCACGGCAATTTTAATTTGCGCTGGTTTTTGGTAGCTAAAAGAAGTATGATTTTCGCTCGAATCAGGCATCGTTATAAACAGGATTTGGCAAATATATTAATTTTAAAGAAGTAGGATTTCGAAGCGAAAATCATGAGTTATAAATTTGATATACTCCTTTTACCACACTTTTTTCGGCATTACCCACCAAAAGTGTAGCAATTTTTTTCCGGATCATCAGGTTTTCTGCTTCGCTGATAAATTCAGTTTCTGCAATAATAATCGGTTTTGGGTTGAAAATATCCTGAATTTTGATGGCAGAAGTATCCGGGAAACGCATCAGTCCGCGGCGCAAATCACCATCGGTTACAATGCCTTCTGCCCTGCTTTCATCGCCCACAATTACCAAACCCAAACGCCCAGCAGACATGGTCAAAATTAGATCGGTAAAAGAAGCATCAGCTTTAATAAAGGGTAAATTATCGGTTCGCATCAAATCTTTTACGCGCGTAATCAATTTTCGGCCCAAACTTCCGCCGGGATGAAAACGGGCAAAATCTTCCTGCTGAAAATTTCGAGCTTCCATCAAAGCAATCGCCAGCGCATCGCCCAAAACCAGCATGGCCGTGGTGGAAGAAGTTGGCGCGAGTTGCAGCGGACAAGCTTCCTGCGTGATCATCAGTTTTAAGCAGCAATCTGCATTTTTGGCTAAGGTTGAAGCAGGATTTCCGGTGATGGCAATCAGCTTATTTTGATGCCATTTTAAAAAAGGAACAACTTTCAACACTTCATCCGTTTCTCCGGAAAAAGAAATTAAAATTACCACATCTTCCTGGCTGATGATGCCTAAATCGCCATGAAAAGCTTCACTCGGATGCAAAAAATAAGCTGGCGTGCCGGTACTGTTTAAAGTAGCTACGATTTTTTTGCCAATCAAACCGGATTTCCCAATACCGGAAACGATTACTTTTCCTGTGGAATTTAAAATGAGTTCTACTGCTTGATCAAAAGTTTCATCTAACTGATTAGCAATTTGTTGCAGCGATTCTATTTCGACCTGAAAAACCCGACGGGCAACATTTAATCTGCTATTTTCCATCAGAAAGCTCGCTGATCAAACCTTCCAGATCGTTTAAATACAGCATGTTTGGTCCGTCACTCAACGCATGATCAGGATCAGGATGTGTTTCGATAAAATAACCATTCGCCCCAAAAGCTTTGGCCGCGCGCGCCATAAAAGGCACAAATTTGCGGTCGCCGCCGGTTTTGCCGCCCGCGCCGCCCGGCCGCTGCACAGAATGTGTACAATCCATGCAAACAGGATAGCCGAACGCTTTCATGTCATCCAAATTCCGGAAATCAACAGCCAGGTTATTGTAGCCAAAACTATTGCCGCGCTCGGTTAAAATCACTTGATTGTTGCCCGCTTCGGCCACTTTTTGTGCAGGATAAAACATATCCTGACCGGACAAAAACTGTGCTTTTTTAATGTTGACGATTTTACCGGTTTCGGCAGCCGCAACCAATAAATCGGTTTGCCGGCATAAAAAAGCCGGAATCTGCAGAATATCAACTACTTCCGAAGCAATTTTGGCCTGATATGGTTCGTGAATATCCGTAGTAACCGGCAAACCAAAATTATTTTTAACGGCCTGCAACCATTCCATTCCTTTTTCAATTCCCGGTCCGCGATACGAATGGATAGACGTGCGGTTTGCCTTATCAAAAGAAGATTTGAAGATGATGGTTACGCCCAGTTTTTCACGGATTTCAACCAGTTTTTCTGCCACTAAAAACAGCAGTTCGCGGTTTTCCATCACGCAGGGGCCAACAATAAAAAAGGGTTTGTTTTGGAGGAGATTGTAATCCATCAGCTTAAATAAATAAAATCAAAGATAGTTTAATGAAGGAAATTTTAACTGATAAAATCAATTGTGCTATTTTTAGCAATGCTTCTTTTACCGGCTAAATTTTGGTCGAATTTTTATTTTATTCCATAAAAAAACCGATTCAGAAACGAACCGGCTTTTGCAAATTTCTACTTTGCTTCTTTAAAAACTGAATTTAAAAACATCATTCATGTTATTGCTGGAGTGTGTGCTCACCTTTAAATCAGTAATAAAACCAGTGCTCAGCTCGTAAACCCAGCCATGCACGCTGAGTGCTTTGCCGTTTTCCCAGGCATTTTGAATGATGGATGTTTTACACAAATTATTCACGCCTTCCATCACATTAAATTCTACCAAACGGTTGGCGCGCTGTTTTTCATCGCTGATCAAATCCAGCTCAAAGGCATGCAAACGGTAAATATCTTTGATGTGGCGCAGCCAGTTGTCAATAATGCCGTAAGTTTTGCTGGTTAGCGCTGCGATAACACCACCGCAACCGTAATGGCCGCAAACAATTACATGCTTCACTTCCAACACATTAACGGCATAATCGAGCACAGAAAGCATGTTCATATCCGTATGGATAACCATGTTGGCAATGTTGCGGTGCACAAAAATTTCGCCCGGTTTGGTATTGGTAATCTGGTTGGCCGGCACGCGGCTATCGGCGCAGCCAATCCATAAAATTGGTGGTTTTTGTCCGTTGGCCAGCTTTTCAAAATACTGTTCATCTTCTCGTAAAGTATTGGCTACAAAGGCTTTATTACCTTCCAGCAAGCTTTCGTAAGTAATATGGCTGGTATCGTGAATTTCTTCTGTATGACTCATAATTTTAATTTTTAGGTGGATTTTTCAAACCCGTGAAATTTGTTTTTTTCTTTTAAAAGGATACACCAGCACTTTAACCGTGCGGTATAAAATTACTTCTGAAATATCGTAATATAAAATAGTGAGCAGGATGAGCGGAATGAAATAAAATATCCTGAAATCGTAAGCTTCAAACATAATTCCGCCCAAAATTCCGCCAGCTAAATAAAAGCTTAAAATGGTAAAACGGATGGCTAAACGCTGTTTTACGGCTGATCGTTCTCCTTTTTTGGTATGTAAATATTCGGAAAGTTCGCCGCCTAAATCGGTAAATAAACCGGTTAAATGCGTGGTTTTAACCAGTCCGCCGGAAATGGTAGAAACCAAACCGTTTTGTAAACCCATGGAAAACAGCATGGCACCGATAATTATTTCCCGTTCAGTTTGCGTTTCTGTATAGTAATTATGACCGTAAACTGCTACGGCAAACAGAATGATAATTTCCAAAAAAACCGGTACAGAATGCGCGCGGTAACTGCCTTTTTTACTGTAAGATTTGGTGATAAAATTGGCCGTAAACGCACCAACCAAAAACATCAGCAGCCACAAAGCATACACCATTACCGCGTGGTGTTCTTTGTTCACAATTTTTTGAGCCAGCATGGCTACGTGGCCGGTAATGTTGCTGGTAAACGATAAAAAAGCAATTACACCGGCCACATTCGTCATCCCGGCCACAAATGCCGTAGAAGATGCCAGCAGCAAGTTATCTTTCAGCGTGCGCTCTTCTTTTAATTTTCTCAGCATAAAAACTAATCTTAATGAATGAAATTTATGTTGTAAAAACAGTATCAAGAACCTGTGTAAACAAGTTTTTGTTAAGATATAAATCTGTAAATCAGCAGTTAAGCTAAATTTGGCGGAGGTGTAAGAATTGGCGGAAAATGGGTTTGTTTAAACAAATAATCTTGTTGCTTAAACAATAGTTGAACGCGCGTTACCATCGGCACAAACTCAAAATGGCAGACAAAAACCTTGTCTATTTCCTTTTTAGTTTTGCTGATGGAATCTTTAAAATCGTTTGATTTTTCGTCGTTGTTTTCCTGATCAGCAACCAGAATAACCGTTTTGATTTGTTTGGAAAAATGGTTGATGAAAACAGCCGTAACCGGAATAAACATCTTGATCGTAAAGATCAAAATGAAAGCGGTGCTGACCATTATTTTTACCAGTTTCTGCTGCATTATCCGCTAAAATACAAAAAAAGGATTTAATGTTTTCACTTCCAGCAAAAATCAAAACGTAAAATCAAGCCAAATCCTGATTAAAATTTTATTTTTGGTTGATAAAAACAGCATCAGCAAATCAATTTACATGAAAAAATTAACAGGTTTTGGGTTGAAAATAAAAGGCTTATCTTAACCATGCGCCAGCTTCGTTACCTGCTTTTTCCGTTTTCGCTACTATATAATTTGGTGATTTTTATCCGCAATTTTTTTTATGATTTTGGGATTTTTAAATCTACCATATTTGATTTTCCCGTTATTGTCATCGGTAATCTGGAAGTTGGCGGCGCAGGCAAAAGTCCGATGACAGAATATTTGATTCAACTGCTAAAACCTCAGCATAAAATCGCTACGTTAAGCAGAGGTTACGGCCGGCAAACCAAAGGCTTTTTTTATGCCGATAAAAACAGTACGGCCAAAACTGTGGGTGATGAACCGCTGCAATTCAAACGAAAATTTCCGGAAATTACGGTTGCTGTTTGCGAAAACCGTGTAGTTGGCGTAGAGAAATTGCAAGCTGATCATGATTTGATTTTGTTGGACGACGCTTATCAGCACCGCGCTTTAAAACCAGGTTTCAGCATTTTATTATTTGATTTCGGGAAGATCAACGAGCCGCATTTAATGCTTCCGGCAGGAAATTTCCGCGAACCATTTTCGTGCAAAAAGCGTGCAGATATAATCGTGATCAGTAAATGTCCGCCGGATTTATCCGCAGAAAAACAAGCGCAAATCCGACAGAGAATGCTTCTTTTACCGCATCAAAATTTGTTTTTTACTTCGATTGTTTATCAGCAGTTTAAATCATTTTTTCCTGCTGCGGATGCTGTTTTTATCAACCCAAAATCTACCTTATTTGTGCTTACCGGAATTGCCAATCCGAAACCGTTGCTGCAACATTTGCGTAAGCAGTTTGCACAGGTTATGCCGCATAATTATCCGGATCATCATCCATTTACCAGCAAAAATATAAGTAAACTTGTTGCAGATTTTGCGGCCTGCCAAGTGTTAAAAAAGGTTATCATCACAACAGAAAAAGATGCGCAGCGTTTACAAGAACCTGGGCTGCAAACGCTGCTGGCCGGTTTGCCGGTTTTTGTGGCGCCCATCGGCATTTCGTTTTTGGATGATGCGGCACCGGCATTTCAGCAGTTGATAGAAAATTATGTTAGAAAGTATCAGAAAAACAACCGCTTATATACAAAGCCGGATTAATGGTTTTGAGCCGGAAATCGGCATTATTTTAGGCACCGGACTGGGCGGTTTGGTAACCGAAATTGAGATTGAAAAACAGCTGATGTACAGCAATATCCCGGATTTCCCGATCTCGACCTTAGAGTTTCATTCCGGAAAATTGATTTTTGGAATGCTGGCCGGCAAAAAAGTGGTAGCCATGCAAGGCCGGTTGCATTATTACGAAGGTTATTCGATGCAGCAAATCACTTTTCCGGTGCGGATTTTGAAGATGCTGGGCATTAAAACGTTGCTGGTTTCCAACGCCAGCGGTGCGCTTAATCCGGCATTCAGAAAAGGTGATTTAATGGTGATTGAAGATCATATCAACCTACAGCCAGACAATCCGTTGCGCGGGAATAACGAGGAAGATTTGGGGCCGCGTTTCCCGGATATGAGCCAGCCTTACCGCAAAGATCTCATCGAAAATGCCTTAAAAATAGCCGGTAAAAACAGTATTGCATGCCATAAAGGCGTTTATGTTTCAGTAACCGGTCCAAATTTAGAAACCAAAGCTGAATACCGTTATCTGCGCATCATCGGTGGCGATGCAGTTGGCATGAGCACCGTGCCGGAAGTGATTGTGGCCAACCACATGAATCTGGCGGTTTTTGCCATTTCTGTAATCACGGATGAAGGTTTTCCGGATGAATTGCAGCCGGTTTCTGTAGAAGAAATTATTGCAATTGCACAACAGGCCGAACCGAAAATGACTTTAATTTTGAAAGAACTGATTGCGCAACTGTGAATTTAACAAAGCTGAGATTTTTATTTTTATTGCTGATTTTTTTGCCGGCAGCTTCGGTTTATGCGCAATATGGCCGCACTACTAATACCAATACCAACCCGTTTATTCAGGGTGATACGAGCCATCGAAGAACTGCAAAACCATTAACCGACGACCAGTTACTGGATACCTTACGCAAACGCGATGAGCATAAAGGTGATTCGGTTGTTTTTACTTCCAAGTTTATCCGCATCACCAATGCACATCTTTTAAATGACGGTACGCATGTTGTGCCTTTAGATACTACGCTGAATAATTTTGAAAATTACAGCGTTTTATATCAGCCGCGCAGCCCTAAAATTGGTTTAGGAAATTTAGGATTGGCTTATCGGAGTTTACTTTTTGAACCACGCAAATACATCGGTTTTGATATAGGTATCCATGCTTTTGATGCGTATTTGTTAAAGCCGGAAGACGTAACTTACTATCGGGCGCGCACGCCTTTTACCAATTTATATTACGTAAACGGAGCATTAAAAGAACAGCTTTTTAGCGTAACGCACACGCAAAACATCAAACCAAACTGGAATGCCGGCTTCAATTTTAACCGCATTGGTTCGGTAGGTTTTTATCCGAGGCAAAAATCTGATCATTTGGAAGCTGCTGTTTTTACCTGGTACGAATCTAAAAGCAAACGGTATAATCTGCTTGGCAACCTCACTTTTAATAATTTAAAAGTTCCGGAAAACGGTTCCATCCTGAGTGATAGCATTTTCAGGAAAAGCACGGGGCCAGTCAGCAGCAATAGTTCGTTAGCAAAAACTGCGCTGCCGGTTCGGTTAAATAATTCCCGCGACAATTACAGAGACAACAGTTTTTACATCAAACAAATTTATTATATCGGCAAAACGGAAGGTTTAAATACATCAGCTGGTTCTTCTTCAGACGTTGTGCCTACGCAGCGTATTTCGCATACGTTTACTTATAACACGCAGCAGTACAAGTATTTGCAGGATGAAGCAGATACGTATAATGTTTTTCCGCAGCATAATACCGATACACTTTATTCCAGAGATTCGCTTCATGTAACGCATATCCAAAATGAGTTTTCGTACAGTTTTGCTTTACGCGGAAATGCGGTAAAATTTGTTCAGAATGAGTTAAAACTGGATTTAGGTTTGGTACATGATTATTACAATTACAGTCAATGGGTGCGGGCTGCTGGTTTGGCTTCTACCCAAATCTATCAGCAAGAAGAGCACAATAACTCTTTTCAGGATATTACTTTAAAAGCGCGGGCCGGATACAGCCTGAATGATCGTGCCGGTTTGGATGTTAATTTACAACAAGTTACACTGGGCCGCGAGTTCGGCGATTATTTGTACGATGCCAAATTAAATGTGCTTTTAGGAAATAAAATTGGCCGCATAATTGCCGAAGCTTACACGCAAAACAATACAGTTCCTTTAATTTATACCAGCTGGTATTCAAGCCATTATACCTTTAACAACACAAATTTAAGTAAACAAAAAACAACTGGATTGTCCTTTAATTACCTGAATGAAAAACTACAACTGGATGCTAAAGCAGAGTATTTTTTGTTAGGAAATTACTTGTATTTTGCCGCTGCTAATCCCAAAAATACCAGAGCGGATTCAGCCTATTCTAACAATTTGCTACCTCAGCAAAACAGCGGGATCATCAGTTTGCTTAAATTAAGTCTGGCTAAAAATTTTACTTGGCATAACGTGCATTTTGATAATTATCTGGTTTATCAAAAAACCAGCAACACAGATATTCTGCGCACGCCATCATTTTATACCTACAACAGTTTGTACTATAATAAAAACTTTTTTAATGTACTGAGTACCAATTACGGTTTTGCCGTGCGGTACAACACCAAATATCTGGCGCAGGCCTATGCGCCTGGCATTGGTCAGTTTTACAACAATTCCAGTTTTGCTTTTGCCACTTATCCGGTGGTTGATCTGTTTGTAAAAGGCACTTTAAAGCGCACCAATTTGTTCCTGAAATACACTTATGCCAACCAGGGTTTGCAAAGCAAAGGTTATTATACCGTTGTATCACCGGGCGCAGCGCCTGCAACACTAAAATCACCTAATGCGCAGGCTGGTTATCCAATGCAGGATGCATTACTGGTTTTTGGGGTGAGCTGGAATTTTTACAACTGATTTTATAAAGATTTTGAACGAACAATGCTTCTTTTACCAGCATAAATTTTACCTGATATAAAGCAGTTTCAGCTTCACCAATTTTATACTGATAAAAACAGCATCACGTTTTTTGTTTCTTTTTCTTGGCTGCGGGGAACAAAACATTATCCAAAATCAAGCGGTAACCCGGTGAATTTGGATGCAGTTTGAGGTCTGTTGGCGGGTCGCCGATGGCGTGCTGATAATCTTCCGGATCGTGGCCGCCGTAAAAAGTCCATTGCCCTTTGCCGTAATCACCGTGAATGTAGCGCGCTTCGCCGGCAGATTTCAGTTCACCCAAAATCAACACATTTGGCTTGATTAAATCCTTGCGGAAAGCGGTTGTTAATCCCATAAAACCTTTAATTACTTTATCATGGTTTTGGGTGAGCATGGCCGGAACCACATCCCATTTAGCCGAAAAATCAAATAAAGTAAAATAATCATCTTGCCTGCTCACGCTTCGGGTTGGCGTTACATCAATGTTGCTGAAGCTGTGGCTGTACGGGTTTTCATCAATTTTGAAGTTCTGGAAAGCAAAAGTATTGTTAAAATTGAGTTTGGATTGTGCGTTCGGATCAGCAGCATCACCATCAAAAATGCGTTCGCAAATATCGGTTCCATCGGCAGCCAGCGCAATATCGAAAGAATCCGTGCCAGAACACATTGCAAACAAAAATCCGCCGCCCGAACAGAAATCACGGATATCTTTGGCCACGGCAAGCTTCATCTGCGATACTTTTTTAAAGCCTAATTTTTTGGCCAGCGCTTCCTGCCGTTCCTGATCTTCAATATACCAGGCCGCGTTGTGAAAAGCCGAATAAAACTTGCTGTACTGGCCGGTAAAATCTTCGTGGTGCAGGTGCAGCCAATCATATTTGGGCAGCTCGCCTTTAATAATTTCCTCATCATACAAAACCGTGTACGGAATTTCGGCATACGTTAAAACCAGCGTTACGGCATCGTCCCAGGGTAGTTTGCTTTTGGGCGAATAAACGGCCATTTTAGGTGCTTTTTCCAGCTTGACCATATCCATATTGACGGAAGGATCAGTAATTTCGGTTAAAATGGAACTTGCTTTTGCATCGGCCAAAACCTCATAACTCACGCCTCGGATTTTGCATTCGGATTCGGCTTTCTGACTGTATTTCAGCATAAAACTGCCGCCGCGGTAATTAAGCAGCCAATCTACTTCTTCGCCGTTTTTTAAAATCCAGAACGCAATGCCGTAGGATTTTAAGTGATCGTGCTGCGTTTCGTCCATCGGTATTAAAATGGAAGCAGCATCAACCCAAAACCCTAAAAAACATAAAATTATAGCGATAAAAACAGCACGGAAACCCTTCATCTTAAATCAATTCTAAAATCTGATATTGTTACTAAAATACTAACTTTGCACCTCTTTAAACAAAAAAATGAGCAAAGCAATTATTAAAACCGACAAAGGCGACATGACCGTAGAATTTTACGAGCAGGATGCGCCAAATACTGTAGCCAACTTTTTAAAATTAGCCAAAGAAGGATTTTACAACGGTGTGGCTTTTCACCGCGTAATTCCAAATTTTATGGTGCAAACCGGCGATCCGCTTTCTAAAGATCCATCCACTTCGGCACGTGCAGGCAGCGGCGGCCCTGGTTACAAAATTGACTGCGAGCTGACTGGCGAAAACCAATACCATGATCGTGGTGTGCTTTCGATGGCTCATGCTGGCCGTAACACCGGCGGTTCTCAGTTTTTCATCTGCCACAGCCGGGCAAATACGGCGCATTTAGATCGTAACCACACTGTTTTTGGTAAAGTTGTGGATAATGTTGATGTGGTTGATCAAATCCGTCAGAACGATAAAATTACCAGTATTGAAGTGATTGATTAAATAAAGTTGCCAGTTTTGAGTTGCGGGTTGCCAGTTTTTGGCGATTAAAAACTGAAAACTGGCAACTGATAACTTACAACTCAAAAAATGAATTTACATGGAATCGTTTCCGTTTCCGGGAAACCAGGTTTGTGGCGTGCAATGGCGCAAAATAAAACCGGTTTTGTACTGGAAAGTCTGGATGAGCAAAAGCTGAAATTAGTGGTGAATTTAAGCACGGCAAAATTGGCTGCGCTGGATGAAATTACCGTTTTTGGCGAGACTGAAGATTTAAAGCTGACGGATATTTTAGAGCGCATGAAAACACTGGAAAACATTCCGGACGCTAAAAAAGCGGATGGCAAAACGTTGCGTACATTTTTCTTTGAAGTGGCACCAGATCATGATGAGGAAAAGGTTTATGCTTCGGATATTAAAAAAATCATCAGCTGGTTTTCTATTTTGAAAACGCGGCCGGAATTTGAAGCAGAAGCGGAAGTTGCTGCTGAAGAAACAGAATCAAAAGCGGAATAAACGCTACTTTTCATTTCGACCGAAAGGAGAAATCCTATTCAAATTTTAAAGCAGATTTTCTTTTTTCCAGAAGAAACATTAATGCTTCTTTTATCGACCTAAATTTCGGCTGATAAAAGAAGCATTTTTAATTGGAAATTTTTTTAGCAGCAAGATATACACCCTGTCATCCTGAGTTTGTCGAAGGATTTTCATTCAAACAAAAAACCAACTTGTTAAAGTTTGATTAAGATTTTCTCTCCAGTTGAAATGGTAAATGCTTCTTTTATCGACCTAAATTTCGGCTGATAAAAGAAGCATTAATGTTTTAACAACTTATATTGCTGCAACTTTCTACAGAAAATTCTGGTTCAAAAGTGCTGTGCTGAATATCAAGATGCAACAATTCATGCCGTAATTCTTCTTTGATATGGCTAAACGAGGCAACTGAACCTTGATCGATTACCAAATGTGCCGTCAGCGCGTTTTCTGTGGTGCTCAAAGCCCAGATATGCACGTGATGGACACCCAAAACGCCCTGACTTTTCAGCATCGCGGCAGTAACTTTTTCCAGATTTAATTCCTTCGGGATGCCATCCAGCGAAAGCCGCAAACTGTCTTTCAGCAAGCTCCAGGTGCCGCCGATAATTACCACAGCGATAATGATGCTTACCAAACTATCTACCCAAAACCAGTGTGTAAAATAAATAATCAGCCCGGAAATAACGACGCCCAAAGAAACGATTGCATCCACAGCCATGTGTAAATAAGCACTTTTTACGTTCAGATCTTTGTCTTTATCCTGCATAAACAGCCATGCCGTAATGCCGTTTATCAAAATCCCGATAAAGGCAACCCAGGCAATTGTGCCGCCAGCAATTGGTTCGGGATGAATAAAGCGGTTGATGGCTTCGTAAACAATAATTACGACCGAAGCCAATAAAATAATCGCATTGAGCAGCGAAACAATAACAGTAGATTTTTTATAACCATACGTATATTGACTGTTTTTGGCTGCGCCAGACAATTTAAAAGCCAGCAATGCCAGCGCCAAACTGGCAACATCGCTTAAATTGTGGCCGGCATCAGTGAGTAGGGAAAGTGAATGTGATGAAAGGCCAACAATCACTTCTACCAACACAAAAGCAGCATTTAAAATAATGCCGATGATAAAGGCACGCGTTAGATGCGTAATTTTCGGCGCATGGTCATGATGATGGTGATGGGAATGATCGTGTGGCATGATGCAAAGTTAGCTAATCGGTTGCAGGTTTTTGGTGTTTGGTTACCAAGTTTAAGTCAGCTTTTTTCGCTATAATTACCGTGTTGTAACTTCGCTCCTGCACCTTCTACTCATGATGATACGGTTCGCCTTTCAATATCGTAAATGCGCGGTAAACCTGTTCCACAAAAAACAAACGCACCATTTGATGCGAAAAGGTAAGTTTTGAAAGCGACAGTTTTTCGTTGGCGCGCTGGTAAATTGTTTGATCAAAGCCGTACGGGCCGCCAATTACAAAAACCAGGTTTTGGGTGGAGGCCAGCATGCGTTTATGCAGTAAATCAGCGAATTGCAACGAAGAAAGTTCCTGTCCGCGTTCATCCAGCAAAACCACAAAATCGGTTGTGATAATTTTTTTGCTGATCATTTCCGCTTCTTTTGCTTTCTGCTGATCCTGGCTCAAACCTTTCGTATTTTTCAGTTCCGGCAGTTCCAAAATCTCCAGTTTGATGTAATGTTTAAGCCGTTTCAGGTAGATTTCGATGCCTTGCAGCAAATACTTTTCTTCGGTTTTGCCAACAGAGATCAGCGTGATTTTCATTTTTCAGGATCAGAATTAAATAAACAGATACGGCCGGAATTGGATATTTTCGCCCCAGCAAAACTATCTAAATCCAACAGCATGACCGCCAAGCAACAATATATTTTTGACCAGTATGCTACAGATATTTCTCAATTGGAAACCAAAATTTCAGCCGGTAAAAGAAGCATCAACCAAACTTCCGTATCGCGCTTAGTTGTATTTTTTACTGGAATTATTTTGATTTATGCCGTAGGAAATTTTGGTACAGCCTACATTATTGCGATTGCTTTTTTAATGGTAATAATCTTTATCTGGCTGATCGCGAAGCAATCCAAACTGCAAAAACAACTCAGCTTTGATGAAAACCTGCTGCAAGTTTTGCAAAACGAAACCGATCACCTCACGCAAGCTAAAAACAGTTATGCTGATGGTGCAGATTTTGTAAACGGCCAGCATCCGTACACTGATGATCTGGATATTTTTGGCTCAAGTTCGCTGTTTCATTACACCAATCGTTGCAATACCAATTCCGGGAAAAATATTTTGGCAGATTGGTTTAAAGCTTCCGCAGAAAAAACTACCATTGAAGATCGGCAGCAAGCCATCATCGAACTAAAACAACATCAAAAAGAAACATTTGATTTTCGCGCACAACTAATTGGTTTTAAAGGAAATGAGCTGAATAATTTAGCCGCCGCTTTACAGCAGGATTTGAAAGAAAAACTCCGGTTTATCAACAAAAACACACTCATAACTTATCTTAAAATTCTACCATTTTTAATTTCAGGCTTACTGATCGGTACTGTTTTTACCGGTGTTTTTTTGAACTTTCTTGGTGCTTTATTATTGATCAACTTTTTTATCAGCGGTATATACAGCAAACAAGTAAGTTTGGTTTATGCAGGTTTTAGCCGGAGCAGCGGCCAGCTTTCGGCGTTTGCAACGGTTTTAAGCTGGATAGAAGAAAAATCCTGGCAAAGCAATTACCTGCAAAAATTACTTAAAAGCTGCCAGTCTTCCGGCGGAGAAAAAGCACATTTGCAAATTGCCGCGTTGTCTAAAATCCTCCAGCAATTTGATTACCGGCTGAACATGATTGTTGGCGCAATCCTCAATTTTTTCCTACTTTGGGATTTGCGCTGCGTAAAAAACTTGTCCGACTGGCACCAAACGGCCGCCGCAAACGTAACCGACAGTTTTGAAGTTATTTC
This sequence comes from Janthinobacterium lividum, assembly GCA_050954865.1. Taxonomy (GTDB): domain Bacteria; phylum Bacteroidota; class Bacteroidia; order Sphingobacteriales; family Sphingobacteriaceae; genus Mucilaginibacter_A. Next base: position 4,184 of record JBPBQN010000251.1, on the reverse strand, counting down.
TGCATTTGAAGCGTTAATCAGCCTGAGCACTTTACATTACAATCATCCAAATTGGCCTTTTCCGCAAATCATCAATGAATTTAAAATTGAAACAACTGCGCTCGGCCATCCGTTGATCCGCGAAGAAAAACGCATCAGCAACAACTTCAGCATGAAACAAAAAACCGTTGATGTTATTACCGGCTCCAACATGGCCGGCAAAAGCACGTTTTTGCGCACGCTGGGGATTAACTTGGTTTTAGCTTATTCCGGCGCGCCGGTTTGTGCCGAAAGTTTAACCGTTTCGGTTTTAAAACTGGTGAGTTATATGCGTATTAAAGATTCGCTGAACGAAAGCACATCTACTTTTAAAGCCGAATTAGATCGTTTAAAAATGATTTTAGAAAAAACCGCAACCGAAAACGACATGCTGGTTTTAATTGATGAAATGCTGCGCGGCACCAACAGCAAGGATAAATACGCTGGTTCTAAAGCGTTCATAGAGCGTTTGGTTGCACAAAAAACCGCCGCTTTAGTGGCCACGCACGATTTGCAGATTGCCGATCTGGCCGACGACCATCCAGAAAAAGTGCGCAATTTTCACTTCGATATCAAAATGCAAAACCAAGATATGTTTTTCGATTATAAAATAAAAGACGGTGCCTGCAAAACTTTTAACGCTTCTATTTTGCTGCGGGAAATTGGGTTAAGTGTGGATTGATGCTGTTTTTATCGGGTAAATTCCGTTCTTTCCTTCCTCGCTCCTACTCTTTTTCAACATTTGGGCGTGCCCTGTGGGTCGGGCTTTACACTGCAAGTCCTCGCTGCGGGCTTTCCGTTGCAATACCTCACTAGAGCGGCACAATCGCTGCATAATCCTTTGTGTTACAAGTTGCAGCATTATATTTTCCGCAATCAATAAAAACACAATTAAAACAATAAATTAGCCACCAACATAAAACAACACATGAAAAATTTATTACTGGCCATACTGTTTTTATCACCCTTTTTTTCCAGCGCGCAATCTGCCGAATTTCATTACAAAGCCGAAGACCGTTATTTGTATTACGGCAACGTAGTGGATGTGGATACTTCTTTTACCGCCTCAGATTTGTATAAATCCGCAAAACTATTTCTCACCAAGCTGGCTTTGCCCAACATCAAAATTAGTTCGGATGATAAAACCAGCGGCATAATCATGGCTACCGTTGAAGAACCGGCCACTTTTAAAACCCAAACCGGCCTGACAGACGAGAAAATGACGCTGAAATACAACATCAAACTTGAACTGAAAAAAGGCCGTTACCGCTACACTTTCGATAACATCATAATTGATTATGTGGATAAAAACCGCAACGTAGAATATTCGCTTTATGACGTAGACAAAGGCAAAGGCGGCGGTTTGCTGGGCATCGGCCGCCGCAAACGCGTACTTACCGCTATGGATGATTTATTTTTGAAAAAGATTGACGTGTTAAAGAATACGATGAGTAAGAAATCAGATGATTTTTAATATATTAATACAAATTAGTACGGATAAATAATTCATATTTGTACGTATAACTTATTTTTATGGATGCCAAATTAACATTGAAACTAAAACAAGAAGTTATAGAAAAAGCCAAAACTTATGCTGCGGAAAAGCAGTTAAGTTTGTCGCGCTTGATTGAAAACTATTTAAGCTCCTTAATCATTGATCCAAAAAATGTAAATGAAATTGAAATCTCTCCATTTGTGAAAAGTTTATCCACAGGAGTACAAATACCCATTGATTTAGATTACAAGAAAGAATATGTAGCGCATTTAGCGGAGAAATATCAATGAAACGACTTTTTATTGATATCAATATTATGCTTGATTTGCTTGGCGAGCGTGAACCTTTTTATCGTTTCGCGGCACAATTAGCAACTTTAGCGGATCAGAAAAAGTTGAAAATAATTGTTTCACCGCTTTCATTTGCTACTGTTAATTACCTGCTCTCCAAATTTGAAAATCAGGCTATAGTAATAGAAAAATTAAGAAAGTTTAAAATCATTAGTGAAACTTGCGCAATAGACGATAGCATTGTTGAAAAAGGCTTGCACTCAGCTTTTAATAATTTTGAAGATGCTTTACAATACTATAGTGCAATTGCTGCAGATTGCAATATCATCATCACTCGAAATGGAAAGGATTTCAAGAATTCGATGTTACCAGTGATGACTGCGGAGGAGTTCTTGAAACTTAAATTTTAATGGACTTTACTCAAATCATAAAATTTTTTCTTTCAACATCTCTAATAACTGGAAGTGTTGTTTATTTGATGAAACGTATTATTGATAAATTTTTGGAATCAAGAATTGAAAAATATAAGAATTCGCTTCAGATAAATACAGAAATTTTTCGTCATGAATTAAATTTTGAGGCAGAAAAATTCAAACAAGAATTGAATACAAAAACTGTAGAGCATCAAATTAAATATTCAAAATTGTATGAAGAACGTGGTCAAATTATTAAACTAATATACAACCTACTTTTAAACCTTGAAGGCTCTCTGGTGCTTTTAACAACTATTTTTCAGGGACCGGATTGGACAAATGATACTGAACGAGATGCAAAAACAGTAGAAAGTGTTCAGAACTTAAAGAAAGAGTTAGAGCAGAACCGGATATTTTTTACTTCTACGCTTTGTAAAAAAGTTGATTCAATAATAGCAACTTCTAACAAAATAATAATTGAGATGCGTGTGGCAAAAATTTATAAACAAAGAAATGAACAATATTATAAGAACAATATTTCTTTAAATGATGAAGAATTAAGTAAACCCATTGACATATGGATTAAACTTGAAAAAGAAGTTCAAAACGAAATAATATCTGCTAAACTGGATTTAGCTCAAGAATTCAGGATTCTTATCGGTGTAGAATAAAAAGACAAAAAAGTCCGGCCTCCCAGCCGAACTTTTAATAATTAATGTTCCTTCTCTAAAAACGGATACCCGTAATCCTTCGGTGGATCAAAAGTTTCCTTAATCGTTCTGGGCGAAACCCAGCGCAATAAATTAATCATTGATCCGGCTTTATCATTCGTACCAGAACCGCGCGCACCGCCAAACGGCTGCTGGCCAACTACGGCTCCGGTGCATTTATCGTTGATGTAAAAGTTTCCGGCTGCATTGCGCAACAGGTAAGTGGCTTTTTCTATGGCATAACGATCGGTAGAAATAATAGAACCGGTTAACGCATAAGGCGAAGTGGTATCAATCACTTTCATAATTTCCTCAAATTCCTCGTCTTCATACACATAAACCGTTAAAACCGGTCCGAATAATTCTTCGCACATTGTAACGTATTTTGGGTCTTGTGTTTGGATAACGGTCGGCTCCACAAAATAGCCAACAGATTTATCACAGTTTCCGCCAGCAATAATTTCCACACCGGATGCTGTTTTTGCCGCATCAATATAAGTGGCCAGTTTATCAAACGAAGCTTCAGTGATCACGGCGTTGATGAAATTTTCAAAATCCTCCGTCGGTCCCATTTTGATGGTAGCCAGATCAGCGATCATTTTTTCCTTGATCGCCGGCCATAAAGATTTTGGCAGATAAGCCCGCGAGGCCGCCGAACATTTTTGTCCCTGATATTCAAAAGCACCACGAATCAAAGCGGTAGCCACAATATCCGGATTGGCACTTTTGTGCGCCAGTATGAAATCCTTGCCACCGGTTTCGCCCACAATGCGCGGATAAGTTTTGTATTTATGGACGTTGTTGCCAATCGTTTGCCAGATGTTTTGGAACACTTTGGTTGAACCCGTAAAATGGATTCCCGCAAAATCCGGATGGTTAAAAATCACTTCTCCGGCAACCGGCCCGTCAACATAAATTAAATTGATTACGCCATCTGGCAAGCCAGCTTCTTTAAAAACCTGCATAATTACGTTGGCGGCAAAAACCTGCGGATAAGCCGGTTTCCAAATCACTACGTTGCCCATCATTGCTGCCGAAGCAGGCAGGTTTCCGGCAATGGCCGTAAAGTTGAACGGTGTTAGCGCAAACACAAATCCTTCCAGCGGGCGCTGCTCCAAACGGTTCCAAACGCCTTTACCGGATGCCGGTTGCTGCGCGTAAATTTCCGACATATAAGCCACGTTAAAACGCAGGAAATCAATAAATTCGCAAGCCGCGTCAATCTCCGCCTGAAAAGCATTTTTGGATTGCCCCAGCA
>JBPBQN010000250.1:0-23362 GCA_050954865.1 Janthinobacterium lividum | reverse complement strand
GTTGCCTTGCGCAGCCATCCGTTGCCAAAAAGTTAGGGCATTATGCGGATCATAACCAGCCATCGACATAAAAGTTAAACCCAAACGATCTGCTTCCGTTTCCTGCGTACGACTATAATGCAAAACAAAAAGTTGTCCGCCAACACCATATAATTGATTTACAGCTGATTGTGTTACAGAAGAAGCACCACCTGAAAGTACGCCAACCGCGCCGCCAGCACCTTGCACCAACATTTGCCTCGAAATGGCTTCTGCAGAATGTTTGGCTATGGCGTGGCCGATTTCGTGGCCCATTACGGTTGCCAAGCCAGCATCATCTTTGGTGATGGGCAAAATGCCGCTGTAAACGGCCACTTTTCCGCCGGGCATACACCAGGCATTTACTTCTTTGCTTTCAATCAGGTTAAATTCCCATTTAAAATTATACTGACTGGCATAACCGTTTGCTTGCAAATAACGCTCTATGGCAGCAGCCAGTTTATTACCAATTCGTTTTACACGCTGGGCATCGGCAGAATTGTTGATGACTTTGGTTTTTGGATCGGATAAAAGCTGACTGTAACTTTGTGCTGCAGATTGGTTAACCTGCGCATCACTTACAGCAATGAATTGCTTGCGGCCAGTAATTGGCACGCTGGAGCAGGAATTAAATAAGATTGCAGAAGCTAAAACGATAGCGGCATATAAATTTTTCATACTTCTTTTACACTACTTTTTTCTTGAAAAGATTCACTTTGGATTCTTTTCCTTTCATCAACCGCTCGATGTTTTTTTGATGCGTAACCAAAATCAGCACGCAAATACACATCCCGTAAACGATAATGGAACGGATGGAAACATGAAAAACAAATATGGTGCTGAGCGGAAAAGTAAATCCGGCCATGATAGAACTGAGTGATACATAACGTGTGATCAGCAAAACCAATAAAAAAACCAGGATACAAAGCAACGATGCCTGAACGTGCACGGCCAAAATCATTCCGGTTAAGGTTGCAATACCTTTTCCACCTCTAAAACCAGCAAAAATCGGGAACAAATGGCCCATCACCGCAGTAATGCCTAAAGCCAACTGATAATTAACAAATTGCACGGAGTGATGCGGACCAGTTACTGATAAGCCAATAAAAAAAGCCAGATTGGTAGCCGTCCAGCCTTTTAAAATATCAATCAGCATAACCGGAATACCCGCTTTTTTACCCAAAACCCGAAAAGTATTGGTGGCACCTGCATTTCCGCTGCCGTATTCGCGTACATCTATGCCATAAAAAGACTTACCAATCCATACCGCGGAAGGAATAGAACCAAGTAAATAAGCCAGAAGCAATGCCCAAACCGAGTATATAGATATCATCTCAATGCAATGATAACAAAATTGCGATGGAGGCGGTTTTTATTTGCACAAAAAATAGCATTATGCGGCTTTCAAACTTAAATCCAAGCTTTTAACAGAATGCGTTAAGGCTCCAGATGAAATATAATCTACACCAGTTTTTGCATATTCGGCAATATTTTCTAACGTAATGCCGCCCGAAGCTTCGGTTATATATTGATGATTGAGCAGTTTTACCGCTTCTTTTAATTGATTTGGAGTGAAATTATCCAGCAAAATCCGATCTGCACCACCTTCGTCAATCACTTGTTGCAACTCATTCATGTTGCGCACTTCAATCTCAATCTGCAAATTTTTATGCTGATCCTGCAAATATTGCCGTGCTGTTTTTATCGCCTGTTTTATGCCGCCGGCGTAATCAACATGGTTATCTTTAATCAAAATCATATCATACAAACCAAAACGATGGTTTACACCGCCGCCAATGCGCACTGCCCATTTTTCGAGGTAACGCAAGCCTGGCGTGGTTTTGCGCGTATCCAGCAGTTTCACGCCGCTGTTTTTTACCAGTTCTACAATTTGATGGGTTTTTGTGGCAATGCCCGACATGCGCTGCATACAATTCAGCACCAGTCGTTCGGCTTTCAGAATGCTTTGCGCGCTGCCTTCAACATAAAAAGCAATGTCGCCAACTTTTATTGCTGCGCCGTCATGCAGTAATACTTCGGTTTTAAGTTCGGCATCAACTTTGGCAAAAATCTGCAAAGCCAGCTCCACTCCTGCCAGAATACCAGCTTCTTTAACCAGTAATTTTGCTTTGCCTTTTGCCGTTGCCGGGATGGTTGCCAGCGAAGTATGATCGCCCTCGCCAACATCTTCTGCCAGCGCCAGGTCGATAAATTGATTAATCAGGTTTAAATCCAATGCTTTCGATTTTTAAAAGAATCAAAAGTAATTATTTAAGGCAATTTACTGTCCTTTTTCTGTTTCGATCCTTAATTCAGTTATTTGCTGGTTACCGAGCGAGTAAGAAACGCGGAAATTTCCACCCGAAGTATGCAATTGTGCCACAGCATAAAGCAGATTTGGGTTAGTATCCATCCGATGAATTACTTTTGCAGATGACGGTTTATTGGTGGTAAAAAAAGCATTCAGCATGGTTTCTGCCTGTGCTTTAGAAACTGTTTTTTCATCGCCCAAAATATTCAGTTCCATGTTGTCAACACTTATTTTACTGATTTCGTGCGACTGGCCGGTTTGTAATAAACTAGCTACACGATCCAACTGATCTGCCAAAAAAAGGGTGCTAAAAGAGGCAAACAACAGTAAAACGACAACACTATTTTTCATGGTCTTAATTATTTGAAAATTGTTTACGTATAAAAGTACAACTTTGCAGTACAAATCAATTGTGCTTGCTCATAATTTATCAATTCATCAACCGATCATTATATTTGCGCCGTGGAAAAAAACAAAAAAGTTGCCCTCTTAATTTTAGATGGCTGGGGTTACGGAACCCAAGATCAATCCAACGCCATTTTGGCTGCCAAAACACCATTTTTTAATTATTTACAAGAAACTTATCCAAATTCTACGTTGGAAGCTTCGGGTGAAGCGGTTGGTTTGCCAGACGGACAAATGGGAAACTCGGAAGTTGGCCACATGAATTTAGGTGCCGGCCGAGTAGTTTATCAGGAACTGGGCCGCATTCATAAATCCATTAATGAAGGTGATTTTTTTAGAATCCCAGTGCTTACTCAAGCTTTTGAATATGCGCGACAAAACAACAAAGCCGTACATTTAATGGGTTTGCTTTCGGATGGCGGCGTGCATGCGCATACCGGCCATTTGCGGGCTTTATGCGATATGAGCCAGCAGTACAACCTCAAAAACGTTTTTGTACATGCCTTTATGGATGGCCGCGATACAGATCCGAATTCTGGCGTTACTTACCTTGAAAACTTGCAGGAATATATTGAAGATTCACCGATAAAAATAGCATCTGCCATTGGGCGCTATTATGCGATGGACCGCGATAACCGCTGGGAACGCGTAAAATTAGCTTACGATTTGCTGGTGAATGGTATTGGTATGCCGGTTGATGATCTGGCGCAGGCTGTCCGCGATTCTTATGGCGACGGCATTACTGATGAATTCATAAAACCGGTTGTTAAAGTTGATGAAAGCGGACAACCGATTGCCGTTATTCAGGAAGATGATGTCGTAATCTGTTTTAATTTCCGCACCGATCGTGGCCGAGAAATCACTTCTGCCTTAACACAAAAAGCTTTTCCGGAGCAAAATATGCATCCGCTGAAACTGAAATACATCACCATGACTTCCTACGACGAAAGTTTTAAAAACGTAGAGGTGGTTTTTACCAAAGATGATCTGGTGAATACTTTAGGTGAGATTTTACAATATGCCGGCAAAAATCAGATCCGGATTGCAGAAACTGAAAAATATCCGCACGTTACGTTCTTCTTCTCCGGAGGAAGAGAAAAAGAATTTGCCAACGAAAAACGTTTGTTGGTTCCTTCGCCAAAAGTAGCTACTTATGATTTGCAGCCTGAAATGAGTGCCGAAGGAATTAAGGATTTAATCATTCCGGAACTGGAAAGCGGCTGGCCGGATTTTATCTGCCTGAATTTTGCCAATCCGGATATGGTTGGCCACACTGGCGTTTTTGAAGCTGTAGTAAAAGCAGTTGAAACAGTTGATGCCTGCTTAAAACAAGTAGTGGAAACCGGCATTAAAAACGATTACGCTTTCATCATTATTGCTGATCATGGCAATGCAGATTTTATGGTAAATACAGATGGTTCGCCAAACACGGCACACACTACCAATCTGGTGCCGTGTATTTTGGTTAATACAGATTATAAAGAAGTGAAATCAGGTAAACTGGGCGATATTGCACCGACTGTTTTAAAATTAATCGGTGTAGAAATTCCCGCTGAAATGACTGGAAATGTTTTGGTATAAAAGAAGTATCAGTATGGATTTTGTCATCTTAAACTGGTTTCCGGATCTCATGAAGCGGTCTAAATATCTGACCTTTTTGATGGGATGCCGAAACCAATTCGGCTTGATAAACCGTCAAATTTTATTTACGATATTCGTTTTTGCAGGAAGTTTTTCTTCCTGCAAACCGGATATCCGGCAAAACGAAACTTCTTACTTCAACCTGAATACTTATTTTGGAAACGAAGCTAAAAAGTTAGCAAAAGCTAATTTTGAGGTGGTAAAAACAGTATCCCGAAATGGAGAAGCGGAAACGAAGAAAGTTAAAATTGAAAACTGGTCGCAGGAATTATCGGTTTTTTCTGAATCAGACATTAATAAACCTTCCTGGAAAAAAAGTTACAAAACAACTGCTTCCGGAGATTTTACCATTTACAAAGCTTTGGATCCTGATTTAAAAACGCAGGAAATCATCATCAAAAAAGCCAATAATCAAATTGCTTACCTGATGATTTACAATGTGGTAAACAATAAATTATTTCAAACCAAAGAAAAATTAACGTATTTTCCGGATTCGCTTTACATCATCCGCAGAAAACAACACGTGCGTTTTTTAGGAACGAATGATTATTTGATTGAAGGAAAACTGAAATAGAATTTATCTTTTTTTAGACATCTGATCCAGTTGCTCTTTGGATAATTCCAGCAATGAAGTTACGTCGCGGCGTGAAGGATCAGCATCCAAAACTTTTTGAAAATCAGCAATAGAAGCGCGGAAAGCATTGGCTGCGCGGTTCCGATCGTAATAACCGGTATTTTTTGTCAGCTTAAAAGAACCGTAATCTTTATAAGCAATTCCACGATTTTGATAATAACGAATTTGCGCCTGATCCAACGAAGCGGCTTTAGTAAAATCTAAAATCGAACCTAAAAAATATTTTTCCTTTTCCGCAGCCGTTACAGAATTTTCTATAGCCAAATGGCCTTTTGCCCTTGCCCGATAATAATATGCAGAAGCATCAGCAGGTTTTACAGCAATAAGTTTGGTGTAAGCAGCAACGGATTTTTTGTAACTATCGCAGTGATAATACGAATAACCCAGCATCCACAGCGCATTAGCATTAGTAGAATCGGTGATGCAGGCTTTTTCTAAACTGGTTACCGCGTTTTTAAAATCGCCATCTACCAAAGCTTTCTGACCAAGCCGAATGTAGGCACTTTGCGCATGAATGTTTTCAAGCGAAGAAAAAATCAGTAACCCTAAAATAAAACTGTATTTCATTTAAAGACTTGCAACGTGATTCAATTATAAACAAAACAGGCTTTTATAAAAAATATTGTTGCAGATTTTAACAAAATATTAACAATTCTAACTTTTACCCAATAAAAACAGCATCAGTTAAACCGGTATAAAAACGTAGCTGTTCCCCACTGATGCGCCTGGATCATGCTTTTAACTTCTCGCGTTTTAAAAATGGCTGCTAAATTAAATGCCCAATGTCCGGCTGTTAAATTTCCGCCAACTTCCTGGCTCAGCATAAAAGGTTCTGGTTTTCCGGTGATTTGCTGCGGATCATTGCTTTTTCCAAACAAATTGCCCTGAACGGTAGCATCGTAAGCAACATAATTTGCTGAAGGTTTTAAGTAGAAGAAAAATTCTCGGTGCGATGCTTCTTTTATCACCCTATTTTTGGCAACCAAACCGGAAGTGCTTACCGAATGATACAGCGGATTAAACTCGCCAAAACGAAGCGTAAACCCTGCTCCTGCACCGGTAAAAGTGGTTCCTAAATTGGCATAAGAATTTCCGGCAACATCAAACCAACCGGAACGAAAGATCAGCCCGTCATAATTTCCGCCCAAATTAACACCAATATTATTCCTGATTTGGTACTGCCATCCCATCGGTTTGTAAAATCCCAGAATTTGGTGCACCAGTTCCTGCGCCTGCTGGCCCAACGCTGCCGGACCAGTTACGCCCAACTGAACGCTCAATTTCAGCGCACTTTCGTTTTTAAAAAGATATTGCAGCGAACTTCCGGCATACAAATAGCCGGCAAAAGGGCGATCAACATAATTAGCGGCTGGAATAAAAGCGGATTGTGGGTTGTACATTTTTTGTCCAATTTCAAAACCCAACGTTTTGCCGAAAAGTTTTTGACTCGAAGTATCGGTTTGCAGCGCGTGCCGGAAATAAATAAACAAGCCGTTGGTATAATAACGATCAGAACCTTGCGCGAGATATGAATCGTTATCGGTTTGAAAACCCAATTCGTTTTGAAAATTACGTTGTTGTGCCCACGAAAAAAATGCAGATAAAAACAGTATCGAAAATAAAATAGAAGCTTTAAAATTCATGCTGATAAAAAGTTCTAAACTAAAAAAAAGCCGGTGATAAATCTCCGGCTTTTATAAATTAGTAATAATTTTTGTTACGAAAAATGCTAATTCACAACTGCTTTTACATCTTCTTTAACGGTTAAATCCAGCGCATTTTCTACTTTATCCGGCATTAAAGCCAAGCCAATTACTTCTTTCATATCCGAAACGTAATGAAATTGCATATCGGTGATGTAAGATTCCTTGATTTCTAAAATATCTTTCTGGTTGGATTTACAAAGAATAATTTCTTTGATATTGGCTCTTTTTGCAGCCAATATTTTCTCTTTGATCCCGCCAACCGGCAACACCTTTCCACGCAGCGTAATTTCTCCGGTCATGGCCAGATGTTCTTTCACTTTCCGCTGCGTAAAAGCTGATACTAGAGCAGTTAACATCGTAATACCTGCGGATGGACCATCTTTTGGCGTGGCACCAGCCGGAACGTGAACATGCACATCCCACTGATCAAACAACCGATTATCAATGCCAAAATATGCAGCATGCGCGCGCATGTAAGCCAATGCAATAGAAATAGATTCTTTCATCACGTCACCTAAACTTCCGGTGATGGTTAAGCGGCCTTTTCCGGGACTTAAGCTGGCTTCAATAAACAAGATATCGCCGCCAACCTGCGTCCAGGCCAAGCCGGTAACTACGCCGGCCACATTATTATTTTCGTAGCTGTCTTTATCGTAAATCGGTGCGCCCAGAATTTTCTCAACATCTTCTTTATTGATGGCTGAAGAATAATCTTCTTCCATCGCAATACTTTTAGCGATGCCGCGAACCAATGAACCAATCTTTTTTTCCAGGTTCCGAACGCCGGATTCGCGCGTATAATCTTCCACCACTTTTTCCATCACATTATTTTTGATGGTTACATCTTTCGGTTTCAAACCATGCGCTTCCCGTTGTTTCGGCAACAAATGCTGACGGGCAATTTCTACTTTTTCTTCAATCGTGTATCCATTTACCTCGATAATTTCCATCCGATCCAGCAAAGCCGGCTGAATAGTGCTTAACGAATTAGCTGTGGCGATGAACATTACGTTGGAAAGATCGTAATCCAACTCTACATAATGATCATAAAAATTACTATTTTGTTCAGGATCAAGCACTTCTAGCAAAGCAGATGATGGATCTCCGCGGAAATCATTACCAACTTTATCAATTTCATCCAAAATAAAAACCGGATTAGAAGCGCCTGCTTTTTTGATGGATTGAATAATCCGGCCCGGCATTGCACCAATATACGTTTTGCGATGACCGCGAATTTCAGCCTCATCCCGAATTCCGCCTAAAGCCATACGCACATATTTTCGCCCCAAAGCACGCGCAATGGATTTGCCCAATGATGTTTTTCCAACTCCCGGAGGCCCAACCAAACACAAAATCGGCGCTTTCATATTGTGTTTTAGTTTCAATACAGCCAGATATTCGATGATGCGCTGCTTTACTTTTTCTAAACCAAAATGATCTTTGTCGAGCACTTTTTGCGCCCGTTTCAGGTCGAAATTGTCTTTGGTGAAATCGTTCCAGGGCAACTCAGTCAGCAATTCCAGGTAATTAATCTGTACCGAATAATCTGCCGCAGCCGGATTGATGCGCGCCAGTTTATTCAGTTCATTGTTAAAATGATCTCCTACTTCTTTTGACCACTTTTTTTTGCTGCCTTTAGCGCGCAAATTATCCACTTCCATATCCGGCGAAGTGCCGCCCAGTTCTTCCTGAATAGTTTTAATCTGCTGATTTAAAAAGTAATCGCGCTGCTGTTTATCCAAATCAACGCGAACTTTGGATTGAATCTGATTTTTCAATTCCAGCATCTGCAGATCAACCGTTAAATGCTCCAGCACCATTTGTGCGCGTTCATGCAAATTGGCAACTTCCAGAATGTGCTGCTTCACCGTCATCGGCGCATTCATGTTAGATGAAATAAAGTTCACCAAAAATGAAGTGCTTTCAATGTTTTTAATAGCAATTCCGGCTTCGGTTGGAATGTTTGGCGAAAGCTGGATAATGTTCATCGCCATATCTTTCACCGAGGAAACCATTGCCTTAAATTCTTTGTTCTCCGTTGCTTTTATTTCTTTAAAAGGCTCAATGCTGGCTTTGATGTATGGCTCGGTTTGTACTTGTTCTTTCAGCACAAAGCGTTTTTTACCCTGAATAATTACTGTTGTGTTTCCATCAGGCATTTGCAAAACCTTGATAATCAAAGCCATCGTGCCTACATTGTTCAACTGATCGTAATTCGGATCTTCAACCGAAGTATCTTTTTGAGCAACCACACCAATAATTTTATTGCCTTTATTGGCATCTTTAATTAGTTTGATGGATTTATCGCGGCCAACCGTAATCGGAATCACCACACCCGGAAACAAAACCGTGTTACGCAGCGGCAAAATTGGCAGTACCTCCGGCGTTTGCTCGTTGTTCATTTCTTCTTCATCTTCGGATGACATTAAAGGGAAAAACTCTGATTCTTCGTTTATAATTGGCAAAGCGTTGTTAAAATCAAAAGGGTCAAAACTCATTTAAAAACCGTATTTAAACGCCAATGTGGCAGTATTATTAAATTATCTATCTAAAAGTTGTGCAAACATATTAAGGTTCAAGAGGTATGCCAAGCTGTTTTTGCTAACAATTATCTTCGGATTTTTAGGTTGATCAGGAAAGGATTTTCAACCTGAATCTCACAAAAAGCAGCAATTCGTTAAAATAGGTTCACTAAAAAACACCCGATAAAAGAAGTATTTATTTCAGGCTGATGCTGTTTTTATCAACCTTTTTTTAGGCCGATAAAAACAGCATTCTCATTTTTGCTGCACATTTTGCCGGATTCAATTATCTTTGGCCTCAACATGAACACGAACTTTGTAATAGCGATTGATGGTTATTCTTCCTGCGGAAAAAGTACGCTGGCGAAAGCGCTGGCAAAGCAACTTAATTTTATTTATGTAGATAGCGGCTCGATGTACCGCGCGGTTACGTTGTATTTTCTGCGGAACAATATCGATATTCATAATTTGGAGCAGGTTGATGAAGCGCTGAAAAACATTCACCTCAACTTTAATTCGCGTGATTATGAAACGCATATTATGCTGAATGGTGAGGAAGTTTCTGCAGAGATCAGGCAAATGCCGGTTTCTAAAAACGTGAGTGCGGTTTCTGCCATTAAAAAAGTGCGTTACGAAATGGTGAAACAGCAGCAGCGCATGGGCAAATCCAAAAATATTGTGATGGATGGCCGCGACATTGGTACGGCGGTTTTTAAAAATGCACAGCTGAAATTATTTATGACGGCTGATCCGAAAATCCGGGCCGAAAGGCGTTACAAAGAATTGAAGGAAAAAAGCCAGGAAATTACTTTACACGAAATTTTTGAAAACATTGCAGATCGTGATTTCCAGGACACAACCCGAACTGAAAGTCCGCTGGTGCGTGCCGATGATGCGGTGATTTTGGATAACACCAATTTGAGTCCGCAGCAACAGCTTGATTTTGCTTTACAGAAAGTTAACGCTTTGAGAAATCCAGCTTAAAATATCAATCTACAACTTCGTATTGTTTTGTAGGAACACCAAAACGGTTTAAAAAATCCACGCCTTCATCCGCAGCAAAACCTTTATAAGCTGCGTAGGATTTCTGGTAAAAAACAGCACTGATTCCAGCCGAAAAAATTAACCGCGCACAAGGTAAACACGGCGAAAGCGTAACATATAAGGTTGCGCCTTCCAGTTTTGCACCGTTTTTTACGGCATATAAAATGGCATTTTGCTCGGCGTGAAGTGCCAGAGAACAACTTCCTTTGGCATCTCGCGCGCAGCCATGTTCGGGAAATTCTTCATCACAATTATGCGTTCCAGCGGGCGGCCCGTTGTAACCGATGGAAATAATGCGCGTATCTTTTGTCAAAACAGCACCAACCTGCGCTTTTACGCAATGAGAGCGCAAAGCTAGGTCGGTTGCCAAATGCATAAAAATGGAATCGAAGCTTTTTTTAGCCATGTAAAATTAGTGTCCGCCGCCGGCAACTACATTATTCATGTCGATACCTTGTTTTTTCAAAGCCGGACCAACTTTTATTGCGAAGAAAGTGATATAAGCAAAGCAAATTACAGGAATGATGTAAGAAACGTGGATTCCGGCAGTATCAGCCAAAATGCCTTGTACCGGCGGAATGATCGATCCGCCTAAAATCATCATAATTAAAAACGCAGAACCCTGACTGGTATGCTTGCCCAAACCGGCCACAGCCAGCGAGAAAATACTTGGGAACATAATGGAGCAGCACATTCCTCCGCTTAAAAAAGCATACGTTGCCACAATTCCAGTGGTTAGCAAACCTACCGTCATGGCAAAAATACCCAGTATACCAAAAATCATTAGTACGCGGGTTGGTTTATCCTGACCCAAAAAGAAGGCAACAATTAAAACCGCCACGCAAACTGCATAACCGTACAAATTGCTTACGTCTGTACCCGAAATATGATTGAAAAACAAAACAACTGCAAACGCTAAAAAAGGAACTACAACAGTTAAAATATTTTTGGTTGATTTTGACAGTTTAAATGCACTGATTCCGCCCGTCCAACGGCCAATCATCAAACTTCCCCAATACAAAGAAATAAAAGGTTTGATGGTAGAGTCTGTATAGCTGCCAAACTCAGGCAATTTTAGTAGCGCACCCAGATTGCTTTGAACGGTTACTTCTACCCCAACATAAGTAAAAAGAGCCAGCATCCCTAAAACCAACTGCGGATATTGCATGGCGCCCCAGCTATCCGGATTGTTTTTTGGTGCAACTAATACATAAACAATCGATAAAAGTATGATGGCTAAAGCTGTATAGATAAAGTACGCATTTCTTAAACCAGTCATTTTTTCGAGCGGATTAGCTATTAAAATCATCAGGAAACCCAAAGTTATTACCAACAACGGTGCATTGGCACGCGTGCTGGCTGCTACATTTTCTGTACTGTTGATTTGCGGGAGATTGGAAAATTTATAAAATAACGCTACAGCCAGAAACAAGGCAGCCAGAATAAAATACAGGTTATTTACGGAAGTAATACTAACATTGCTGTTGCTGCTTCCGTGAGAAGAACCAAATAAAACCACACTTACAATGATTGGCCCAAGCAAACCGCCAAAATTGTTTACGCCACCGGCAAAATTTAAACGATCAGATCCGCTTTCCGGCGGACCTAAAGCCACCACAAATGGATTGGCAGCAGTTTGTTGCAGTGAAAACCCAACAGCAACAATAAAAAACGCACTCAAAATAAAGGCAAAATGACCATTGTTAACGGCCGGAACCATGGCAAGCGCACCAACGGTAGAAATCAGCAAGCCATAAACGATACCGTTTTTATAACCTATTTTATTAAGCAGGTCAACTTTGGTAAGCTGAGAAATAAAATACAAAATCAGCGATCCGATAAAATAACCGCCGTAAAAAGTAAAATCAATCAGCTGTGATTCAAACTGCGTGAGATGAAAATGCGTTTTACAAAATGGGATAAAAACGCCGTTAGACGCTGCCAGAAATCCCCAGAAAAAGAAAACAGTTATCAAGGAGTACAAAGCTGATGCATAGCTTTTGGTGGCCGGTTGGGACATGTGATTGATTTTTGTTTAGCTGAAATTATTATAACGCGAACATAAAAGTAATTTTATAAATATTTTGGCACTACTGATACATATTGCTGTTCCAATGGGTATTTATTGGGCAGTAAGGCAATAAAATTGCATATTCACATTTTATGTTGATAAATTTTTAAGCGGAAAAATGATTGAAGCCATCATTTCCGGCATTGGAATTGGAATTGTATTAACCTTTATTACCGGGCCGGTTTTTTTTGCACTGATTAAAACCAGCATTGAAAAAGGTTTCCACGCCGGCATAGCTTTAGCATTGGGCGTAGTTTCAAGTGATGTGGTTTTTGTTGGGGCAATAATTTTTGGATCACAACTGTTTGAAATTCCGCCGCATGTAAAAGTATGGCTCGGCATAGCCGGAAGCATTATTTTGCTCGGCATCGGTATTCATTACCTCCTGAAAAAAGCGGATGTTGATTTTAACAGTCATACGCCTGCAAAAGTTAACCGGGCAGGTTACTTTTTTAAAGGATTTGTGATGTGCATTTTCAACCCAACCATTTTATTTCACTGGATTACAGTTATTGGTACGGCCAGCACGGTTTATCATATTGGTGTGCCGCACCGGCAACTCAAAATTGCCATTATGTTTGTTACGATTTTGATTGTGCAGTTTGGGATGGATTCTACCAAAGCCTTTTACGCCAACAAGTTGCGTGATAAAATTTCGGTTAAATTGATACACCGTTTAAACTATGCAGCCGGAATTGCGCTGATTATTGCGGCGTTTATCATCATGGATCGGTTGGTTACGCATTTTATTTTTCCGGCGATCAGTTGATTTTGGCTGATGCTTCTTTTATCCATCTAAAATTAAGCTCCAAAAAAAGCTGAATTTAGATTGAAGAAGACCATGCTTCTTTTATCAACCTAAATTCAACATATATTTTTTAGCAATCGAGGCTCACTCTTCGCTCCTCAAATCTCGCTCTTCTTAAATAGAGAATCAAGCTCATTCTTCAAACCTAACTCCTATTACATATAGGCGCGTTGGTTCTTACCTTCCATCCAGTTTAAAAATGCTTTGTTTACCACCTTGTTTCCGCCGGGCGTTGGGTAATTTCCGGAGAAATACCAATCGCCCAAATGATCCGGACAAGCCTTATGCAAGTTATCCAGCGTTTGGTAAATCACCTGAACTTCGGCTTTAATATTTTTTGGTGTGATGATTTCCGCAATCTTATTTGAAATCTGTTCATCCGTAAACGCTTCATAAATCAGCTTTACATAATTTTCCACTTCTTCCTTCGGCAAATCCACGCTGGCTTTACATTTCTGGTAAACTTCATGAATGATATGCTCTTTTCCGCTTTCCTTCAACAAAGTAACCGCCGCTTCAAAAGCAACAAATTCACTCATGCGCGACATGTCAATTCCGTAGCAATCCGGATAACGGATTTGCGGCGCGGAAGAAACAACAATGATTTTTTTCGGTCCCAAACGATCAACAATTTTCAGGATACTTTGCTTTAAAGTTGTGCCCCGAACGATAGAATCATCCAAAACCACCAGCGTATCTTTATCATTTTTGATCAGGCCGTAAGTAGTATCGTAAACATGCGCCACCATTTCTGATCGGTCTGCATCCTGCGTGATAAATGTGCGCAGCTTTACATCTTTGATCGCCAGTTTTTCAACCCGCGGAGAAATGCTCAACACTTTGTCCAGCTCTTCATCCGTAATTTTATCCTCCCGATTGAGCAGCTGTTCGCGCTGGTAGCATTTTATATATTTGTGCACACCTTCAACCATGCCGTAAAAAGCAACTTCGGCGGTGTTTGGAATATAAGAAAAAACCGTGTTTTCCAGATCATGGTTTACGGCATCCAAAATTTGCGGACACAGTAACCGGCCCAATTGCTTGCGTTCTTTGTAAATGGAAGCATCACTTCCTCTCGAAAAATAAATCCGCTCAAAAGAACATGATTTTTTTTCGGTTGGTTCGCGAAACTGTTCTTCGCTGATCTGACCATCTTTTTTGATAATCAAAGCATGCCCAGGTTTGATCTCTTTAATCGCACCGATCGGTATGTTAAATGCTGTCTGAATAGCCGGACGCTCGGAAGCGGCTACCAAAACTTCATCATTCTGAAAGTAAAAAGCCGGACGAATACCTGCAGGATCACGCATGATAAAAGCATCACCATGACCAAAAATCCCGGCAATCGTATAACCGCCGTCCCAGGATTTAGCAGATTTTTTAAGGATTTTTGCTACGTCCAGATCAGTTCCGATCAGTTGGGAAATTTCCACGTTATCATGCAAACCTTCTCTTTTATATTGATCGAACAATGCCTGAACTTCAGAATCCAGAAAATGTCCGATTTTTTCTAAAACGGTAACGGTATCCAGTTTTTCCTTCGGATGCTGGCCCAGTTCAAATAACTGTTGCAACAATTCATCCGTGTTGGTCATGTTGAAGTTACCGGCCATCACCAAATTCCGCGTCATCCAGTTATTCTGACGTAAAAATGGATGACAGTTTTCGATGCTGTTTTTACCGTGCGTTCCATAGCGCAAATGGCCCAGCAAAACTTCACCGGTAAAACTTACATGTTCTTTCAACCAATCTGCATCTGCAAATTGCTCTGGGTATTCCTTCTGGATGTCGGCAAATTTTTTTTGGATGTATTCAAAAATATCCGCAACGGCGTTTTTCGCCATTGACCGATGTCGGCTGATGTAACGATGTCCGGGAGCCACATCAAGTTTGATAGTAGCAACGCCGGCGCCATCCTGGCCGCGATTATTTTGTTTTTCCATCAGCAAATACAGCTTATTCAGGCCATAAAGTGATGTTCCATATTTTTCCTGATAGTAAGATAGGGGCTTCAACAAGCGGATGAAGGCAACTCCGCATTCATGTTTAATCTGATCGCTCATGATTTCAATTAAGCCGCAAAAGTAGGGTTTATCTTGAAAACTGCACTTTCAAAAACCAAAACGGTGGAAATCTAAAGCAATACTTACTTAAATATGATGATTGCTGAATGCTGTTTTTATTGCAGAAAATTTGCCAGCACGGAAGGAAAAATCCCCAGTAAAAATACTGTTGCGCTGATTAAACCGATGATAATCAGCAGCGGAAGTTGTTTGTTGCCAGTAGGTTTTTCGTGGTAATTTTCTGCGGATTTTAGGAACAGATACAACGGAATTTTAAAGTAGTAAAAAAGTGAAACCACGGTAGTAACAGCTCCGGTAACCAACAAAGCCAGCATCCAAACGTTGTGGTTTTGGTGATAAACCTCAATCACCGAAGAAAAAACCAGCACTTTGGCATTAAAACCAGCCGAGATGGGCAAACCAGTCAGCGAGATCAAAATCAATACAAAACAAACGCCTGCAAATGGGTAAACTTTACCTAATCCACACAAATTCTCCACCGTGAGCATACTGTTTTTACCGGCATAAAAACTGCAAAGCATCAGCGCGCCGATGTTGGCCAGCGCATAAACCGCCAGATAAAACAGCAATGCCGAAACGCCCTGCTGCGAAAATGTAACCAGCGCCATCAACCCAAAACCGGTGTGGCCAATGGCAGAATAAGCCAACATCCGCTTGATATTAGTTTGCTGGATGGCGGCAAAATTCCCGATAATCATCGTCATCACAGCGATGACGGAAAAGAACAAGCGGAAATCAAAAGCCTGAAACTTGTTATAAAAAACAAAAGGTGTTAAAAAGTTGGCCAGCAAAGCAAAACCGGCAATTTTTGTTAAAGTTGAAAGAAAAGCGACAATTGGTGTTGATGCTCCTTCATAAACATCGGGTACCCAAAAGTGCATTGGCACAAAAGAAAGTTTGAAACCGATTCCGGCGAGCACTAATAAAATTCCTAACGAAACCGGAATGGAACTGGCGTGAATGAGCTGCTCCAGAAATTGTCCGTTAAACAAACTCAGCTGACCTGTTTCTGCATAAAGCAACGACATGCCGTACAACATGACTGCGGATGCTGCAAAACCAAAAAGTACATATTTTAGTCCGGATTCGATGGCGAAGCGGTTTTCTGACCGATAAGCAACCATTAGGTATGAACCGATGGAAACGATTTCAATCGACAGATAAATCATTAATAAATTAACAGACATCGCCATCAGATGCAAGCCAAAAACAACAGCGATTAGGATGGCGTACAAATCGCTTAAACCTTTTGGATGCGATTTTAAAGGCTGATCCAAAGGAATGTAAATAATGATGATAAACGTGAGAACAGCAAAAATCAGCTTGAACAACACAGAAATATGGTGTAAAAGAAGCATGTTGCCGAACAGGAATTTTGGTCCGGAAACAACCAAATATAACTGTTGCGCATCACGCTGAAAAACGAAAACCAAACCTAACAGGCATAGCAAACGGCAAATCCAGTTGGCATCATTTTTAAACAGCAAACCCGTAATTATCACCAGTAAAAACAGTATGGCCAAAGCAGTTTCCGGTGCAAAATACGCCAGACTTTGCAATATGTTATTAAGTTGTTCGGTGATGGAAACAGGCAATTCGTGCATAATTTTATCTAAATAAATGAACGAAAGCCAACACAGAATCATTGATTTTATCGAAAACCAGTGAAGGCAGCAAACCAATTATTAAAGCCATCAAAGCAAGCGGAATTAAGGCTGCTTTTTCGCGGAAGTTGAGATCGGTTAAAGCGTTTTTCCAGTTTTCCCCGCCAAATAATCTGGTTTCGCCAAAAAACATGCGCTGCAACGTCCACAGAAAATAAGCGGCACTTAGCAATATTCCTATTGAGCCACAAATGGCCATCCAACTGGGCAATAATCCGTTTACAGAAGCAGAAGTAAATGCGCCGATCAGCGAAAAAGCTTCGGCAATGAAAGCAGAAAATCCGGGTAAACCCAGAGAAGCGAAGAAAGCGATCATCACGAAAACCGTAAAAATCGGCATCAGTGAAGCCAAACCACGGAAATTATAAATGTAACGATCGTGTACGCGCACATAAATCACGCCAACCAAAAAGAACAGCATGGCCGATAAAAAACCGTGACTCAGCATTTGCATCATTGCGCCACTTACGCCTTCGGTGGTTTGCGATGCAACTCCTAACAAAACAAAACCCATGTGCGAAACGGAAGAATAGGCGATCAATCGTTTCAGATCTGTTTGTGCTAGCGCGTTCAGGGCTCCGTATAAAATGGAAATCACGCCGAGTAAACCCAGCCAGAATGCGCCGGCGGTGGCCACTTCCGGAAAAATGCTGAAGCAAATCCGCAGAATACCATAACCGCCAACTTTTAATAAAACGCCGGCCAGAATAATGGAAACGGCCGTTGGTGCTTCCACATGTGCATCGGGTAGCCAGGTGTGCAGCGGAACGACCGGAACTTTAATGGCAAAAGCGATAAACAAAACCACAAAACCGAGATAGCGGGCCGGGAAGCCAAATAAATTTTGATGCGCTGCTGCGGAGAAAACCGAACCTGGAACATAATTGGCCGGATTCATTAGGTGGATGATGTTGAATGTGTGGTTTCCGGTGGTTGGATCGGTAACGGAAAAATACAAGCCGATCATAACCAGCAACATAAAAACGGAACCAAAAAGCGTGTATAAAAAGAATTTGATGGCTGCATATTCGCGCCGCACGCCGCCCCACATTCCGATTAAAAAGTACAACGGCAGCAGCATCAATTCGTAAAAAATGTAAAATAGGAAGAAATCCAGTGCGCAAAACACACCGATTACGGCTGTATCCAGCAATAAAAACAAAGCGAAAAAGCCTTTTAAATTGGTTTTAATTTCCCAGGAAGCGAGTGCCGCAACTGCCATCACGAGCGAAGACATGAACAGCAAACCGATAGAAAAGCCGTCAACACCGATGAAATAATCAATCTGCATTTTGCCAAGCGAACCTAAATTCAGGCTAATCCAGTTTGCTTTTTCGGCAAACTGATATTGCTCTGCGTGATTTACACCGCTAAAAGAAGCACCGGTTTGAAAATGAAAATACAGCCATCCGCTTATAACCAATTGCACAATAGTTGCAGCCAGAGCCAAATATTTGAAGCTGTTGTGCATGGAATTTGGCAACAGCAGCAGCAAAATGCCAAACAAAATTGGTGTAAAAATAAGCAGGGTAAGTATGTGGTTCATCAACCTAAATCAACGTCTTAAAAAGGTAAATCCCTAAAATAAAAATTAGCATGGTAAGCAAATATTGCTGCACTTTTCCGGTTTGGAAACTGCGTGCAAAACTACCCAAATCGCGGATACGAATAGCAATGAAATTTACGGCGCCATCAACCAAATATTTATCAAACCAATTGCTGATTTGCGATAAAATCAATGTGACTTTGGCTGTAAAATTGATCAATCCATCTACCACTAACCGATCAAAAGCATACAGGTTTTTGCTAAACCAGACTACTGTTTTTACCAGGTAATTTTGGTAGAAACGATCGATATACCAATGGTTATAAGATAATCGGAACAGAAAACCCTGCTCTGGAAACCAAGTTACAGTTTGTTTAACGTAGCGCAGATAAGCCACATAAACTATCGGAATCGTAATCAGATTGACTGCTGCTGGAATTACGGTATGATAAATATTTTCCCGCTCAAAATAACCAGCATTTAAAAAACCACGAAAAAGCCAGCTGTGCTCGTACAACAACGGGTTTAGTGAGAAAACGGGAAACAAACAAAACACCGATAAAAACAGCATTGGCCAGCTAAACAGTTTGTTTTCTGCGGAAAGATGCGGCTCGAAAGCTGGAATCATTTGTTTTAACCTGGATTCGCCCCAAAACACTTTGAATACTAAACGGGCGATGTAGAAAGCGGTCATCCAGCTGGTGATCAGGATCGTAATTGGAATGATTTTGTAGAAAGCTGATCTACCTTCAGTCCATTCAAAAGCCTGAATTAAAATACCGTCTTTTGATAAATAACCAGAAGTTAACGGGAAACCAATCAACGCCAAAGCGGCAATAATGCAAACCACGAAAGTAACCGGCAGAACTTTGCGTAATCCGCCCATGTATAAAATATTCTGCGGATCAATTTCCAGCTTTAGTTTTTAAATGCTGCATTTCATGAATGACCACGCCGGCCGACAAGAATAAAAGGCACTTAAAAAAAGCATGTGTAATCAAGTGAAACAGCGACGAAGCATATGCGCCTACGCCCATCGCGGCAACCATAAAACCCAACTGGGAAATGGTGGAATATGCTAAAATCTTCTTTAAATCATTTTGGGTGAGCGCAATCGTTGCAGCCATAAAAGCGGTAAATGTGCCGATAATCGCAATCAACGTTTTTACATCATCCGTAAAAACAGGAGACACACGTGCCAGCAAAAAAACGCCAGCTGCTACCATTGTTGCGGCATGAATTAAAGCGGAAACGGCCGTTGGACCTTCCATCGCATCGGGCAGCCAGGTGTGCAGCGGAAACTGTGCCGATTTAGCGGTTGCACCAAGGAAAAAGCAAATTCCCGCAATAGTTAGCCACGTTCCAGATAATGCAGCTGAATTGAAATTTGGCTGACCAAATAATTGAATCAGATCGAAAGTATGGAAATGGGCGAACAGAATCATGATGCCAATGAGGAAACCCAAATCACCAATCCGGTTCATCACAAAAGCTTTTTTACTGGCCTGAACTGCTTTTTCACGCGTAAACCAAAAACCGATCAGCAGGTATGAAGCAAAACCAACCAACTCCCAAAAGGCGTACATCAGCAGCAAGTTATCAACCACAACCAATGCCAGCATCGCGAAGCAAAAAAAGCTGAGGTAACGGAAATAACGACGAAATCTGGGATCATGCTGAATGTAGGCCAGCGAATAAATGTGTACGGCAAGCGCAATAACCGTAACCAGCAACAGCATCAAAACTGATAAATTGTTAAGCAACAAACCAGCGTAAATTTTAAAGGCGCCAACTTGAAACCATAAAGTTTGAACATGAATTACTGGTTGGTTCCATACTTTGGAGAACAATATTCCGGCACAAATCAAACTTAAAAAAATACAAAATGCCGAAACAAAACCGGCCAAACGCGATGCTGTTTTTACCACCCAAAAATTGGTGACAAAAGCAGCAAATGGCAGCAGAACAGTTGCGAAGGCCAGCTGAATTTCGATGGAATGATTTTGTATGTGTTGCAGTTGTTCCAATTTAATTTTTTAAAGCATTGATTTTTTCAGGATCGATGGTTTTAAATTTACGGTAAACATTTAAAATAATAGCCAGCGCAACAGCGGTTCCGGCAGCGGCAAGCACAATAGCAAACAATGCAAAAAGCTGACCGCCGTTATTGTATTTATCGTATTTTCCGAAAGCAACCAGATTGATTACGGCGGCGTTGATGATAAATTCGATCCCGATTAAAACCTGTATCGCGTTGTTTTTGGTGAGCACCATATACAAACCGGTGCAAAACAAACTCGCGCCGATCAGCATAAAAGTTTGCAGGTTAATCATCGCCCTGCTCCTTTCTGGCCAGATGTGCCGCGCCAACCAAAGCCATCATCAGCAAAATAGAAATGGCTTCAAAAGGCAGCAAATAAGTAGTCATTAAATTGGTGCCGATGTTGGTAACGGTATTGTCCTGCGGGTGAAAAGTGTTGTTCTGCGCCTGCGTAATCCAAAGCAAATGATCGGGATTGAGTTTAAAAACAGCATTTATCAAAACCAGTAAAAAAACAACAGCAACCAACAAAGCCGGAAGCTGTTTTAAGCTGAAATATTTGTGTTTGCGTTCTTCCAGTTTTTCTAAAGTTTCTTTGCTCGAAAGCATAAACGTAAACAGCATCAGCACCAAAACGCCGCCCACGTAAATTACAATTTGGGTGATGGCCACAAAATCTGCCAGTGCAAAAACGTATAAACCAGCGATGGAAAACAGCGTCACAAAAAACATAAAAACCGAGCGCACCAGGTTGACGCTCGCCGCCACAAACCAGGCAGAAGTTACGGTAATCAATCCCAAGAAAATAAATATCGCTTGTTCCATGCTGTTTTTATCAACCTTTTTTTTGCGTGGCAGCTTGTTTGGCTGCGGCTTTTTCGGCTTGTTGTTTCTCTAATGCTGATTTTTTTTCGGTAGCTTCTTCATCAGTCATACTCGAAAACTGGTAATTCAGCAAACTTAACGTATCCACACTTTTATCGTATTGATTAGTCATCGTAATACATTCTGTCGGGCAAACGGTGGTGCACAAACCGCAATACATGCACTTGGCCATGTCGATATCAAATTTGGCGGCGTACAAACGTTTGGTTGTTCCGTCGGAAGTTTGCCCAATGGCTTCCGTTGCTTTGATGGATTCAATGTCAATGCAGTTTACCGGACAAATTTTGGCGCACAAATCACAAACAATACAATCATCCATCTCCACAAACAATTGATAACGACCAATCTCCGGAACCGGAAGTTTTTGGTGCGGATATTGGATGGTTACGTTTCCTTCCTGCTGTTTAAAATAATTATCTGATTGCACACTCAACACTTTCCTGCTGTTTTTAGCAGCAAAAAAATGTTTCAGGGTGAGGTTTAAACCTTTGCCCGCGGTGGTAAATCCTTTGATGATATTGTTGAACATTTTTTGATTTTCAAATTTTAATCGTTGTCATTTTACGCATTGTCATTTCAACCGAAGAGAGAAATCTTATTCCCGCCAATCCAGTTTCTTTTCGCTTTGATGAAGATCTCTTTTTTGGTCGAGATGACAAGGCGAAAGCAACAGGTCAAATCACATCAGCCATAACCTCCAAATACCCGAAATCAGCATACATAAAAAAGCAAGCGGCGTTAACACTTTCCAGCACAAATCCATTAACTGATCTACGCGGAAACGCGGCAATGTCCACCTGATCCACATTTGTATCAATATTAGAAACAGCGTTTTCGTAAAAATCCAGCCAATTCCCCATAAATTTCCGGTTGTCCATTCGGCTAATTTTAAGGTTGAAATGTTTGGCAGCGGCGTGTTCCAGGCGCCCAGAAACAAAATTACGGCAACCATCGAGGTTAAAAACATCATGGAATATTCTGCTAGAAAAACCAATGCAAACCGAAACCCTGTGTATTCAGTATGAAAACCAGCCACCAGTTCAGATTCTGCTTCCGGAATATCGAAAGGTGCGCGGTTGCTTTCGGCTAAAGAAGCAATGAAATAAATAACGAAAGCAATGATGAGATGCGGCGCACGAAAAATGTTCCAGGCTAAAATTCCGCCTACTTCTTTTACCGGCATAAAACCTAAAAACTTAATGTTTTCTGCGGACAAGATTCCTTGCTGACGGGAAATTTCCTGCAGATCCAGGGTCTGCGAAATCATCACAACGGAGATCAACGCAAAGCCTGCTGGAATTTCATAAGAAACAATTTGTGCTACCGAACGAACTGCTCCTAACAAAGCATATTTATTGTTGGAACCCCAGCCGGCCATCAAAATGCCAACTGTTTCAATGGACAAAACCGCCAAAATGTAAAAAATGCCCGCGTTGATATGAGCCGGAACTAATTCTGCCGACCATGGCAAAGCTGCAAAACCTAAATAAACCGCTACAAAAATAACAATTGGCGCCAGTGCAAACAGCGTTTTATCGGCAGCCAATGGCGTAATCAATTCTTTTTGCAGCATTTTCAGCATATCTGCAAAAACCTGCAACGAGCCATATTTTCCGGTTTCCATCGGCCCCAAACGATCTTGCATAAACGCAGAAACCTTGCGCTCCACATAAACGGCAACTGTAGTAAACAGGGCCACAAACGTGAACAACAACAGCGCAACAAGTATGCTAAGCAGGTATGGATTCAAAACAGAATAAATGGTAATCCTGCAAACTTACCTATTAAGAACCATTTTAGACTGTTTAATAGGAATTATACCGATAGACTTAATCCCAAATTTGACGAAGATTTAACTGAATCTGCTGTCCGAAAAATAATTGTGTGCTTTTTTCAAACGAATCTGTAAAATCCGAAACGTAAAAACGATGTAGCTGCGGTTTATCATCATTTAGCAAATCCATTTGTTTCAGTTCTTTTTG
>JBPBQN010000249.1:0-27496 GCA_050954865.1 Janthinobacterium lividum | reverse complement strand
ATAGAAAAACAGGAACAGATTATTGAAGAAATTATAAACAACAAGATTTACGAAAATGCTTTTGAATGGCGTTTTGAGTTTCCGGAAGTTTTAAATAATGAAGGTGATTTTGTTGGATTTGATGTGGTAATTGGAAATCCACCGTATCTTCAAATTGCTACAATTTCTAATGATAAAAAATTAAAGGACTACTTTTTGAATAGATATAAATCATCGATGGGTAGGTTAAATACATTTGGTTTTTTTACTGTTTTAGGAATAGATTTATTAATAAGTCAGGAGAAAGCTAAAGGTAAGTTAAGCTTTATTATTCCGAATACTCTTTTGATGCAGGATTATTATGAAGAGTTAAGAAGTATCATTCTACAGAAAACTCAAATTAGAGATTTAGTAACTTTTGATGATTTGCCTTTTCAAGAAGCAGTAGTTGAAAATATTATAATTAATCTTGATATTAAGAAAACATCTAATGATGAAATCAATATTTTAAAAGTAAATAAGGTTGGAAGTTTTACTATTATTAAACAGTTAAAGCAATTTTATTTTGACGTATCAAATAATAAAACATTTAATCTTAATATTTCTGAAATTGTAAATAGTATAAAGTTAAAGTTATTAAACGGTTCTAAAAGTTTATCCACATTCACTTCCATAAATCAAGCAATTGCCTTAAAAGAAGATAGAAGTAAATGGGTATTTAAAGAAAACTTGAATGATAACTATAAGCCATTATTAGTTGGAGGAAAAAATATTAATCGTTATTCAACAAATTGGGACAACTCATATTTGAAATATGATTTAGCAGGAATTCATAGTTGCAAAAGAGAAGATATATTCTTATCAAAAGAAAAAATCTTATTTAGACGAGTAGCAAATCAATTGATTGCTACTATTGATAATGACCAATTTTATGCGTTACATACAATTGTTGTTATAAATAATCTAAAAGGTTCATTATGGAATTTAAAGTTCATTTTAGGATTACTTAACTCAAAAGTTCTAAACTGGTACTACAAACAAGAATTTGCGTCGACAAAAACTGTATTCAGTGAAATTGGAGCGAGACAAGTTGAGATGTTACCAATTAAAAACATTCCTTTATTAGAACAATATTCAATTATAAACAAAGTAAGTGAAGTTTTAGATTTGAAAAGTAAATCAGTTTTAATCGATACTTCTCAACTCGAAAACCAAATCGATCAACTCGTTTACCAACTATACAATTTAACCGAAGAAGAAATTAAAATTGTAGAAGGCAAAAGCTAAACCACCCAAAAAAGTACGATAAAAGAAGCATCCAGTTATTTTGCTTCAACGGGTTATAAATCCCGTTTTCCTTTCCGCCAAAACCTGCATAAGCCAGTATCTTTGCATGTGGATTACTTTAAAAACTTACTGGATTTATTAAAAATTGAGCGCGAAGAAGATTTAAAAGCTTACCGCAAACTCACCGAAACAACCTCTGTTGCCGATCGGCGGGCAAATGGTTTGGCCTGGTATCCGATTGCGATTCGCGATTCTGAAATTGGCCGCGGCGATTACTTAACAATAGGATTGGAGCGCACTACGCATCAGGATTTGCCGCATCAGCTTCGGTTTGGTGCTTCGGCGGTTTTGTTTTCCAACCACGATCCAAAAAACAGCCGTGCAGAAGGAACTATTGCGCACCAAAGCGGCAATCAGCTTAAAATCACGTTAAAAATTGATGAATTGCCGGATTGGGCGCGCGACGGAAAGCTGGGCATCGATTTGCTTTTTGATGATAACAGCTACAGCGAAATGCAAAACGCGCTGAAACAAGCGGCTGCATCGTTAGAAAAACCGGAAGAAGCGCATTTGATAAAAGTTTTGACCGGCCAGCAGGATGCTTCTTTTATGCCACCAAAATCAGTGGTTTCGTTGCCGCAATTAAATGCTTCACAGCAAACGGCAGTCAGCAAGATTTTATGCGCTCGGGAACTGGCGATTGTGCACGGTCCGCCGGGAACGGGCAAAACCACTACGCTGGTGCAGGCGATAAAAGCTTTGTTCCGGCAAAATAACCGGCAGATTTTAGTAGTTGCACCCAGCAATACAGCGGTTGATCTGCTGACCGAAAAGCTGGCCGATGAAGGACTGAATGTGTTGCGCGTTGGCAATCCGGCGCGTGTTTCCGAACGTTTGGCGGCTACCACTTTGGATAGCAAAATGGCTGCGCACAGCGGAATGAAAGAAATCAAAAAGCTAAAAAAGCAGGCTGCGGAGTACAAAAATATGGCGCACAAATACAAGCGCAATTTTGGCCGTGCAGAACAGGAACAGCGCAAAGCACTTTTTAACGAAGCACATAAAATCATCAAAGAAGTTGGCAAAACGGAGCAGTTTATGATGGATGAAATTCTGGCCAAAGCCCAAATCATTACTGCAACACTGGTCGGCGCAAATCATTATACCGTTCGTAACTTGAAATTTGATGTGGTGGTGATTGACGAAGCTGGACAAGCTTTGGAGCCTGCCTGCTGGATTCCGATTTTAAAAGCGCAGAAAGTGGTTCTGGCAGGCGATCATCATCAGTTGCCGCCCACGATAAAATCTGCCGAAGCTGCCCGAAACGGACTAAATAATACGTTGCTGGAAAAATGTGCCGTCCGCCATCCCGAAGCGGTTGTGCTGCTGGAAGAACAATACCGGATGCACGAGACGATTATGGGTTATTCGTCGGGCGTTTTTTATCAGCAACAATTAAAAGCACACGCTTCTGTGGCGCAGCATTTGCTTTTTGAGCAGGATTTGCCGCTGCTTTTTGTAGATACGGCCGGTTGTGGTTTCAACGAAAAAGCGGAAGGAACGAGTACCGCAAACCCGGAAGAAGCGGCGTTTCTGATCAAACATTTAACACAGTTTATAACAGAACTGGAAGCGCATTATGATGTAGAAAATTTCCCTACCATCGGTATCATTTCGCCTTATAAACAGCAAATTGTGGTGTTAAAAGAAGCATTAGCTTCGGCTGATCTGCAAAAATATGCGGAGAAAATTTCGGTCAATACTATTGATAGTTTCCAGGGACAAGAGCGCGACGTGATTTACATCAGCCTGACGCGCAGCAACAACCAAAATGAAATTGGTTTTCTGTCGGATATCCGCCGCATGAATGTGGCTTTAACACGCGCCCGAAAAAAACTGGTGGTGATTGGCGATAGTTCTACGCTTTCCAAACTGCCTTTTTATGCGGATTTTATTACTTATGCAGAGCAGAAAAACGCTTATCAAAGTGCTTGGGAATATGTTTGATGTATCCGAAGAAATTAAAATTTAGGGTGGTAAAAGAAGTATGGTTAAAATAAACTGAAATACTGTTAAAACTGCTATCAATGCTTTTTAAACAGCGAGATTACGCACTTAGAAAGGCTGTATTTCCTGATAAACAAATCTGCTTTAGCGATGTAGTTACCGATAGATAATCAACTATTAATTAAAATACAAACCTAAAAAATGAATAGCAAAGCAGCTTTACAAGGAATAGTAGCAGGATTGGCAGGCGTTGCCGCGATGACGCTGGCCGAAAAACTGGAACAGATTTTTACCAAAAGGCCAAATTCTTACATGCCTGCGCACACTTTAGAAAAATTAACCGGTTTGCAGGCGAAAGGCGACAACGATTTTTTGAATTGGACCATGCACTGGGGACAAGGAATTTTATTGGGTGCCGTACGGGGTTTGATGGCAGAAAAGGGAATCAGAGGGCCGATGGCTTCGTTTCTGTTTATGAACTTGCGCTTGTTAAACGATCAGACGCTGGAAAACGCAACAGGCGTTGGCTCGTTGCCCTGGACGTGGCCGAAAGATGAACAAGCCATCGATTTGATACACAAAGGAATATATGCTTTTGTAACCGGCGCCGTTGTGGATGCTTTAACCAAAGAATCTAAAGCAAGTCCGGATGTTCGAAAAGGATGGACATTGGGCGAAAAGGCTTAACGTTTGTTTATATTTTATCCGATGTATTTCCAATGCTTCTTTTATCACCTAAAAAATAGGTAATAAAAGAAGCATTGGTTTTATTTGCCTGCAGTACACACAAATAGTAAATTTTACTTTCTACCCTCCTTCAAAAAATCACCAATATGTTCGTTTAAAAATTTGGCATCCGCAGGATTACTGGCCGCACCGGCCGTATGGCCCCAAAGCGACGGAATGGGCATCAGCGTTACACCTGGAATTAAAGCAGCTTCGTAACGGGCATCGGCCAGCGGGAAATACAAATCTGTTTCTGAAGGCATATATAAAAACGGAACTTTGATGGAGCGAAGTGCTTTTTCTGCATCGCCACCAAAGCCCGGCGTGTTGCCAACGTCGTGGTTTTCCCAAGTGCGCATCTGCAAAATCAAATTATTGGCATCGGCACCTGGAATAAAATGCGTGCGGTAATTGTTAAGCACCTGTTCAAACGTGGTGCCTGCGGGAGAATTTGTGCGCCACAGTTCTTTGCGCCACCATTCCTGCGAAAATAACCAGCCTGCCCACACCACAGAAAACGCTTCCAATCCTTTTTGAGGCGGCGTTTTGTAGTCGCCGTTTTGAAAAGTTTCGTCGGCCGTTAATGCTGCAATTTGTCCTTCCAGTCGCACTTTTCCATGTCCGTAAGTTTTGGCCGTGCCGGAAGTAGCTACAATACGATCAGCAAAAGTTGGGTAACTAACCGCCCATTGAAAAGCCTGCTGCGCGCCCATGGAAAAACCAATTAATGCCTGCAAATGTGTAATCTTCAATTCTTCCACTAAAAGCTGATGCACCGCTGCAACATTATCGCGGATTGTCATCACCGGAAAACGCGGACCATGAAAAGGCTCAGGCGTATTGCTGGGAGAAGATGACCGGCCGTTGCCAAAAAGCTCTGTCGCTACCAGAAATAGTTTAGTGGTATCCAACGCTTTGCCTGCACCAATCAGCCATTCGTAACCATGATAATTGGCCATATAATGCGATGGCAGCAGCACCACGTTATCGTGCGCCGCATTTAAATGCCCGTAAGTGCCATAAATGATGTGTGCCTGCGGTAAGGTTGCGCCGGTTTCGGTTTTAAAATTATTGATGATGTATTCATGCCGAACAGCACCATCTACCCGTTTTGGAACTTGTGCCAGGATATTTTGTGTGCAAAACAGTAAAATAAGCAGTTTTTTCATTTGCTAAATTTAGGTGATAAAAGAAGTATTTATCATTATTATTTTTAGCAATTTTTGCTGAAATGTAGGTGAAGTTTTCTAAAAAAAGTATGGTAAAAGAAGTATCAGCAAAATATTGCAGAAATTAAATCCGTTGCAAAAACTTCCTGACAATTAAAAATCAGGAACAAATACCAGCACTTTTTCTTATTAGTTAACGTAAGTTTTTACTTAGAAAATACTAACCATGGCCGAAGAATCACCAAAAGGTTTAAAACCGTTAAACTGGCTCAATTTTTTTGCTGCGGATGTAAGTGAAGGCGTTGGTCCGTTTTTGGCCGTTTATTTAGCCATCAATTTACACTGGAAACCCGGCCAGGTTGGTATCGCCATTGCGGCCATGCAGTTTGCCATGGTTTTTGCACAATCGCCGGCTGGTTTGCTGGTTGATCATACGCGTTATAAAAGAATACCCATTATTGTGGCTTCGCTTACGATGGGTGTTACCGCTTTTTTAATGACGCTTTTTCACAGTTTCCCGTTTATTGTAGGCAGTCAGATCATGATGGGACTTGCAGGTTCCTTTTATCTTCCAACCCTGGTAGCACTTGCTGTAGTAATTGCGGCAAAAGGGAACTTTGATCATACCATCAGTAAAAACCAAAGTTTTAACCACGCAGGTAACCTAACAGCAGCAATTTTTATTGGCGTAGTTGCCAAGTTTACCAAAAACGAAGGCATATTTTATTGTTTGATGGCTTTATCCATTTTGTGTGCCATCAGCGCACTATCTATCCCGCAAAAAGCCATTACGCAATCCGTAGAAAATAATCCGGAAGAAAATACTACTAAAAAAGGTGCATTTAAAGAGATATTCAGCAACAAAGCTTTCCTGATATTTTTGCTGTTAACGGTTATTTTTTATTTTTCTAACGGTGCCATGCTGCCTTTGGTCGCGCAGGAAATTGCAAAAGCCAAACCAGAAACGTCAACTTTATATTTATCGGCCTGCATTGTAATTGCACAGTTAACCATGGTGCCCACGGTTTATATTTGTGGGAAACAGGCCGGAAAAGGCCGGAAAAAACTACTGGTAATTGCCTTTATTTTGTTGATTATCAGAGGAATATTATATTCTTTTACAGATAAAACCTGGTATTTATTAGCATTTGAAGTGCTGGACGGCATGGCTGCCGGTATTTTCAGCGTAACCGCAATTATGGTGGTTGATGATTTGATGGGCAACTCCGGCAGGGCAAGTTTTGCGCAGGGTTTGCTGGCATCCGGCTTGAGTTTGGGTTCTTTTTTAAGCAATCTGGTTGCAGGCTTAATTGTAGATGTTGCCGGTTTTAAAATTGGTTTTATTTTTTTATCGGCCTTAGCTTTAGGTGCGATGTTGCTGTTGTGGAAAGTCATGCCGGAAACGTTAAAAAAAGATCAGTAAAATTTACTTGGTAAAAGAAGCATCAGGTTTATCGGTGTTTATAGTTTTAAACTGATTTATAAAATCTGGCTGATGCTGTTTTAGCCGAATTGCTTTTTCTATTCAAAAAATTTTCTCCGTAAAAATCCTATCTTCCAGCTTCTTTTTTAAAGATTCTGTCATGAAGATAAATTTGAATAAACTCAACCGCCGTAAGTTTTTAGCCACCAGCACATTAGGTGCATCCGGTGTTATTTTAAGTGCTAAAGTTTTAGGAAATAGTACGATAAAAACAGCATCGGCACCAAACTTTCCCATCGTAATTTCTACCTGGGATTTCGGTATTCCGGCCAATCAGGAAGCCTGGAAAATTCTTTCTAAAGGCGGCCGCGCGCTGGATGCTGTAGAAGCAGGCGTAAAAATTCCGGAAGCCGACCCGAATAACCACAGCGTTGGTGCAGCCGGTTATCCGGATCGTGATGGGCACGTAACTTTGGATGCCTGCATTATGGACGAGAAAGGTAATTGCGGCGGCGTGGCAGCGATGGAATATATTGATCACCCGATTTCGGTGGCTCGCATGGTGATGGAAAAAACGCCGCATGTTTTGTTGGTTGGCGAAGGTGCCACGCAATTCGCTTTGGAAAACGGTTTTAAAAAGAAAGTTTTGTTAACGGCAGAATCAGAAAAAGCATGGAAAGAATGGCTCAAAACAGCTCAATACAAACCGGAAATCAATACGGAGAACAAGCTTTATTCGCCCAAAAAACTTCCCGGAAACCAGTACAACCATGATACCATAGGCATGTTGGCTTTGGATGCGTCGGGCAATATTTCGGGTGCCTGCACCACCAGCGGCATGGCCTGGAAACTGCATG
Organism: Janthinobacterium lividum; assembly: GCA_050954865.1. Lineage (GTDB taxonomy): Bacteria > Bacteroidota > Bacteroidia > Sphingobacteriales > Sphingobacteriaceae > Mucilaginibacter_A. Next base: position 20,048 of record JBPBQN010000249.1, on the reverse strand, counting down.
GTCGTGTGGGCGATAGTCCGATTATTGGAGCCGGACTGTTTGTAGATAATGAAGTTGGCGGCGCTACTTCCACCGGCGTTGGCGAAGAAGTGATCCGCAATGTAGGCAGTTTTTTAGTGGTGGAACTGATGCGACAAGGCTATAAACCTGAGGATGCCTGCAAAGAAGCTGTAAACCGCATCATCCGCAAGAAACCCGAATTGTCTAAAACGTTGCAGGTTGGCTTTCTGGCGATCAACAAAAAAGGCGAATACGGTGCTTATGCGATTCAAAAAGGCTTTTCGTTTGCGGTTTGCAATGCCGAAAAACAGGATTTGCTGATCAAAGGTAAAAGCGTTTACTAATCAGGAATGCTTAAAATTGAAATTTGCGCAGGTTCGGTCACTTCCGCTTTGGCCGCGCAGCAAGGCGGCGCTTATCGCGTGGAACTTTGCGATAATCTGAAAGATGGCGGCACCACGTCATCTTACGGAATGCTTCTTTTAGCGCGTAAAAATCTCCGCATAAAACTTTATCCAATTATCCGGCCGCGCGGTGGCGATTTTTTTTACTCTGATTTAGAGTTTGAAGTGATGAAAGCTGATGTGCAGCAATGCCGTAATTTAGGTTGTGACGGCGTTGTTTTCGGAATTTTGAAAGCTGATGGCGAAATCGATACGAAACGTTGCCTCGAACTGAAAGAAATTGCCGGAAGTATGGGCACAACTTTCCATCGTGCATTTGATCGCTGTAAAAATCCGTATCAGGCTTTAGAAGAAATTATCAAAATGGGTTTTGAGCGTATCCTCACTTCCGGCACGGAAACTAGTGCGGTAAAAGGAGCATTGATGATTTCCAGCTTAATTAAACAAGCGGCAGGACGGATTTCGATTATGCCCGGCGCAGGCATTCGTCCGGAAAATCTTCGCGAACTGATTGAGCAAACTGGCGCAACAGAATATCACTCTACCGCAAAGAGCGTTTCTCAAAGTGAAATGTTTTTTAAGGAAGTGAGAACAGGAACTTTTGAAGAGGAGTTTTTGATGGAGGAAACGGATGCGGAAATTGTTAAGCAATTGGTGGAAATTGCAGGAAAGTAGTTTGAATAATAAAGTCTGGTAAGCTGAAAATATTTTTAAGGTTTATTTTATATTTATAAATCAGCAAGTTAGCTTAAATTATGTAACTGATTTCTTATAAACTAAAACAAATCTCATGAAAAGTACAATCCCAATGCTTGTCCTGTTTTTTATTTCAGTAATTGCTAACGTACAACTTGCAAGCACCAAAAGGCACTTTTACAAAAGAAGCTTTGGTTAAGATAAACGATTAATTTTTTGTGGAGACGTTGTGTGCAACGTCTCCACAAAAACCTATTTTGATACGGTAAAAACAGCATTCAGTTTTGGCATAGCCGAATCGCTCCCAACCATAATTTTGTATTCGCCTTTGTACAGCTGAAATTGATGGTTTTGTAAATCCCATTTTTTCAACTCAGCAACCGGAATTTTAATTTCAGCAATTTGCTCGCCGCCTTGGTTTACGCTGATCCGTTTAAAACCTTTCAGTTCTTTTAAAGGCATTCTTTCCAGATTTGGATATTGAATATAAGCTTGAACAACTTCATCCGCATCCATTTTTCCGGTATTTTTTACGGCTACAGAGAAGGTAATCGTTTGATTTGCGGCATACTGTTTTTGCGGCATATTTTTCCAGCTGTAATCAAAAGTGGTATAACTCAGTCCAAAACCAAACGGATATTGCACTGGTCCGGCGTAATAACGGTACGTTCTGCCTTTCATCGCGTAACTGTTATAAGCTGGCAGATTATTGGTTGAACGGTAAAATGTTAATGGCAAATGTCCGGAAGGCGAAACTTTGCCAAAAAGTAAATCGGCCAGTGCATTTCCGCCTTGCTGACCAGGGTACCAGGCCAGAATAACAGCATCTGCATAAGGCTCAATAGCAGCCACATCTACATCACTTCCAGCCGTAATTACCGCAATAATTGGTTTTGTGGGATTGCCTTTTCGCAATGCTTTCATAAAAGCAATATTTCCGTCGGGCAAACTCAGGTTGGCTTTATCGCCGCCGGTTGCAGATAAAAATGCATCACCGGCTTCTCCTTCCAAAACTGGTGAAAGTCCAATTATGGCAACGGTAACATCACTGTTTCCGGCGGCCCAGATGCCGCCGAAATGCGTGGTATCGCTGTAATCAGAACCCAAATCATATTCTACGCGTTTACCCGGGCCAACGGCAGCGGTAATTCCAGAAACAAAATCCACCATTTTGCTGCTTACACCGTGATAACTTCCAACCATCGCATCCAGCGAAGCCGCGTTGGTACCCAAAACGGTAATGGCATCGTAACTACTGTTTTTAAGGGGTAAAAGTTGGTTTTTATTTTTGAGGAGCACCATGCTTTGCTGCGCCACTTTGCGCGCCAAAGCAATGTGTGCTACATTACTGATGCTATCGGCACCGTAGTTGTAAAATTTGCTTTGCTGCGGATCATCATAAAAACCAAGTTTAAACTCGGTGCGCAAAACTTTGGTTAGCGAGGCATCTACTTCTTTTACTGTTAATAATTTCTGGTTGACGGCAGCCAGCACATCATCCTGCAAAATAGCCGAACAATCTAAATTGATACCAGCTTTGATGGCTGCTGCGGCTGTTTCTACACCATTTTTCAGAGTTTTGTGGCGAAGAAAAACATCATCCAGCGCACCGCAATCGGTAACTACGTGGCCTTTAAAGCCCCATTCTTTAATTAAAATATCATGCAAATACGATGAACTGATGGAATTTGGCTGTCCGTTTACACGGTTATAAGCCGTCATTACAGATTCTACGCCATTATCAACCAGTTTGTGGAAAGCATACAGATACGTATCGCGTAAATCTTTTTCATCTACAACGGCATTAAATTCATCGCGCGTGGCTTCCGGTCCGCTGTGCGCCACAAAATGCTTGGCCGTTGCCGATACTTTTAAATGCAATGGATCATTGCCCTGCATTCCTTTCACGTAAGCGGTTCCCATTTGTGAAGTGAGAAATGGATCTTCGCCGTAAGTTTCCTGACCACGGCCCCAGCGTGGATCACGGAAAATATTGATGTTGGGCGACCAAAAACTCAATCCCATATACATCAAATGTTTATCCTGCGCGGTAGAAAGGTTGTATTTTGCACGTGCTTCCGTAGAAATCGCATCCGCAACCTGCTGTAATAAACCCGGATTAAACGTAGCCGCCATGCCAATTGCCTGCGGAAAAACGGTTGCTTCGCCGGCACGCGCTACACCATGCAAACCTTCGTTCCACCAGTTGTAAGCCGGAATATTTAAGCGCGGAACAGCTTTACTGCGATAACCCATCAGCGAAACTTTTTCTTCCAGCGTTAAGCGCGAAAGCAAATCTTTTACGCGCGCATCCATCGGCAGCGTACTGTTTTTATAGGGTAAATTTTGGGCGATGGCTGCATCACAAAAAAGTATCGGTAAAAGAAGTATCAGCAATTTTGGGCGCAGGTGTCTTAATAATATCATTAGGTAGTACTTGTATTTCTGTTTTAGTTTGATGCTTTTTTTGTATTGAAACGTGGCAAATTTGATTTATTTATTTGTTAAAACGGATTGTTTTTGAAAAATAAACGCAGGAAGTTAGCCAGAAGCATTTTCAGCAAATAATTTTTTTCCGTAGTAAAATTATTACACATCAGCTTAAATAAAAGCAGTAAATTGGATTTTAGAAACGTTGAACGATGAAAAAACCAATACTCTTTTTAGCACTGATAATTTCGGGTTTTTGTGCCGAAGCGCAAGATGCCGTAAGTTACCAGTTGCCGCCAAAAGCCATGGCCGATTTGCTGCTGGCCAAGCCAACGCCCAACGCCAGTATCGATACCAAAGCTGATTGGATGTTGCTGATGGACCGCAACTCCTACCCTTCTGTAGAAGAACTGGCGCGGCCAGAACTGCGCATTGCCGGATTGCGCATCAACCCAAATAATTTTGCACCAAGCAGGCAATTGCTGGTGATTAATAATTTTACGCTGAAAAACATCAAAACCAACCAGAGTTTTCAGGTTACAGGTTTGCCTTCACCTTTGCTGGCTGGTGCGCCAAGCTGGAGCCCGGATGAAAAGAAAATCGTTTTCACCCAAACCAATGCCAACAGTGTAGATTTGTACGAGATTGACGTGTTAACGCACAAAGCCTTAAAAATCAATAAAAAACCGTTGAATATTGTGTTGGGCAGCGGCCTGACCTGGGAAGATAACAGCACAATTTTATACCGCGTAACCCTGAAACCAGCCAGTGCGGCACCGGCCAAACCGCTGATGCCAAAAGGACCAACCGTACAGCAAAATCTGGGCAAAACGGCACCAAGTGCCACGTATGAAGATTTAATTAAATCGCCTTACGATGAGGCTTTGTTTGACTTTTATGCTACTTCGCAGTTAGTCAGCAATAAAAATGGCGTAGAAACAGCCATCGGCAAACCGATGATTTACGCTTCAACAGCTATATCGCCGGATAAAAAATATTTGCTGGAACGCACTTTGCGCAAACCTTTTTCTTATTTGGTTACGGCACAAGGCTTTCCATCAACTGTTACCATTACGGATTTAGGCGGAACAAGCCTGAAAGTTTTAGCTGATTTACCTTCGCGGGAAGCCACACCTTCCGGTTACGATAACACGCAAAATATTCCTCGCGGGTTTGACTGGCGCGATGATGAAGCTGCAACCATTACCTGGGCGCAACCCTTAGACAGCGGTTTGATCCGCAGAAAAGTGGATTTCCATGATGCCGTTTATGCGTTGCCTGCGCCTTTTACCGGCTCGCCCAAAGAATTGTTTAAAACACAATTACGTTACCGCGGAACCACTTGGGGAAATGCTAATTTGGCTTTGGTTTCTGAAGGATTGCGTTCAAAACAGACCGAAAGATTGAGCCGTTACAACAGCAGCACGGGAAATTTGGAGAAATTATTAGAACGCAACCAAACCGATGCTTACAGCGATCCGGGCGATCCAATTATGGTGAAAAATAAGTTTGGTCGAAATGTAATCCAAACCACAGATAACGGCAGCAAAATTTTGATGAACAATATTACCGGTGCTTCCGCAAAAGGCGATTTACCGTTTTTAGCGAAGTTTGATCTGGCATCCAAACAAAACGAAATTATTTGGCGCTGTGCAGAAGGAACTTATGAGTTTGTGGTGGATGTGATCGACCCGAATAAACTGACACTGATCACCCGGAAAGAATCGCAAAAAGACGTACCTAATTATTTTCTGAAAGATTTAACAGCAAAAACTGCCGAAAAGCCGATTACCAGTTTTACCAATCCATACCCGCAAATGGTTGGTGTGAGTAAGCAAAAAATTACCTATAAAAGAAGCGATGGCGTGGATTTAACAGGCGATTTATACCTTCCCGCAGGTTATAACAAAGAAAAAGATGGTCCGCTGCCAGTGTTGATTTGGGCTTATCCGCGCGAGTTTAATTCGGCAGCAGATGCAGCTCAAATCCGCGGTTCTAAATATCGTTTTACTACGATTGGCGGCGGTAGTCCGGTGTTCTTTGTGACCAATGGTTATGCCGTTTTAGATAACGCCGAAATGCCGATTGTAGCCAAAGAAGGCAAAAAACCCAACGATACTTTTGTAGAACAATTGCAACTAAACGCCGAAGCCGCCATCAACAAACTGGCAGAAATGGGCGTTGGTGATCGTAATCGAGTTGCGGTTGGCGGCCACAGTTACGGTGCGTTCATGACGGCCAACTTACTGGCGCACACCAACTTATTTAAAGCTGGTCTAGCCGAAAGTGGTGCCTACAATCGTACTTTAACACCGTTTGGTTTTCAGAATGAAGACCGTACTTATTGGGATGATCCGAAGCTGTATTATGATATGAGTCCGTTTAGTTATGCCGATAAAATCAAAACGCCAATCCTATTAATTCATGGCGATGCGGATGATAATCCCGGCACTTTCCCCATCAACAGCGAGCGTTTGTTTGCAGCGATCAAAGGCTTGGGCGGCACCGTTCGTTTTGTGTATTTGCCTTACGAAGCGCATGGTTACCGCGGCAAAGAAAACCTGCTGCACAAGCTTTGGGAGCAAAACCAGTGGTTGGATAAATATGTAAAAAATGCAAAACCCGTAACTGCTGCCGCCTCAAAACCAGATATTGGCAGCAAATAATTCACCAAAAATTTAGGTTAATAAAAGAAGCATTATATATCTCCAAAAGAGAAAAACTAAAAAGACGATGCTTCTTTTATTAACCTAAATTTTGAATAATTTAAAATTCTGGGTTTCTTTTAGTATGGAAAATTGATGCTACAAAAATCGTATCTGCCTGCTTCTTCATTGAACCAATAAATCAATACAAAAGGAAATTGATTTAATGCAGCAAACCAGAGATCTGTACCATAACGATAATTGTATAAATATGGATTGGAACTGATCCCTTTCAAAACACTACTAATTTCTTTTCTAAATAATTTTGAGAGACCTTTTTGCTGTTTTTCATACCAGATACAGGAATCTGTCAGTTCACTTTCTGCTCTATTTAATAGCTTAGTTAGCTTAGTTGTAGGCATTGTTCAACTCTTGTTCAATGTCTGTCCAGTTACGTGCACTGCTTTTCCCAGCCAAAAATGCTTGTTTAGTTTGCAATAAACCTTCAATTTCTTTTTCCGTAAATTGGTAAGAATCAATTTGATAAGGTAAACCAAATCTGGTTAGTATTTCTTCCATCACTACCAGATTTTTTTCGTTATCAATATTTACAGTAAGCGTTTTCACATTGATAATTTATCAAACCTAAATTTACTAAAACTTATCCGTATTCACTTCAATCCAATTGTTATCCGGATCCTGAAAATAAATTTGTTTCACGCCATCAGGCCGCAACTCCGGCGATTTGCTGTCGCCTTTCCAGTTGCCATATTTAACGTTCATTTTATCCAAATGCGCGGCAAAATCTTCAATTACCGGCACGTTGAAAGCTAGATGAATGTTGATATCACGTTTCACAATTTCCTTTGCACCTTTTACAATGTGCAGTTGTGTGTGCGGACCAATGCGCAGCCAAACGTGCCGCTGATCATGGAAAGGTTCCGGAATTTCTTTCAGCAGCATTACATTTTTGTAAAAATCACTGCTTTTTTGCAGATCAACCACGTAAACGGTAATGTGATCAACCGTTGGACTAACTTGTGCCGAGGCAGCATTTTTCAATACAAACAAAGAAGTAAGCAGCAAAAAACTGCAGGTAAAAAAAGCTTTTTTCATCAGATAAAAATTGGTTGGTTAAAGATAGAAGGAAATTTTAGATCAATCAACCATTTTATTTAGGTCGAAACCATCGCCCCAACGCTCTTCAATTCCTAATCCAAACAAAGCAAAATCATACTTTGCCGGATCGAGCGGATCAAATTCACGCAGCTTTTCCGTCAGCTCCACGGCCGTTTGCCAGTCGGTTTGTTTTCTGGTGATCAGTTTCAGTTTTCGCGCCACACGATCCACGTGCAAATCGCAGGGACAAATTAAATCTGCCGGACTAATTTTCTCCCAAATCCCAAAATCAACACCATTAGCATCTTTCCGAACCATCCAGCGCAAAAACATATTCAGCCGTTTGCAGGCAGATTTTTGCTGCGGAGAAGAAACATGCTTAATCGTCCGCCGCGGAAAATCCGGCAACGAAAAAAAGTAGCTGCGGAAATGATTCAGCATACCTTCTGTCGTGATGTTTTTACCGGTAAAAAATGCGTCTTCCAACGATTCGTATTGCTGATAATGTTGTTTGAAAAAAGCGATAAAATAGAGCAAATCAGTATCGTTAAAAGTGCGATGCTTGAAACCCAATAAAGATTTCAAATCTGTTTCCTGGTGGTTTTGAATGAAATGAAAAGGTGAATTTTCCATCCGTTCGATCAATTCCTGGCATTTATTGATGATGGTTTTGCGTTGTCCCCAAGCTAAAATGGCTGCAAAAAATCCCATAATTTCAATATCCTGCTTTTTGGTAAATTGATGCGGAATAATGATGGGATCATTTTCAATAAATGCTGGTTGGTTGTATTGAACGACTTTAGAATCGAGGAAGAGTTTGAGGTTTTTGAACATTAGCCAAAAGTAGATGTAAAAGCTTTTTAAAAACTAGCAATAATTAATCTTTAATTTAGAAGATGAAATGATTAATAATATTATTAGTTATAACTTCTATGGACAAAATATTATTAGATTAAGCTCTAATAAATATGATAAATTAACTTAATATTTTTAATAATCAGCACTTATAATTACATGAGTAAAACTAAACGACTTTTTTACAAAGCTTATCAAGTTCATGATCATGTTGATACGGAGCATGATGGGGACGATTTAATTGGAATAAATGTTCGTAAATCGTTTGATACAGCAAATTGTAACAATCCATTTAAAAAATATGAGAATAAAAGATTAGACTCTATTAAAATTAAAGAAAAGCTTTACGATTCAATAAATCTTTTATTTTTTTGTTACAAGTGTGGTTGGTGGCAGTTGAGGCAAGAATTTGATTTTGAAAATAACTCTAAAATAAATTGGGCATATCAATATCACTCGATTTTAGATACGATTGATATTGCAAGTAATGAAGTTGAAATTGATAATCTAAAAAACATCTTTTGAGCAATTGGAGCGATAGACGATTTATTGCGGCATCCAAAGCAGAAGAATTAGTTAGAGATATCTTAAAGGAACATTTATCATGCGATGTTTTTTATACGACTTTTAAAGTGAATACTCCTGATGGAGGTATTGACCTATATATTTGCTATGATAATACATCCATAAAAACAGCAGTGCAAGTAAAACGAAGAGTTAATCGTGAAATAGAATCAATTCATGAAGTTAGAAATTTTGTGGGTGCAATGGTGATTGCAGGATTTCAAAAAGGAATTTTTGTAACTACAGCAGAACGTTTTACAAGAAATACATATCAGGTTCCCCAAAAACTAAAGTTAACCCAAACCAGGCTTGAATTGGATTTAATAGATGGTGACGCACTTTTGGAAATTATGAAAGCAACGACACCATCATTAGACCCAAGTCTTCCTTTAGGCTTGACACCTGAAACAATTTGGCAAGACATAAATAATGAATTACTTACTTACCGGCAAATTTTTGAAACACTACAGGATTAATATCTATATGATAATACTATTAATAGCTCACCTATAATAATATATAGATTTTTAGAGACATTAAAAAATGCAATTAATCCTTCATTAAAGTGATAGAAAAATAAAGTCAAATTTACTATTTTATCAGCTCAACACCTGCTTCAAATCCTCCAGCAAATCCTCAATATCCTCAACTCCCACACTTAAACGCAACAAATTATCCGTAACACCAACTTTATCACGATCTTCTTTTGGAATGGAAGCGTGCGTCATCGTAACCGGATGATTTACCAAAGATTCTACGCCGCCCAATGATTCTGCCAGCGTAAAAACCTGGAAAGAACCAGCCACCCGAAACGTTTCTTCCAGCGATGCTTCTTTTAGCGTGAAAGAAATCATGCCGCCAAAATCACGCATTTGCTTTTTGGCGATTTCATGGTTTGGATGATCCGGAAAACCGGGCCAGTAAACTTTGTCAACTTTTGGATGATTTTTTAGGAAAGCTGCAATTTGACGGCCATTTTCGCAATGCGCTTTCATACGTAAATGCAACGTTTTGATGCCGCGTAAAACTAAGAAACTATCCTGCGGACCAGGAGTTGCGCCGGTTGCGTTGTAAATGAAAAATAAATCTTTATACAATTTTTCATCATTCATAATCAGCGCGCCCATCACCACATCCGAATGTCCGCCTAAATATTTGGTAACGGAATGCATCACAATATCAGCACCCAAATCCAGCGGATTCTGCAAATAAGGTGAAGCAAAAGTGTTATCAACCGTTAACAAAACATTATTTTCCTTGGAGATTTTGGCAACGGCCTCGATATCCACAATGCGCATGGTTGGATTTGTTGGCGTTTCCATCCAAATCAATTTGGTGTTTTGGTTGATGTATTGCCGGATATTTTCCGGATCAGCAAAATCTACAAAATGAAATTTGATGCCATAAGGCGCGTACAATTTAGTAAACATGCGGTATGAGCCGCCGTATAAATCGTTGCCGGTAATCACCTCATCACCGGGACGAAGCATTTTCATTACGGCATCGGTTGCGCCCATTCCGCTTGAAAAAGCCAATCCGAACTGACCATTTTCCAGCGCAGCCAAACAATCTTCCAAGGCCTTTCGGGTTGGGTTTGTGCCGCGCGAATACTCGTAACCTTTGTTATCTCCAGGCGATTTTTGCCAGTAAGTAGAAGTTTGGTAAATCGGCGTCATCACGGCACCGGTTGTTGGGTCAGGCTCCTGGCCTGCATGTATGGCTTTTGTTGCGAATTTCATGGTTCAGTTTTTGAGTTGTAAGTTGCCGGTTGTGGGTTTTAGTTCTAAATAATTCACACTAAATTTAGGTCGATAAAAGAAGCATGAACCGGCAACTAAAAAACTCGCAACCGGCAACTGATTTAATATGCCCGCGCAAATAAAACCCGTTGCGTAGAAGGTTTTCCGGTGAGGATGCAAACGCCTTCTTCATGCGGATTATCTAACGGAATGCAGCGGATGGTAGCTTTGGTTTCTTCTTTGATACGTTGTTCGGTTTCGCTGGTGCCGTCCCAATGTGCGGAAAGGAAACCTGGTTTTTCATCTAACAAGCGTTTAAATTCTTCGTAAGTATCAACTTTAGTGATGTTTTCATCTCGGAATTTTAACGCTTTTTGGTAGATATTTTGCTGAATTTCTTCCAGTAAAACTTCAATTCGCTCAGCCAAACCTTCCTGCGGAACAGTTTCTTTGGTTTTGGTATCGCGGCGGGCTAGTTCAACTGTTCCGTTTTGCATATCACGGCTGCCTATGGCTATCCGCAGCGGAACGCCTTTCAGTTCGTATTCGGCAAATTTAAAACCAGGACGTTGCGTATCACGATTATCAAACTTAATACGGATGCTTCTTTTACGAAGGTTTTTTGTGAGTTCGGTTACAAATGCAGAGATGTTTTCAAGCTCTTCATCGTATTTGTAAATCGGTACAACCACAACCTGAAACGGAGCAAGTTTCGGTGGCAAAACCAACCCGGCATCATCAGAATGCGCCATAACCAGTGCGCCCATCATCCGCGTAGAAACGCCCCAGGAAGTTGCCCATACGTAATCCTGTTTATTTTCTTTGTCGGAGAATTTTACATCGAAAGCTTTGGCAAAATTTTGTCCTAAAAAATGCGAAGTTCCGGCCTGCAACGCTTTCCCATCTTGCATTAAAGCTTCAATGCAATAAGTATCCAAAGCTCCTGCAAAACGCTCATTAGCAGTTTTTTTACCTTTTATTACAGGCAAAGCCAGCCAATTTTCAACAAAATCAGCATACACATTCAGCATTTGTTCGGTTTCTGCAATGGCTTCTTCAGCGGTTGCATGTGCCGTATGGCCTTCCTGCCATAAAAATTCTGTGGTGCGCAAAAATAATCTGGTGCGCATTTCCCAACGAACCACGTTAGCCCATTGATTAATTAACAATGGCAAATCCCGATACGACTGAATCCAACCGCGGTAAGTGTTCCAGATGATGGTTTCGGATGTTGGGCGAACGATCAGTTCTTCTTCCAGCTTGGCATCTTCATCAACCACAATATTTCCATCTGCATCATTTTTAAGACGATAATGCGTTACCACAGCACATTCTTTAGCAAAACCTTCAACGTGACTGGCTTCTTTAGAAAAAAATGATTTCGGAATAAATAACGGAAAATAAGCATTGCTGTGGCCTGTATCTTTAAACATCTGATCCAGAGCAGCTTGCATTTTTTCCCAGATGGAATATCCGTAAGGTTTAATCACCATACAGCCCCGAACAGCAGAATGTTCAGCTAAATCAGATTTTATTACTAATTCATTAAACCATTGCGAATAATCTTCGTCTTTACTAATAATACTCTTGCTCATAGAATGGAATGAATTTTGACATAAATAAGTTGCGTAATTTTAAATTCAAATTTATAAATTTATAGCTATTATAAACTTTTACACTTTAACAAATCGATACAATGAAAACGAAGATCTTAAAAGGGATTGCAATGATGAGCATGGTGATATTAGGAGCTTGTTCAACAAATAAATTTGCTGCCCAGCAAAAAGACTACAATGACGACGTTTATTTTTCAAAAGCAAAAGCTGGTGACGCAGTAGAATATGCCAGCAATGATCGTTCTTACCGGAATGATGGTTATTATGATAATTATGCTTCTCGTATCAACCGTTTCGGCGGATATTCACCTTTTGCTTATGATGGATTTTACAACTCTTACTATGGAGCTGGTTTAGGTTTGGGATTAGGTTACGGCTTAGGTTCGTTATATGGCTATTCTCCGTATTCTTTTTATTCTCCATACTCTTTTTATTCGCCTTATGCTTATGGTGGTGGTTATTACGGTTTAGGTGGTTACGGATATGGTGGTTTATATTCCAGCTATGGTTCTGTTAGTTCTTATGGCGGAAGACCTTACAGAGGTAATGGAAATCCTAATGCTACCTACCGCGGATCATTATCTAATGGTTCAGCTATCAGAAGTTCTGTAAATGGCAGAACTTATAACGGAAGTGGATATAGCCAGCGCCCAACAATACAAAGCACCCCTCAACGTTCTTATCCAAGTTATAATGCACCTTCAGGCTCTTCAATGGGCGGTGGCGGATTTGGCGGTGGCGGTGGTGGCCGGGTTAGTTCAGGTCGCGGAGGCCGAGGATAATATAATTGTTGTCTCTTTTATAAATAATATGAATTTAAAATATACTTTAACAGCGGTTGCTATAGTAGCAGCCGCTCAGGCTTCCTATGCGCAATACAGTGGTGATGCTTTTCGCTTTTCACAATCACAAACTGGTGCCACTTCACGTATCAAAGCTATTGGCGGTGCTTCAACAGCTGTTGGTGGTGATCTTAGTTCAGTTAGTGGTAACCCCGCAGGAATTGGCTTTTTTACAAAATCAGAATTAAGTGTAACTCCGGAATTTGATAACACAAGTGTAAAGTCAAGCTATTTTGGAAACAATAATAACAGCAATAACAACCATGTAAATTTAAATAATGCTTCCGTTGTTTTTTACAACAGATTAAGCACACAACGCGGGCGGGACAAAACCAAAGGCTGGCTGAGTTTTAACTTAGGGGCATCTTACAATCGTACAAATAATTTTTACAGAACTGATTATTATTCTGGAAACAATCCGAATAGTTCTATTGCAAATTCTTATGCTCAATATGCAAATATTGATAACGCAGCTAATGGTGGTGCAGGACTTTCCAGTGGGACGCTACAAGCCTGGGCTTACAATCAATCGTTGATTGATTTTTATAATACACCCAATGCATATAAATCAAATGTAATTTCTCCTACTAATCAAATTAATAGTTCTGTTAGTAATGGAGGACAATCTGAATTCAATCTAGCAGCAGGAGCAAATTATAGTAACAAATTGTATTTAGGAGTTAGTATCGGTATAACAAGTTTAAGGTATAACACAAGCAGAAGCTTTAATGAAACCGGTACAGCATCTATTCTCATAAACAGTGTTGCTGCCAATTCTGGTTATAGTTCTCAATATTATCAGGATCAATCCACAATCGGAACTGGTTTTAACGCAAAAGTTGGTTTCATATACAAACCAGTTGAAGCTGTGCGCATCGGTGCTTCTTTCACCACACCAACTTGGATGACAGTTACAGATAATTATGCAGAAGCCTTGCAAACACTTTACACGCAAGATCCGCCTGCATATGGCAACAGTACTGGTAACCAGCCTTATTTAACTACTTATAATTTACGTACTCCTATGAAAGTAAACGGAGGTGTATCCGTTTTTGTAGGAAAATATGGTTTTATTTCTGGTGATGTGGAATATGTGGATTATAAAGGAATGCGCTTAAGCAGCGGTGATTATGATGCTTCCCAAGATAATTTTGATATTTCACGTATTTATAAATCAACCGTAAATGCACGTATCGGTGCAGAAGCTAAAATAGAAGATTTCTTTATCAGAGGAGGTTTTAATTACCAAGGCAATCCGGAAGTTGGTATCGGCAGCCCGATAAAAACCAGTAGTGCAGGTATAGGTTACCGTTTTGGCAAATATTATATTGATGCAACTTATCAATATGTAATGCATAACGTTACCGTTTATCCTTATGAACTTGATCCTGCATACAACAGCGTTTCAAGTCCTACAGCTAACCTGAAAAATACTTATAATAATGCTTTCCTAACCTTAGGAATGCGTTTTTAAACAATTAAAATTCTGAATGTAAAGCCGCTGTCAAAAACAGCGGCTTTTTTTATGTGCTAAAAGAAGTATCAGCAATTAACCTGACCTTAGCATAACGCAAAATATTATGGCTTACAAAAACCTGCAACACTTTATAGATACGCTTGAAAAGGCTGGAGAACTGGTTCGGATTAAGGAAAAAGTTGATCCGAAATTAGAGATCACAGAAATTACCGATCGCGTTTCCAAGCAATACGGCCCTGCACTTTTATTTGAAAATACAGGTTATGATTTTCCGGTGCTGATTAATTCCATGGGAAACTACAAACGAATGTGCATGGCTTTGGGCGTAGATTCGATGGATGATATTTCTAAAGAAATTGAAGGTTTATTTAAAACACTGACCGGCCCGAAAGACAGTATTTTAGATAAGCTAAAAATGCTGCCGAAGCTGGGCCAAATTTCTTCCTGGATGCCAAAAACAATTTCCGGCAAAGGTGCCTGCCAGGAAGTGGTGATGACTGATCCCGACATTACCAAATTACCCGTTTTAACCTGCTGGCCGGAAGATGGCGGTCCGTTTATTACGTTGCCGGTTATTCACACCAAAGATCCATTGACCGGAATCCGGAATGTGGGCATGTACCGAATGCAGGTTTTCAAACCAAAACTAACCGGAATGCACTGGCACAAGCACAAAGTTTCGGCGCGCCATTTTCAAGAATATAAAAAATTAGGCAAAAAAATGCCAGTTGCTGTTGCTTTAGGAGGTGATCCGGCTTATACATATGCCGCAACTGCTCCGCTTCCGGATGGCATTGATGAATATATGTTGGCCGGTTTTCTGCGGAAGAAAAAAGTAGAATTGGTGCAGTGTTTAACCCAAGATGTACAGGTTCCGGCGGATGCGGATTTTATTATTGAAGGTTACGTTGATCCGGAAGAAGATTACATTTGGGAAGGTCCGTTTGGCGATCATACTGGTTATTATTCACTGGCAGATTGGTATCCGAAGTTTCATATCACAGCCATCACACACCGGAAAAATGCCGTTTTCCCGGCAACAATTGTGGGCATTCCGCCGCAGGAAGACGCCTGGATTGGAAAAGCAACAGAGCGCATTTTCCTCGCCCCAATTAAAATGACGATGGTTCCGGAAATCATTGATATGGTGCTGCCGATGGAAGGCGTTTTCCACAATTTGGCTATCGTAAAAATCAAAAAAGATTATCCCGGACAAGCCATGAAAGTAATGAATTCGCTTTGGGGCGCCGGCCAGATGATGTTTACCAAAATGATTGTAATTGTGGACGGCGATGTCGATATTCAGGATAATGCAGCCGTTGCCAAATATATTTCGGAAAACATTGATCCGCAGCAGGATTTCATCTTCACTTCCGGTCCGATGGATGTATTGGATCACTCCTGCTCTAAAGCTGCTTTTGGCGGAAAAATGGGAATCGATGCAACCCAAAAATTACCGGAAGAATTACGATCTGATGAAAAAACACCGGTAAAAACAGCATCGGCTTTAAACAAAGAAGCCATTAAAATCCAAAATCCGGCCATTGCAGATATCAATGATTCGCTGCTGGCTTTAGGAATTTCATTGATATTCATTTCGGTAGAAAAAACCGAACCGGAACAAATTGAAAACCTCAACCGAAATTTATTTAAGCAAGGTTTGCTGGACAATGTGAAAGTGGTTATCTATTTAGATCATACGATCGATATTTCGGATACGGCAGATGCAGTTTGGCGTTTTGCCAACAACATCGATCCAAAACGTGATGCTTTTGTAATTAAAGCCAAAAACAATCAAAGCCTTTCGCACATTGGTTTTGATGGAACGCGAAAAACCAAAGAACTCGATGGTTTTGAACGCGATTGGCCAAACATCCTGGCAAATACAACCGAAGTAATTGAGAAAGTGGATGAAATGTGGCCGCGTTTAGGTTTAGGCGAATTTATCAAATCGCCATCTTTAAAATATCAGAAACAGCTGTATAAAGGCGGCGCAGTGGTTACCGAATGATGCTTCTTTCATCAGTATAAAAACAAAAAACCTCGTTTGCTTATCACAAACGAGGTTTTTTAGCTGATAAAAGAAGCATGAGAAATCAGCATTTAAAAACCGCTCTTCGCTCCTTCAACTTCGCAACAAATACTTAATCCTGATTTAAAAACGAACGCAGCATCCAGGTATTTTTTTCAATATATTGCATAAATCCGTTTACCATATCATTGGTTCCGTCATCGTTTGCATCTGCTGTAACATCTAAAATTTCACGTTCCAGCTCAATTAAAATCGCCATATCATCAACCAAAGCTTTTACCATGCCATCTTCATCTAAGCCAATGGTGTTTATTTCTTTGATTCTGGATATTTTAATATAATCGTTAAAAGTGCTGTACGGCGGCTTGCCCAAAGTTAAAATACGCTCTGCCAACTCATCAATTGTGGTTAAAGCAACCGTATATAATTCTTCAAATTTAACGTGTAAAGTAAAAAACTGATGACCTTTTACGTTCCAGTGGCAGCCACGAATTTTTTGATAATGAATATGATAATTAGCCAGCAAATCATTTAAATGATCTACAACCGGACGGATTTCTTTTTCTTCTAAACTTATTGCTTCTGCTTCCATGGTTTATTTTCAATCATAAACCCACCGCTTTCAGGATTGTTTTTGTGGAAGGGCAATTCAAAAATTATCAGCTATTTTGCATGAAATGTTAACAAACCCGATTATTGAACATGTTTTTGCTGGTTTGATCTGGAAGTTGGAAGTTGATGTTAACTCGGAACTTCTGTTTGTAGAAACCCGAAATGCAGCAAATCATACCGTTGCGTTTTCTTCTTTTAACCTGAAAACCGGCGAAAATTATTTTGACGAATTGGTTTTGGAGGAAAAATGGCTGATCGGAATGGAAGGCAGCCGCAACGGAATGCTGTTTTTACATGGTTATTCTTCGGCACAAAGTCCGGAACATAAAGCGATAATTGCATTAAATGCATTTTCCGGAAAGCAGGTTTGGGCAGATTATAATTTATCGCTAGAAGCTTTTACCAACGCAGGTTTGCTGGCTGCGGATCAGCGGTTTCAAACTAAAAAAACGGTTTTGCTGGAGTATGAAACCGGAAAAATAGTACAAAAACCGGATGATTTGCCGGATGATTTTCAGCAGATTGATTATCCGCAGATGCTGTTTTTACCGCCTAAAAATTTGTCTGATTTAATTTCGGATGAAATTGTTGGAGAAATTAGCAGTTTAAACTACAATTCGTACTTAATTATATCTTTGCACACACAAAAAAACGGCGCTTTGCAGCAACAGCTTTTCATCCTGGAAAATGATCTAATTGTTTATCAGGATTTATTGAACGAGCAGATACAAAAGTTGCAGCCCGAAGCGTTTATCATAGTTAAAAATCATTTGATTTATCTTAAAAATAAAATTATCCTGAAAGTTTTAAACCTTAATTAGGAATTAAAGAAATGACGAAAACCAAGTATTTATTTGCTGTACTGTTTTTTCTAAGTCTTTCAACTTCTGTTTTTGCAATTTCGTTGGCAGATTCTGTAGGCGTGGAAAACCAAAACGGCAAGATGATTATTTTGCACAAACTCGACCCGAAAGACAATTATTATTCTATTGCCAGGCGTTATAATGTGCGGCCAAAAGATGTGATGGATTACAACAACAACGCTAAAATGCAAATTGGCGCGATTATTAAAGTGCCAACTGATCGTCCGTTTAACACCAATTCTTCACCGGTAAAAACAGCATCAACCCAAAATCAAACTCCACAGAAAACCAATACAACGGTTGCGGATAATGTGCCGACAAACGGTAACTCGCCAGAATATACGCAATACAAAGTTTCTGCCGGAGAAACGCTTTATGCTATTTCGCGCCGTTTTCAGGTTAAGGTTGATGACATCATCAGCTATAATAATTTAAAAAGTAGCAGTTTGTCTGCCGGTCAGATTTTACGCATCAAACGGGAAGAAACACTAGCTCCAGCACCGGTAATTGCTGCGCCGCCGGTAGAAAGTACGACTGTTGCACGGGACAATACTTTGCGGAAAGATTCTGTACGAATTACCAATTCATCCGACAGTTCTAACCGTCGTTTGCCCAACAATCGTTACGGCCTCACCGAAAAAAATGAAAAAGGTGCAGCCGTTTGGATTGATGACCCAAATTTAGATGCGAAAAAGAAGTATGTATTGCATCGTACGGCGCCGATTGGCACGATCATCCGCATCACCAACCCAAACACCAACAAAACTACTTTTGCCAAAGTGGTGGGCAGTTTTACGGAGAACGAAACTAATAAAGACGCGATTGTTGTGATGACGAAAGACGTGGCGCAATCTTTAGGTGCAATTGATAAACGGTTTTATGTAACCATGAGCTACGGCAGCCCAAACACAAATGAATAAACCTTATGTAATTGGCATTGCCGGCGGAAGTGGATCTGGCAAAACGTTTTTTTTAAACTGTTTTTTGGAGCATTTTGCTGCGGATGAAGTTTGCTTGATTTCTCAGGATGATTATTACATTCCGGTTGCAGCAGGAATGACAGAAGAGGAAAACAAACTGTACAATTTTGATCTGCCAAAAACCATTGATGCGGAAGCTTTTATGGCGGATGCGCAAAAATTGTTGAACCATCAAACAGTTTATAAAAAGGAATATACGTTTAATAATGCGGCGGCTGTGCCTAAAATGCTGGAAATTAAATCTGCTCCGGTAATTATTATTGAAGGTTTATTTATCCTACATTTTACAGCACTGGCAGAAATGCTGGATATGAAGATTTTTATCGATAGTGAAGAAGAAATCGCCTTGCATCGCCGCTTAAAACGCGATTTGATTGAACGCGGTTACTCTGCCGAAGATGTGCATTACAAATGGACCAACCACGTGATGCCGGCTTACAACGAATATTTGCTGCCGTACAAACCGATTTGCGATAAAATTGTGGTGAACAACACGCAAATTGCCGAAGACATTATTAAAATTACGCGCGAAATTTCTGAAGAAATCCGCGAAATGGTTTTAATTTAATTTTAGGCTGATGCTTCTTTTATCGGCCTAAATTTAGTCAATCCGGCTTTCATAACATACTTTATGAATGAAAGTCAGTTTTTTCATCACATCACCCATAATTACAAACGGATATAAATCGGTGTGGCCCATGCTACGGTTAATGCTGTTCATGGCGATGCTCATCGGCAGCCATTTGTTCATAATAGCAACAAAATCAGTTAGTTGATAAGGATCCTGTTGTTCTTCAATATTTAAAAAATCATCTGGATCAGCAATCTGAGGATGCAAACCCAAACCAAAAGAATAACCGGTTTGCAGCGTATCCATAATGTGCAGGTAATGCGCCCAAGTTTCGGCCCAATCTTCCCAGGGATGAGAACTGGCATACGAACTGATAAAATGCTGGTTCCAATAAGCCGGCGCACCTTGCTTGTAATGTCTTTGCAAAGCATCAGCGTAATCCATGCGGTCATCGCCAAAAATCATGCGGCATTCTTTTAAATACTTGGAGTTATCAATCAGCCTGTCCCAGTAATAATGGCCAACCTCATGCCTGAAATGACCAATCAAAGCGCGGTAAGGTTCTTTCATTGCTTTGCGAGATTTTTCACGCTCCACATCATC